>JAIMBF010000141.1 GCA_023511585.1 Terriglobia bacterium
CGGCAAAACCCCGGCCCAAACCGGCCAGTTCCAATCTTCGGGCGGATCCTTGGGATCACCGGTGCGCAGCTTCGCCGATGCTTCGTCGATTTCCATATAAAGAATGCGTGTGGCCTTCAGTTCTTGTTCCGTTGGCGGCCGCAAGTGTTGCCATCGGCCCGGAAAGAAATGCTCGATAAATCGCTCAAGCGCCGCAAGTTTCCTATCGCGATCGGTAACGAGTTCCGGGCGCCCGAAACACATCACCGAACGATAATTTACCGAGTGATGAAAACCCGAGCGCGCAAGCACAAACCCATCGAAAATGCTTGCCGTAAGGCAGATCTCCGTTCCCGGAATCGCTTCCAGCATTTGGCTCGCGCTGCTGCCGTGCCAATAAACATGATTGTTTTCCCGCCAATGGATGGTTGGGGTAACGATCGGCCGACCCGCCCTGGTGTAGCCGATATGACAGAAGAGGGCTGCATCCAAAATGGCGTAAATGGCCGCCCGATCATAGGCCGCACGTTCCGGATGGCGCCGAAGCCGGGTAAAATCCGAAGGGGGGGTTTGCTCGTCCATGCCTCAAAGCATGGCATACGGAACGAGATCCGCACAAGCCGGCTTACGTAAGAAGCACGCCGTGCTGGCGCAAAAAACGCAACAAAGCGAGAAGCGGAATACCGAGAATCGCCGCATACTCGCCCTCGACCGCATCAAATAGCTGAACGCCGAGGCCTTCGATTCGATAGGCCCCGACGCAGTTCAAAATCTCCGGCGTCTCGAGCTCAAGATAGCGATCAAGCCAAGCCTCGGAAAACTCTCGCATGCGCAAGCGAGGGCGCGCGCGATGCCGCCAGATAATCTCCCCGGACCGGGCGCAAGCAACCGCTGTTTCCAGCACATGCGTCCGCCCGCGAAGAAATCGGAGCTGTTCGCGTGCGGCGGCCAAATTAGCCGGCTTGTCAAAAGAACGGTTCTCGCAAACCAAGATCTGGTCGGCGCCGATGACCAATGCCTCGGGCCGACGGCGCGAGACGCGTAGGGCCTTGGTCTCGGCAAGCATTTGCGCGATCTCCGCTGCCTCCCGTCCCTCTGCACCGGCAGAGGCCTGAAACTCCGCTTCGTCGATAGCAACCGGCATCGTTTCGAAAACCAGGCCCGCCGCTTCCAAAACCGCACGCCTTGCCGAAGAAGCGCTTGCCAAGATCAGCGGCGGGTCAGAGGCTTGCAAACTCACGCATGTTTCTCCTTTCCCGCGGCGGCTTTGGCGCGTCTTTTCTGCCAGGCTTCCAGCAACTGCAGAACAGTTGCAGCGGTCTCCTCAATGGAGCGTCGTGTCACGTCCACCACGGGCCAGCCGCGGCTCGCGCACAACCGGCGGGCCCAAAGCAACTCCTCCTTGACCGCTTCCTCATCGATATATCCGCTGGTGTCTTGCGTGCTTGTCGAACCGGCTATCATGCGCAGCCGATGCCGGCGGATTTCGATCAGCGCCCGTGGCTCCAGCGTCAGGCCGATGACGGGAAAAGGCGGGTTATTCAGCACTTCGGGCAAGGGAAGACCGGGCACCAAAGGCACATTTGCCGCTTTCACGCCACGATTCGCCAGATAAAAGCACGTGGGCGTTTTGGACGAGCGCGAGACGCCGACAAGGCAAACATCAGCCTCCCCGATGCTCTGCAACGCTTGCCCGTCATCATGGGCCAGAACGAAGTGCATGGCATCGATGCGGCGAAAATAATCAGCATCCAAAACATATTGCCGGCCTGGTCGGGCCACGGCGGGCTCGCCCAGTTCTTTTTGCAAAAGCGCGATGACCGGATCGAGAACATGCAAAATCGGCACCCGGGAGCGATGGCAGAATGCGTCCAGTTCGGCCCGGATCGCGCGATCCATCATGCTGGTCAGAACCGGGCCCGGTTCCGCTTGAATCCCCTCCAGCACGCGGTGCAGTTGGGCGCGCGTGCGAATAAGAGACCATCGATGATAAATAATCTGAACATGCTCGAATTGGGAGACAGTCGCCCGCGCGATCGCATTGAGCGTCTCGCCCGTCGCATCGGAAACAAGATGAAGGTTCAACCGCTGGGTTGTCATTGCTTTCAACATAGTGGGGATAACTCGGGCTGTCAGCTCTCTTTGCGCCGGGACGAAAGGAAAACCGGGGAAGGGTGTTCGCCGCGTTCTCCTTGAGGATAAGAAATTGCGCGCAGTAAGACTGTGTGGGCAGATCCGAAAAATCCTTATCGATCATGGAACTCGGGGAAAATTCTGTTGTGGATCTCCGGCCCGGTAACGGCAGAATGTCGTGGTACCCGGTTATCCACAGGGATCAACAACCACTTCATTCCTTGCTTTTTCCGATATAACTTTTATGGGGAGGGTATGAACACCGAACCGAAGCAAGCGGTTAAACCTCTCTTACGCGTTCTGCGCGGGGAAATCGTATTTCCGCCCCCGATCTGGCTGATGCGCCAAGCCGGCCGATATTTGCCGGAGTACCGCGCGGTGCGAGCCAAGGCCAAAGACTTCATCGCGCTTTGCACCGATCCGAAGTCGGCCGCCGAGGTCACGCTTCAGCCGGTGCGCCGGTTCGGGCTCGATGCGGCCATCTTGTTTAGCGATATTTTGATGCTGCCATGGGCATTGGGCTACCCGGTCAGATTTGCCGAGGGCGAAGGACCCTTGCTGCCCCCGTTGCAGCCGGCCGATATCGATCGTCTGGATTGGAAACGGCTTGATTCCGCTATCGCTCCTATTTTGGAAACCATTCAACGTGTTCGCTCTTCTCTCGATTCGCAGACGACATTGATCGGCTTTGCCGGCGGGCCGTTCACGGTTGCGTGTTATATGGTGGACGGAAAAGCCGCCGAAGGGTTTCCCTTAACCCGTGCGTTTGCCTGGCGCAGGCCTGAGGAATTCTCGCGGCTTATCGAGCAATTAACGGAAGCGACCATCGCCTATCTGAGAGCTCAGGTAAAAGCGGGCGCCGAAGCTGTGATGCTGTTCGAAAGCTCGGCCGGCCTTCTTTCCCCAAGGCTTTTTTCGGACTACGTCATTGCCCCTACAGCGCGCATCGCATCGGCATTTCGTTCTGAATTTCATGGTATCCCGATGATCGGCTTTCCGCGTTTGGCGGGCCTGAACATCGTCCGCTATGGAAATACTGCGGGCATTCAGGTACTGGGGCTGGATACGACGGCCGACCCTGGAGTGATTATGCCTTTGCTTTCATCCGAAATGCCGTTGCAGGGCAATCTTGATCCCATGGCGCTTTTGGTGGGGCAACGCGCGCTGGCGCAAGAGGTGGCTGCGGTGCTTGCCGCCTTTTCGGGGCGTCCGCATGTGTTTAATCTTGGCCATGGCGTCTTGCCGGAAACCCCTCCGCAGCATGTTGCGGAGCTTGTGCGGCTGGTGCGCTCGGCAACCGTGCCGTCTTGACGGAAACCGCTCTCTTGTCCTCCTCCTCTTTGCTGAACCGGAAACCCAAGCTCGCGATTGTGCTGTTTAACCTGGGCGCGCCGGATTCCCTGCAAGCGGTTTGGCCTTTCCTCCGCAATCTCTTTTGCGATCCTGCCATTTTACGGGTGCCCTTTTTTGTCCGCCCGCTGCTCGGGCGCGTGATCGCGCGGGCGCGCGTGAAGCAGGCCAGCGAGAACTATGCGCTGCTTGGCGGAAAATCGCCGCTTTTGGATCTAACCCAGAGGCAAGCAAAAGCACTTGCAGAGGCGCTGACGGAGTTTGAGGCGCAATGCTTCATTGCAATGCGATACTGGCATCCCTTAAGCGATGCGGCGGCACGTCAAGTGCTTGCATTCGATCCGCAGCAAATCCTGTTGCTTCCGCTTTATCCGCAATTTTCGACAACGACGACGGGCAGCTCGCTTGCCGCTTGGCATGAGGCTGCCGCGCGCGTCGGGCTTGCAAAACCGACAACCACACTTTGTTGTTGGTATGCACATTCGTCTTATATCGAATCCTTTGCCGCCCTTGTGCGCAAAACCCTCGCCGAT
>JAIMBF010000036.1 GCA_023511585.1 Terriglobia bacterium
GCATGGCGCAAATGGCCGTCTTGCAACGCGCGCAGCATCGCCGCCTCATCCACCAACGCCCCGCGCGCGGTGTTGACCAAAATCGCCCCCGGGCGCATGGCACGGATCCGTGCTTCGTTCAAAAACCCGCGCGTTTCCTCCGTGAGTAACAAATGCAAGGAAACCACGTGGCTTTCGGCAAGCAGCACCTCCAGCGGCACGAACGCCACGCCCGCGAAGGATTTGGGGCTGCGGTTCCAGGCAAGAACCCGCATGCCGATGCCCAAGGCCAGGCGCGCGACCTCTGCGGCAATGCCGCCGAAGCCGATCAAACCCAGCGTCTTGCCGGTCAATTGCATGCCGGGGACGCGCAGCCATTCCCCGCCGCGCACGGCCCGGTCCATGCGCGCAATTCCCCGCGCTGCGGCCCACATCAAGGCAATAGTATGTTCGGCAACCGCTGTATCGCCGTAACCTTTGATGGTATGCACACGAATCCCATGTGAAGCGAGGGCTTCGGGGTCCATGTAACTCCGCGCGCCGGTGCCGAGAAAAATGATATGCTTGAGCCTCGGGCAGGAAGCGAGCTGAGCCAGCGGGATGGCAGAGTGATCAACCAACGCGAAATCATAGCCGGAAAGCAGATCGGGCAAATCCTCAGGCCGCACCCGCGGCTGCCGATTGACCCAAACCGATGGGTCGTCGGGTTTGCGAACCTCATCGAAAATCCGTGCCATTTCGTCGTCCGCATCCAGAAATATTCCGCGCATCACAGGCTTTCCTCCGCGCAAAGCATGTTGCCCCTTGCGGCCGGTTTGGGCAACGGAGCGCCCGCGCCGGGGCGGACGTAAGGCGGCATGGTCCTGCGTGCGCTCTTTCTCCGTCCCCCCGACCCCGCGCCGCAAGCTGCCGAGGGCGCCGGTCTGCAGCAGCCCGCGCGCCGGCGCTGGCGTTGGCTTGTCTGGCTGCGTTGGGCCGTCATCGGCGCGGTCTGGGCGGGCTTCGCGGGCGGGCTCCTGTTTCTCTGGCTGATTTATGATTTGCCGCGGCCCGAGCAGGCTTTTGAGGCGGCCCGTCGCCCGAGCCTCCGCCTGGTGGACCGCTCCGGCCAGCTCTTCGCAAGCTTCGGCGATGTCGTGGGCGAGCCCTTGCATCTTGTGGAACTGCCGCCGTTTTTGCCGGCCGCGGTGGTGGCGATCGAGGACCGCCGGTTTTACCGGCACCACGGCATCGATCTCCTCGGCGTGGCGCGCGCCGCCTGGACCGACCTTTTCGCCGGGCATGTGGTGCAGGGCGGCTCGACGCTGACCCAGCAAGTCGCCAAAACCCTCTTCTTGAGCGGGGCGCGCACGTGGCGGCGCAAAGCGCAGGAATTGCTGCTCACGCTTTGGCTTGAAGAGCATTTCACCAAGCGCGAAATTCTGGAAATCTGGCTCAATCGCGTCTATTTCGGCGCCGGCGCGTGGGGGGTGGATGCGGCCGCGCGCCTTTATTTCGGCATTTCCGCGCGCCGGCTTGTGCTCTGGCAGGCCGCCATGCTGGCCGGTTTGCCTAAAGCCCCCTCGCGGTTCAATCCGCTGGCCAATCCCGAAGCGGCAAAGGCGCGGGCGCGGCAGGTGCTGGCGGCGATGGTCGCGGTCGGCGCGATCCGCCCCGAGGTTGCCAAGCAGGCGGCGGGGGCTATGGCGCTCGCGTCGCCGGCCGCCAAGGCTGAGGCCGGTTGGTTCGCAGATTGGGTCGCCGAAGAGCTGCAGCCGGTGCTGCCGCCGGGGAAGGACGCCTTGGTCCACACCACGTTGGATTTGCGCATGCAGCGGGTGGTGGAAAATTCGCTCACCGGGCTCTTGCAGGGGCCGGGGGCGGAGGCCGGGGTGGGGCAGGGCGCGGTGGTGATTTTGGAGGCCGCCTCCGGCGCGGTGCGCGCCATGGCGGGGGGGCGCAGCTATCGGCAAAGTCCGTTTAATCGCGCCACCTTGGCGCATCGGCAGCCCGGCTCCACGTTCAAGCCCTTCGTCTGGCTGACCGCGCTGGAGCACGGCGCGACACCGGAAGCGCAGGTGCTGGACGCGCCGCTTCGCATCGGCGCCTGGCAGCCCGAGAATTTCGAGAAACATTATCTCGGGCATGTCAGTTTGCAGGAAGCGCTGGCGCAATCGGCCAACACCGCCGCCGTGCGGCTCTTGCTGCAGTCGGGCGGGCCGGAGGCGGTGGCGCGCGTGGCGCATCGGCTGGGTATCGAAAGCACCCTGCCCGAGAATGCGTCGCTCGCGCTGGGCACGGGGGAAGTCAGCGTTTTGGAAATCACCGCCGCCTATGCCCCGTTTTTCAACGGCGGGCGGCGGGTCACGCCCACGGGTTTGGCCGCCTTGGATATCGACGGAAAGGCAACGCCGCTTTCGCAGAAAGCTCCGCGGCAGGTCATTTCCCGCGAGCACGCGGCGATGATGGCGCGCATGCTTGCCGCCGTGGTGGAAGAGGGCACCGGGCGCGCGGCCGCCGTTCGCGGGCGTCGGGTGGCCGGCAAGACCGGCACCACCCAAGATTTCCGCGACGCCTGGTTTATCGGCGAGACGGAGGGTTTGCTGATCGGCATTTGGCTCGGCAATGACGACGGCACGCCGATGCGCGGCGTGACGGGGGGCAGCCTGCCGGCGCGGCTGTTCCACGAGATCGCCGCCGCGCTTCCCCCCGCAGGGGGCGAACGCGCGCGCGAGGTGGCGCATCCCGCGCGGCAACCCACATGAAGGAAGAAGAGAGCAAGTGAGGGAGATCGGGCCATGAGCGCAAGCACGGAAACCAAGGGAGAGTTGGCCACTTTGGGCGGGGGCTGCTTCTGGTGTCTCGATGCGGTGTTTCGCAATCTCAAGGGGGTGGAAAGCGTGGTCTCGGGCTATGCGGGCGGCCACGTTCCGAACCCGAGTTACGAGCAAGTCTGCTCCGGCCTGACCGGCCATGCCGAAGTGGTGCAAATCCGGTTCGATACCGACATAATCTCCTATGCCGATCTGTTGCGGGTTTTCTTCGCCGTGCATGATCCGACCACGCCGAACCGCCAGGGCAACGATATCGGCCCGCAGTACCGCTCCATTATTCTTACCCATTCCGAGGAGCAGCGCCGGATTGCCGAGGCCATCATCGCCGAGACCGCGGCCGCCGGCGTCTGGGACGGAAGCATCATCACCGAGGTGGTGCCGCTGCAAGCCTTCTATCCGGCCGAGGCCTACCATCAAAACTACTTTGCCCATCACCCCGAGGCCGGGTATTGCCGCGTGGTGATTGCACCGAAATTGGCCAAATTCCGCAAAAATTTCGCCGCCCGGCTGCGCGCGGAGCCGATCCCTTAAGGGGCGCCTCTCCGAGGGTTCAGGCGCGGGCGGAGTAACCGCCGTCGACCGGAAAGGCCGCGCCGGTGACAAAATCCGATGCGGCGGAGGCCAAAAAGATCGCCGCCCCGGCGAGGTCCTGGGGTTTGCCCCAGCGCCCGGCCGGCGTGCGCGCGAGCACCTGCTCATTGAGCCCCGGCACCTCGGCGCGTGCGCGCGCGGTGAGATCCGTGTCGATCCAGCCGGGCAGGATCGCGTTCACCTGGATATTGTCCAACGCCCAGGCGGTCGCCAATGCCTTCGTCAGTTGCACCATGCCGCCTTTGCTCGCTGCATAGGCCACGGCAAACGGCGCGCCGAAGAGCGACATCATCGAGCCGATATTGATGATTTTCCCCCCGCCCTGCTGCTTCATGGCCGGATACGCGGCTTGCGAACAAAAAAACGCGCTGGAGAGGTTCGTCTCCAGCACGTCATGCCATTCCCGTTCGCTATAGTCCTGCGGCGCCTTGCGAATGGCGATGCCGGCATTGTTGACCAGAATGTCGATCCGGCCGAACCGCTTCAGAACGGCATTGACCATGCGCCGGCAGGCGTCGGCACTGCTGAGGTCGAAGGAGAGAAACAGCTTTTCCGGAGTAGCCAGCGAGGCGAGGGCTTCCGCGCCTTTGCTTTCGTTACGCCCGATCAGGGCGATTTTGCCGCCCGCCTCGGCAAAGCCTTGCGCAATGGCGAGGCCGATGCCGCCGTTGCCGCCGGTGACGATGGCTACCCGGTCGGAAAGATCAAACAACTTCATCCCTTTCGCTCCTTTTGTTATGGGATAATGACATAAGAGAACGACTCTGTAATGCCGAAGACCTACGAAGCAGAAGAAAGCGGGCGGCGCTCCATGCCGAATCTCGGCGTGGTGCGGCTTGCCTATGCGCGCCAGATCATGGCCGCGGCCAATGTGGCCGACCCTGCCTTGGCAAAGGCCATCGCCGCCGTGCCGCGGGAGAAGTTTCTTCCCGAGGACGAGCCCTGGACCATTGCCCGCCCGATGGGCGAAGCGCACCGTTTGCCCGAGAACGACCCGGTTTTCATTTACCAAGACGTCGAAGTGGGGCTTCGCCCGGAGAGAGGTCTGTTTAACGGAAGCCCCACGCTGCACGCCGCGCTCCTGCACGCCCTTTCCCCGCAACCGGGCGATCATATCCTCCATATCGGCGCCGGAACAGGATATTATACGGCGATTTTGGCCGAACTCGTAGGCGCGAGCGGCCGCGTCACCGCGATCGAGCGGGATCCGGAACTTGCCGCGGCGGCGCAAAAATGCCTTGCGCCTTGGGCCAATGTCACGGTCGTCTGCGGCGACGGCGCCGATTGGCCGCACGAGGACGTAAGCCGGATTTACGTCAATTGCACGGTACTCTATCCTGCGCCGCGCTGGCTTGATCGCCTTTCGGAAGGGGGCAGGTTGGTTTTTCCCTTCGGCTATTCCAAGGCGGGCGGGCCGGGAGCGGCCCGGCGTGCCGAACGTGCCGGGGTGCTTCTCGTGGAGCGTCGCACAGGAGGCTTCGCCGCCCGTTTTCTGGGTATGGCGCATTTTGACTGTGCGGAAGGGGTGCTGGCGGAAGACGAGGCGACGCGCCTGGCCTTGCTGCGCGCTTTCACCCGCGGCGGGGTGGAACATATCGGCAGTCTGCTCCTCTCGCCCGCGCCGGACACACCGAGGCTTTGGCTCTATGCGCCGCGCTGGGGGCTTTCTTACGATCCGCCTCCGGAAGCCGGGTAAACCGGCCGGCGGGGTTGCATGGACGCGCCGGGCCAAGCGCATTAAGATGCCTGAATGATTAGGCATCGAAGGATTTAAGGAGCGGGAGGAATGCGTACCCAAATAGGCATCATCGGCGCTGGGCCGGCGGGGCTTTTGCTTTCGCAGCTTTTGCATTTGCACGGGATCGAAAACGTGGTGCTGGAAGCGCGCTCGCGCCAATATGTGGAGGGTCGCATCCGTGCCGGCGTGTTGGAATACGATGCCGTGCGCACGCTGGAAGAGGCCGGCGTGGGCGCGCGGATGAACGCCGAGGGGCTCAAGCATTTCGGCGTGAATCTGCGCTTTCGCGAACGCACCCATCGCATCGACTTTGCCGATTTAACCGGCAAGTTCGTGATGGTTTACAGCCAGCACGACGTGGTTCGGGATCTCATCGCCGCAAGGCTTGCCGCGGGCGGCACGATCCTTTTCGAGGCCTCGGATGTACGGCCTTGCGATTTCGAAAGCGAGCATCCCTCCATCCGTTTCCGCCACAACGGCCAGGAGCAGACCCTGGAGTGTGACTTCATCGCCGGATGCGACGGGTTTCACGGCGTCTGCCGCGAGAGTATTCCGAAAGCGGAACTTGCGATCTACGAACGCACCTATCCTTTCGGCTGGCTCGGCATTTTGGCCGATGTTCCTCCGTCTTCGGAGGAGCTGATTTACGCAAACCACGAACGCGGCTTTGCGTTGCTCAGCATGCGCGGCCGTGAGCGAAGCCGCCTTTATTTGCAATGCGCGCCCGATGAGGATCCGGAAGCCTGGTCCGATGAGCGCATTTGGGAAGAACTCTCTTGGCGTTTCGCCGTTAGGGGGGAGGATTGGCACTTAAAGCGGGGGCCGATTACGCAAAAGAGCGTAACCCCGATGCGCAGTTTCGTTGCGGAGCCGATGCAGTACGGACGTTTGTTCTTGTTAGGAGATGCCGCACATATCGTGCCGCCGACCGGAGCGAAAGGGTTGAATCTGGCACTGGCGGATGTGCGCGTCTTCGCCCGGGCGCTGGATAGCTATTACCACAAGCACGATTCGACGCGGCTTGGCGAATACTCCAACACATGTCTCCGCCGGATTTGGAAAGTGGAACGTTTTTCGTGGTGGATGACCTCGCTTTTGCATCGTTTTGAAACGCACAGCGCTTTTGAACGACGCATTCAGCTGGCGGAGCTTGACTATGTGGTAAGCTCGCGCGCTGCGTCCACGACATTGGCCGAGAATTACGTCGGCCTTCCGTTGGAGTAGCGAAAAGCCGAACGGTTGGAGATAAGAAAGAGCCCTGGGGGGCTGGCGGCGCCGACGCCACGCTCTCTTCCGTCTCTGTTTCCTCTGTTTCCGTCTCTGTTTCGGCCGCCTCTTCTGTCTTTTCCGGTTTGCCGTTACCGTCCTCGGGCGGGGGGTTGGCCATGGCGAGCACCCCGGCCACGACGCGGGCCGCGTAGGCGGAAAGATCCTCGGAGCCGCGGTCGGCTGCGCTCCATCCCGCGGCGGCTTCCAGCAAAGCCAACAGCGCCCGCGCCGGCGGTTCGCCGCAACGGGTTCCGAGCCCGGGCAGCGCTTCCTCGATAGCCGAGGCAAAGAGCGCGACCAGCCAGCGCCGCTTTCCGGCAAGCGCCGCGCGGGAGAGAGGCTCCAGCAACGCTTCGGCCTGAGGCGCGATCCGCACCGTGAGTACCCCCTCGCCGGCCAGATACCGGAGCGCCGCCGTGGCCATGGCAGAGAGCTTGGCGCGCGGGGCGAAGGAAGCGGCGTCGGCCTCTTCTTGCGCCGTGCCCACGACCTCGAGCAGCGCGCCGATATGCGCCTCCAGAATGCCGGCAAGCAGGGCCGCTTTGTCGGGGTAAGCGCGGCGGAGGCTCGCGGGCGAAATCTCCATATGCCAGGCGATGCGCGCAAGCGAAGTGGCGGCAACACCGCGCGCGGCGAAGAGCGCAAGCGCCGCCCGGCGCACCTTCTCCTGCCGCTCGGCACGCGCCTGGGCGAGCCGGTCCTTGCGGAGTGCTTCAAAATAGGCCGGGCCGTCGTGGATGAGGTGGTCGTAACGTTTCCAGGCGGGCTCGGGCTTACGGCGCGGCTTGACCAGCGCGGCAGGCGTATCCTCCGGCGGCGGTACCGGTGGAGTTGGCATTTCTAACAGAGACGGTTCTGAACCGATCGCGTTTGTATCAGACATCATGCCGCGCATGATGCCACATTTCCTAACAAAAAGCAAGAGAAATGTTATCTTTACAAACAAACCTCGGAGTGCTGTGCCCGTACGGTGTACGGGCACCGTACGGGTACCGGCGTTCGGCCCGAAATCAGCAACTCTCCAACGGAAGCAAACCGGAGCCGTTGGAAGAACTCTTCGCCGCTTGCCGGCGGTGGTCTAACGCTCCGCCACCCCTGCCCGACGCAGACCTTCGGCGACGTGCTCTTTATCCGCCTCCCTCCGAAGCGGGGTGGTTTGCAAAAAGCGCGCAATCGTGAAGAAGGGATCGATGGCAAGCAGCCGTCGGCGCGCGGCCTCGGCCTCTTGTTCCGCGCTCAGATGGCCGAGCGCCGCAAGGTAGGGCACGCAAACGAAGGCGAGGGTGGGGTTAATGCTGCTGACGCTGCGGCCCAAAGCGGCGGCCACCCGGTAATCGCGCCGCAGCAAGGCGAGGAGTGGGAAGCCGGCATCCAACACGCAGGCGTTCGGGTGCAAGGGGGCTAGCGCTTTGTAGCGCTGCAAACGGCGTTCCGCCTCGGCGAGATCTCCCAGATAGGCATATGCCACGCCGGAAAGACTCCAGGCTATGGCGGAAGCAGGGTTGCGGGCAAGCGCCCGCTCGTGCAGCGCAATCGCTTCTTCCGTCTGCTGCTCCAACTCGGCGCGGATATGGCCCGCGAGCGTGAGCACCAAGGCGTCGTTCGGGGCAAGCAGTAGCGCCCGCTCCACCAGTTTCGCCGCGTGCCGGCAGCGGGCGGCGCGATCCTCCGCCCATCCTTGCGCGGCCATGATGAAATCCCAAAACGCAAGCCAGATATGCGGCTTTGCCCAATCCGGCGCCTGATCGCAGGCTTGGGTGAGCATTTCCTCGCAGAGGGCGGCTTGTTCCCGCTGCGGGCGCATGAGCAGCGGAACGGCGCGGAGTACCAGCGCGTTGGCAAGCTCCACCCCTTCTTTCGCCGAGGCGGGATCCGCCCGCATCTGCTGGATTTGCGCCTTCAGCACTTCGGGCTCGACTTCAGCAGCCGTCTGGAGCGCAATCTCTTCTTGCACGGCGAAAAGGTCGGTTATCGGCCGATCGAACCGGCGCGCCCATACCAGCTTTCCGCCGGCGCGCAAATCCATCAGGCGCAGCATGACGCGAAGATCTTTCTCGGTTTTTTGGACGGTCCCGTCGAGCGCGAAATCGAGGGTCGCCGTTTGCGCCCCGCTCGCGGGAAACCGGGCATCGATCGATGCCGCCAAGGGGGCATCCATCGCAACGAGGGAGAATTGATCGCAGCGCGTCAATGCCGCGATCAGCTCGGCGGTCAGCACCGCCACCAGGTGCGGGGCGCTGCCGGATTCGCCCAGAAGCTTGAGGGGCAGTATGCCCAGCCGCGCGGGCGGCGGGACGGAAAGAGCGGCAACGACCGGGGGAGTAGCCGGCTTGTTGTTGACGTGCACAACCGGCGAAGCCTGGCGGATTGCGGCGATCAGCCGCTCGGTTTCCTCGGAGGGGACGGCGGCAAGGCGCTCTGCCAAGGCTGTTCGGCATTGCTCATACGCCTCCAGCGCGATGTGGCGCTCGCCTTTCGCGGCATGGGCTTTGATGAGGGCCTGCCAGGCGGCCTCATGCACCGGATCTATGCTCAGCAATTGCCGGGTGATGGCGATGATTTTATCGGGCTCGCTTGCCTCTTTCAGCGCGGTTTCGGCGAGTTTGCGGGCGGCGCCGCGCAGCCATGCGCGTTCTGTCGCGAGCCAGGCATCGAAGGCCGGATCCAGCCCGTCCAGGCCGTCTAGCAACCGATCCCCAAGCAGCGAAAGCGATGCCGGCGCCTCGGAAGAGGACTGCAAGGCCTCGGCGACATCCAACCACACGGTTTCGGGGCGAAGGCCAATATGTTCGCGCGAAACAATCAGCGTGTTTGCGGCCGTATCCCCGAGGGCGTCCACCAGCCGGTGGATTTCCTGGCGCAACGAGGCCCTGGCCAGCTCTTCCGTGCTGCGACTCCAGAGCGTTTCCGCAATGCGGCTACGCATCAGCAGCCGCGGCATGGCCAGCGCCACCATCGCGAGCAGCGCGCGAGTCTTTCGCCCCGCAGGGAGGCGCGGTTCCCCGTCCGGGCCGATGACCTGCATATTTCCTAGCAACGAGATGCGGAGTTGCACCGGCGCGAGCCCTGTCGTGATCGGCGCGACCCGAACGGCGGAGTGTGAATGAATATTTCCCAGCATATTTTTAGATTATTCACAACTGAAAAAATCTCGCAAGAGGAATTCAACGCATGATGGTATCACACGACCCGTGATACAACCGGATGCGTTGTCGGCCGATGGGTTTCAGCGTGAGAAGGTGTCGTTGAACAGCTCGCTCTCCGGGAAAATACGGTGAATCGCGCCGCCCCATTCGTGAAAATAACGATCCAGCCAAAATTCTGCTTGCGTCGGGCCGCCCTCGGCAATGGCTTGCAGCGGCGTGAGGTAGATCCGCTCGTCTTGGCCGGCCTCATTCAGCCGCTTGCGGGCGGCAAGCCCGTCGGCCGCGATCTGCACCACATCGCGGGCGAGATCGCGGAGCGTGCCTTTCTGCCAGCGCGTTGCCAAACCGCGCCGCGGCACTAAGGCGCGGAGCGCGGCGAAATCCTGCCAAGGGTAGCGAGAAACCAAGGCGTAGGCGGCCGCGAGCGCGGCTTGGTCATACAGCAACCCCACCCACAGCGCCGATTGCGCCAGCATCATCGCGGGCGTGCCGGCGTCCGCCCCGCGCATTTCAATGAAGCGCTTGAGCCGCACGTCGGGGAAGACGGTGGTGAGATGGTCGGCAAAATCGCCCATGGTGGCGATTTCCCCCGGCCGCTCCGGCAACTTTCCCGCCATGAAGGCGCGGAAGGAGCAACCGGCGAGATCGATAAACCGGCCCTCGCGCTGGATGAAATACATGGGGACATCGAGCACCCAATCCACATAGCGCTCAAAGCCGAACCCCGATTCGAAAATCACGGCCGGAATGCCGGTGCGGTCGGGGTCGGTGTCGGTCCAGACATGGGCGCGGGTGGAGAGAAAGCCGCTCGGCCGGCCCTCGAGAAACGGGGAATTGGCGAAGAGGGCGGTCGCCAGCGGCTGCAAGGCGGCCGAGACGCGCATCTTGCGCACCATATCCGCTTCCGATTCGAAATCGAGATTGGCTTGCACGGTGCAGGTGCGTAACATCATATCCAGCCCGAGCCTGCCCTTTTTCGGCATATAGCGCCGCATGATCGCATAGCGGCTTTTCGGCATCCAGGGCATGTCTTCGCGCCGTGCCGTGGGATGGAAGCCGAGCGGGACGAAGCCGAGCCCCATCGGCTCGGCCACGGTGCGGATCTGCTCGAAAAACCGCGCGAGCTCGTCTTTGGTGTCGTGCAGCGTTTCCATGAGCCCGCCGGAGAGCTCCAGCTGCCCGCCGGGCTCGAGCGAGACGGCCGCCTGTTTTTGCGCCTCGGTGCCTTTGAGGCCGATCAGCCGGCCTTGATCGAGAATCGGCGTCCAGCCGAAGCGCTGCAGCCCTTCCAAAATGGCCCGAATGCCGTTGGGTTCGTACGGGGGCGGCCGAAAGGTGGCGCGATCGAAGCCGAAACGCTCGTGCTCGGTTCCGATTCGCCATTCACCGGGCGGCTTGCAGCCGGCGGCCAGATATTCGGCGAGCTGGCGGCGATCGGTAATGGGCGTGGCATCGACTTCGCCTGGATTGGACATGACATTCCCAGTCTTGGGCTCACAACGATGGGCAAGGCAGCGTCAGCAACGCCACCCCGACAAGAGCTGCCGTTTCGGCCCGCAAGATCCGGGAACCGAGCGAGGCTACATGAACAAAGGGATGCCGACGGAGCCCGTCAAGCTCTGCCGCGGCAAAACCTCCCTCGGGCCCGACCAGCAACGCGACCGGCTGATCGCGCTTTACCGAAGGGGGCGGAGCGGGCAGACGTTCGGCAAAGACGATCAGGCGCCGCGTTTGCGGCCAGTCCTCCAGCACCGCGGCAAGCGGGCGCATCGGCGCGATCTCGGGAACGCTGAGTCGCTCGCTTTGTTCGGCGGCTTCCGTGGCGATGGCGCGCAGGCGCTCCAGATTCAGGCGTTCCGTCTGCGTGAAGGCGGTGCGCACGGGCATCAGACGCGCGGCGCCGAGCTCCGTTGCCTTTTCCACAACGAGCTCGTTCGCCGTGCGCTTGAGCGGGGCAAAGAGCAGCCAGACATCCGGCTCCGGCTCTTGGGTGCGGAGCTGCTCGGCCACGAGAAGCCGCGCCCCGCCGCGTTCCAGCGCCTCGATCTGCGCTTGCCACTCGCCGTCCCGCCCGTTGAAGAGCCGCACCGGGGCGCCGAGGCTTCGCCGCATGACATGCGCGAGATAATGCGCCTGCGCGGCCGAGGTCATCACGCGTGCGCCGGCAAAGAGCGGGGTGGAGACGAACAAACGCAGCGCATGGGGCATGGGCGATTCCTCAAAGGCGGTTGTGCGAATCGGGCAACGCTTGGGAGAAAAAGCAAGCCGACAGAACAGGGTTGATTTCTTTCTGCCGAGAGGGGCAAAGAAGCCCGCGACGGAGAGAATTGCGGCAGACGGCAGACCCGAAGTCCCGAAGATTGGGGAATCGCAACATGGTTGGGCATACGGACATTCGGGCAAGCGGTTGGGTCACCTACCTCCCGGCCAGGCTTGCCTCCTATGCGTTGCTGCTGCGGCTCGATCGGCCCATCGGGGCCTGGCTGTTGTTTCTCCCCGGCCTCTGGAGCATTGCCCTCGCGCGCGTGAGCCTTGCGCGCACGCTCTGGCTGCTGGCGCTCTTCGGGCTGGGCAGCGTGCTGATGCGCGGCGCCGGGTGCATCGTGAACGACATCTGGGATCGCGAGCTCGATCGGAAAGTGACCCGCACCGCCGGCAGGCCGCTGGCCTCGGGTGCGGTGAGCCTGCGGGAGGCGATCGTGCTTCTGGGTGTGCTTCTCTCTCTCTCGCTGATGATTTTGCTGATGCTGACGCCGCTGGCGCAAGCGCTCGGCGTGGCATCGCTCCTTTTGGTCGCGCTTTATCCTGCGGCCAAGCGCGTTACCTGGTGGCCGCAAGCGGTGCTGGGAATCACTTTCAGCTGGGCCGCGCCGATGGGCTATGCGGCGGCCACCGGCCGGATGAGCGAAGCGGCCATCGCGCTTTACGTGGCGGCATTTTTTTGGATTTTGGGCTACGACACGATTTACGCGCATCAAGACCGTGAGGACGATGCGCTGGTCGGCGTGCGCTCCACCGCCCGGCTCTTGGGCAGACGCACGCGGCCCTTTTTGGCCTTCTGTTATGGCATGATGCTGGTTTTGCTGGTGCTTGCCGGTTCCTTGGCAGGGCTCTCCCCGCTCTATGATGCCGCGCTCATTCTGCCGGGCCTGCTTCTCGGTCGGCAGATTTGGCGGCTCGATATCAACAACCCCGAGCTTTGCCTGGATTTGTTCAAATCCAACCGGGACGTGGGCTTGGCGATCGGCGCGGCGATTTTGCTTGGACGCCTCTCCGTTTAAGAGCGGCCGGGACGGCCTCGGCTTGACGGGGTGCGATCTTGCCCGCAGAAAAGGAACAGCAAGCCGGATGGGGGAACGTCATGACCTACAAGCTCTCGCGACGCACCTTTGCGGCCGGTGCCGCGCTCGCCGCGGCCCTGCCTTGCCCGTATGTGGCAAGAGCGGAAGAGCCCTTGCATTTGCGTTGCTCGTTGGATACCGCGCCCTCGCATAGGCGGAATGTTTCGATTGCGGACTTTCTTGCCAAGCTGGAGAAGGCTTCCGGCGGGCGAATTCGCACCGAACTCTTTCAAAGCGGCCAATTGTTTGCCGATCTGAACGTGGGCAAGGCGCTGATCCAGGGGCAGGTGGAGATGGCCGCGCCGGGCAGTTGGGTGCTGACCGGCCTGATCCCGGATGCCGACTTTTTCAATCTTCCGGCGCTCTACGGGCAGCCGATCGAGGTGGTCCACCGGGCGATTGACGGGCCCACCGGGGCGCTGCTTGCCCGCGAGATCGAACAGCGGCTGAAGAGCCATGTGCTCGGCCCTTGGCTCGATCTCGGCTATGACAATTGGTACAGCGCCACCAAACCGTTGCACTCGCTAGCCGATTTGCAGGGTATGAAAATCCGCAATCCAGGCGGTGCGGGCCTGAGCTGGCGCACGCGGTTTTTCGGCGCCATCGCCAACACCACCGCCTGGCCGAACGTGCCCTTGGCGCTTTCGCAAGGAACCTTCGACGGCTTGATCAGCACCGATGAAAGCGTGGCCAGCGCCAAATTGTGGGAGGCGGGCGTGAAATACTCGCTGGCTGATCATCAATTCGTGGGCGAATACATCCCCATGATCAGCCTTGCCTTTTGGAACAAGCTCGGGCCGGAGCTGCAGAAACTCACCACCGATCTTTGGGCCGAGAATATTCCGACTTACCGGGCCAATATGGCGGCTGCGCAAAAAGAAGCACGGCAAATGCTCACCGCGCACGGAGTGCAGTTCACCGATCCGCCTGCCCAAGAAATCGCCGAGGCGCGCGGCCGCATGATGGCGCACCAGGATGAAGTGGCGAAGCTCTTGAACATATCGCCTCGGATGGTCAAGCAAGTCATGCAGGATATCGGCGCCGTCCGCGCCGGCTGAAATCCGAGGCGGATCTTGCGCGCGCTTTTCCGAGTTTGGAGCTGGCTCGAGCGGGTTTTGATCGGCCTTTTGGGCCTCGCCGCCTTGCTCGCCGGCACAGTGCAGGTGGTCGGGCGGTATGTGACGCCGGAACACGCCATCGATTGGGCGGAAGAAGCCATCGTTTATTTGATTGTTTGGGCCGTGATGCTGGCGGGAAGTGACCTTGTGCAGAGCGACGGCCACGTGCGCCCGGATGTGGTTTTGCGCATTTTGCCGCTGCAGGCCCGACGCGTGGCCGAGGTGATCAACTGCACGGTCGCGATTGCCTTTTGCGTAAGCTTGGTTTGGTTCGGCGCCACCATCGTTGCGGGTTCCTATGCACTCGACGAGCGGAGCTCCACCGATCTTCGGTTTCCCATGTGGCTGTATGATCTGGCGCTTCCGGTGGGGTTCGGGTTGATGGCCATCCGCTACGTGCTGCGCCTGATCCGCCTTCTCTTTGCGTTCGATCCGAATGTCTTGGCCATCGGCGAAGCCGCGGTGCTTGCCCAGACCGAAGGCCACGGCAGCGCGGCCGGCCTGCATTAGGCGAAAGCCCCCGAAGCGATGGCCGCCCTTGGTTTTTTGATCCTGTTTTTCGGCCTGCTCGCGCTGGGGATGCCGATTTTTCTGGTGCTCGGCGTCTCCGCTGCGGTGCTGTTTTTCGCCTCCGGCCAGCCGTTGATCGGCGAAGCGCAAGTTATCATCGATCATTTGAATTCCACCACGCTGATGGCCTTGCCGCTCTTTGTCATGGCGGCCGCCTTCATGCGCCGGGGCGGCGTGGCGCAGGCCTTGGTGGATCTCTCCAGCGCCTGGCTGGGCGGGATTCGGGGCTCGCTCGGGCTGGTCACCGTAGTCGCGTGCACGCTGTTTGCGGCGATTTGCGGCTCGAGCGTCGCCACGGCGCTGGCCATGGGCACAATCCTTCTGCCGGCGATGCTGGAGCGCGGCTATCCGCGCTCGTTTGCATTGGGCGTGATCGGCGCCTCGGGCACCATCGGCATCGTGATCCCGCCTTCTTTGGCCTTGATTTTGTATGGAATCGTCGCCGAGCAATCGGTGCCCCGGTTGTTCCTGGCGGGGATTTTGCCCGGGCTTTTGCAGGCCGCGGCGTTTTTTCTTTGGGTGCTTTACGATGCCCGCAGACGGCGCTTTCCGCGGGAAGAACCGTTGCCGCTTGCCGACCGGCTCCGCCAGACATGGCGCGCGCTGCCGGCGCTTGCCGTGCCGGTTGTCGTCATGGTGGGGATTTACGGCGGCTTGGTGACCGTGACCGAAGCAGCGGCGATTTCGGCGGTGGTTTCGTTGCTGGTCAGTCTGTTTTTCTATCGCGGATTTGCGCTGCGCGAAACGCTGAGCGTGGTGACCGATGCGTTGCGCAGCGCGGCGGTGATTATGCTGATTATCGCCTGCGCGCTCGCCTTCGGCCATTGGATGACCGAATCGGGCGTTCCGGCGGAGCTGGTGCACTTCACCGTGAGCCACGGCTTTGCGAAGTGGGAATTCCTGCTCGCCATCAATGTCTTGCTTTTAATTCTTGGCTGTTTTCTGGAAGTCACGGCCACACTGCTTTTGGTCTTGCCGATTCTCGCGCCGGTCTTGAAGCCGCTCGGGGTGGATCCGGTGCATTTTGCCATTATTTTTACGCATAATATGGAAATCGGCCTGGTGCATCCCCCGGTTGGGCTGAATTTGTTCGTGCTTTCCACCATTTCCACGGCACCGGTGGGGGAAGTGATTCGCGGCATTTTGCCTTTTCTCATTTTGCTGCTGTGTGTTTTGGGCATTATCACCTATGTGCCTCCGCTCACGCTTTGGCTTCCGCATGTCGTCTTCGGCGGCGGGTGATCGGCGGCCCCGGGGCGGCGTTGCCTTTCCTTACGCCCCCGGATGCGATATGGGACGTGATCCGGGAAGACGGAGTCGCGCTCGATCAGGTGCCTGGCCAGCCATGCCGGCCGCTCGGAGCGCATAAAAACGAGCAGGGATCATCGCGGGTATGGCATTTCGTTCCGGGCTGGTGGCAACGGCTTTGCTTCTCGTGCCGATCGGCGGTTTCGCACAACCTATTCAAGGCGTTTATATCAACCTGGGCGGAGGGTATAATCTCCAGGATGATGAAGGTACCCGGCCCGCGCCGGCTTTGGGCCTAACTTCCAGCCATCTCGTCTATTCCAACGGCGGGGCCGCGGTGGGCAGCGTCGGTTACGCGTTCGGCAACGGGTTTCGGGTGGAACTCGAGGGGGATTATCTTTTCAGCAATACGCTGCAATCGCGCCAAAGCATTCCGCCGAGCACCGGGGCAGGCGGCACGCAAACCACCGCCGGCTTCATGGTGAACACGCTGTTCGATATGGATATCGGCTCGCCTTATGTGTTTCCCTATATCGGCGTCGGCGGCGGCTACCAATGGACGAGCTGGAGCAATCTGCGCAGCCAGATTCCCAGTTTGGGCGAAAGCCTGATTGCCAACGGAACCGCCGGGAGCATTGCTTTTCAAGGAATTATCGGGCTTTCCTTTCCGGTTCCGCGCACGCCGGGGCTCTCGATCACGGCGGAATACCGATATATGGGTGTGGTTTCTACGGAAAGCTTCCGTACCGTTGTGGAACGCCCCGGCGGGGTTTCAACCGGCAACCTCTCGATCATGGAAAACCTCAATCAAACCGTGCTGCTGGGGATTCGTTACGCGTTCAATGTTCCCCCACCGCCGGGTGTCGGACAAACGGGGGCCCAAGATCCGCCGGCGGTGCCGGCGCCGGCGCCGGTGCGGACCTATCTGGTGTTTTTTGATTGGGACAGCGCCGAGTTGAACGACCGCGCGCGCGGCGTGATCAACGAAGCGGCGCAAGCCTCCGACCGGGTAAGCCACACCCGTATCGAGGTGAACGGCTATGCCGACCGCTCCGGGAATGCGCAATACAACCGCAAGCTTTCCTGGCGGCGTGCCGAGGCCGTGGCGGCGGAATTGGTGCGCGACGGCGTGCCGAAAGAGGCGATTACGGTGCTGGGCTTCGGCGAGGAGCATCCTCTGGTTCCCACCGCTGCCGGCATTCGTGAGCCGCGCAACCGGCGGGTTGAAATCATCATCAAATAGGCGAAAGCTTCGCACCATAGGCTTTCTTGGGGGGAGGAAAGCGCATGCGCGGGCTTGTTTTCACCGGTGATCGGAGCGTTGCCTTGATGGACTTCCCGGACCCCACGCCGGGCGAGGGGGAAGTGGTGCTGCAGATCAAGGCATCCGGGATGTGCGGCAGCGACTTGAAGTTTTATCGCATGCCCAAAGGCGGCAATGCCGGGCTCGGCTTTGCCATGCACGGAACCCCGGTGATTGCCGGCCACGAACCCTGCGGGGAGGTGCTGGCCGTAGGCCCCGGGGTATCGCCGAAAGAGGCACGGCTGGGCCAGCGTGTGATCGTGCACCACTACAACGGGTGTGGGGTTTGCGAGCATTGCCGCACGGGCTGGAGCCAAATGTGCGCGGAAGGGGTGGCCGCGATTTATGGGGTGACGGCCCATGGCGGGCATGCTCCTTTCATGAAAGTGCCGGCCAAAACCCTGGTGCCGCTGCCTGATGAGGTTTCCTTTACCGCGGGCGCGGCGATCGCCTGCGGCACGGGCACCGCCTTTGCCGCGCTGCGCCGGATGAAGTTGAACGGGGCCGACACGATTGCGATTTTCGGCCAAGGGCCGGTTGGGCTTTCGGCGACGCAGTTTGCGGCCGCGATGGGGGCGCGTGTGATCGCGGTGGATATCAGCCCCGAACGCTTGGCCCTGGCCCGCGCATTCGGCGCCGACGTGTGCATCAACCCGCGCGAGACGGATGTGCCGGATGCCATCCGCACGCTAACCCATGGGCGCGGCGCCGAACAAACCCTGGATGCGAGCGGAACTCCGGAGGGGCGTATCGCCGCCATCCGCAGCACCCGCGCTTGGGGCACGTGTTGTTTCGTGGGTGAAGGCGGCAACGTCACCATCGATGTGAGCCCCGATATGCTGCGACGCCAACTTTCCCTGATCGCGTCTTGGACATTTTCCACCGTTTTGCTTGCGGAATGTGCCCGTTACGTAGCCGATCGCGGCATAGAGGTGGATCGGCTGTTCACGCACCGATGGTCGCTTGAGCAAGGTGCGGATGCGTATCGGCTGTTTGATACGCAAACCAGCGGCAAAGGCGTGTTTGTGATCTGATGGGCCTATTCGCGGGATTCGCGAAAATCGTGATGACCATGGCAAGGAGGAGATCATGCAGGGACGATTGAACATTCCCTCCATGCGCGAGCGCGTTTCACCCGAAGAATGGGAGGTTCGCGTCAACCTCGCCGCCTGCTATCGGCTGGTGGATCTCTACGGCATGACCGATATGATCGCCAACCACATTTCCGCCCGCGTGCCGAACGAAGAAGGCGCTTTTCTGATCAATCCCTACGGGATGTTTTATGAAGAGATCACCGCTTCTTCGCTGATCAAGGTGGATTTTGACGGTAACATTTTGAGCAAACCGGATTTTGAATACGGCATCAATCGCGCGGGTTATGTGATTCACAGTGCGATTCACAAAGCGCGGCCGGATGTCGCCTGTGTTATTCACACGCATACTTGGGCGGGAATGGCCGTCTCGTCGCTGCCGTGCGGCTTGTTGCCGATGACTCAGACGGCGATGCGTTTTGCCCGCGTGCCGCGGCATCGCTACGAAGGCGTGGTGATCGATCTTGCCGAGCAAGCGCGCTTGGTTGAGGATCTTGGCGATGCCGACGTGATGCTTCTTGATAATCACGGCTTGCTGGCGGTCGGCCCCAGCATTCCCGAGGCATTCAGCAATATCTACCGCTTGGAGCTTGCCTGCCGGGCGCAGATTGCCGCACTGGCCTGCGGTCAAGGCCTGGTTATGCCCGATCAAGAAATTATTGAAAAAACGAACTATTTGTATCGCCCGGATGTGCGTCGCCCGTTCGGCATTTTGGAATGGCCGGGCTTGTTGCGCCGATTGGCGCGGCGCGACCCTTCCTTTTGCGAATAGGGGAAAGTGATTCCGAGAGTATCGCCGTGCCGTTGCGCGGCGATGGCCGATCAGTCGGTTTCGCGGCCCCAGGCGCGGAGATCCTCGACAAACACGTCGGGAACTTCCATCGCCGCGAAATGCCCGCCGCGCTTCTGCTCTACCCAGCGCGTGAGGTGATAGCCGCGCTCGACCCAGGATCGCGGCGGCGCCGGGGCGCGCGGATCGGGGTAGGCGGTGAACGCCGTCGGAACCTCTACGCGGCGTCCGGCGGGTATGCGCCGCACGTCTTCCGCGAGCGCGCCGGCATAATACCAGCTGGCGCTGACGAAGGCATCGTTCATGACGTAAATCATGACGTTGGTCAGCAACTGATCCTTGGAAAACACCGACTCGAACGGGCGCTCGCGCAGATCCGCCCAGTCGTGAAAGCGCTCCACCACCCAGGCGGCTTGCGCGACCGGGTTCTCCGTCATGGCGTAGGCAAGCGACTGCGGTTTCGTCCCTTGCAGCATGGCATAGGCGCCGAGCGCCTGCTGGGCGGCATCGAACGCGACCCGCCAGGCTTTTTCTTCTTCGGTCTCGGGAGTCGCCGCGGGATGAACGAGCAAGTAGTTGAGGTGAATGGCCTGAACCGAGTGCGGGTGATCGAGCGCGAGCCAGGCCGCAACCCCGGCGCCCCAGTCCCCGCCCTGGGCGCGGTAGCGTTCATAGCCGAGCCCTTCGCGCATCAACGCATCAAAGAGGCGTGCCGTGGTGCGGGCGCCGATCGGCATGTCGGGTTTGCCGGAAAAGCCGAAGCCGGGCAAGGAAGGGATCACGAGATCAAACGCATCCTCGGCGCGCCCGCCATGGCGCGAGGGAAACGCCAGAGGTTCGATGACCTGATAGAACTCGTAGACGGAGCCGGGCCAACCGTGAATCAAGAGCAGCGGCCTTCGGCCCTCAGCCTCACCCACGACGTGGACGGCATGAAGATCCATAGTTTCGACGCGGACCCGCACCTGCGGATAGCGATTGAGTTCGGCTGCGGCGCGCTCGGCGTCAAATTCTTCGGCCCAATAGGTGCACAGCGCCTGCAGGAAAGCCGGATCGCAACCGAAACGCCAGCCGCAATTTTTCGGCGCAGGCGGAAACTGATAGGTGCGCACCCGTGCCAGGACCTCTGCGAGTTTTGCGGCGTCCCAAGCCACTTCGAACGTCTGCACTTCGAGCGTCTGCATGCCCCCGTCCTCTCATGCGCCTAAAATCCTTGATCGCGAGAGGAAGCTATTGGCAGCCGGCTTCGGCGCGTCAAGCGGGAGGGTGGCGAAGCGATTCAGCCCACAATTTCGATCGCGGAGAAAAAGAAGGCGATTTCAAAAGCGGCGGTTTCCGCAGAATCGGAGCCGTGCACGGAGTTGGCTTCGATATTTTCGGCAAACTGCGCGCGAATGGTGCCGGGGGCAGCTTTTTTCGGATCCGTCGCGCCCATGATCTCGCGGTTGCGGGCAATGGCGTTTTCGCCTTCCAGCACTTGCACCACCACTGGGCCCGAGGTCATGAACGCGACCAGGTCCCGATAGAACGGGCGTTCGCGATGCACGGCATAGAACGCCTCGGCCTGGGCTGGAGTCAGCCAAAGCCGCTTCTGCGCAACGATCCGAAGCCCGGCTTCCTCGAAGATGGCGTTGATTTTGCCGGTGAGGTTGCGGCGCGTGGCATCGGGCTTGATGATGGAAAGCGTGCGTTCCAGAGCCATGGGACATTCCTTGCAGCAAGCGGAGGGGAGCAACGCGGGCGCTCTAACCGATTGCACCCGGCGCGGCAACCCCAAGCCGCCGGTGCGGCATGGCAGCGCTGCAGAATTGGCAACAAAAATTTTCCGCGCACCCCGATTTCGTGCTTGCACCGTTTCGCCAAGCCGCCTAAATGCCGGCCAGATCGGCGCTGCCGGTCTCCTTCGCCGGGTAGCCGGCGGGGGCGGATCAACCACTCGCAAGGGATGCAATGAACCCACGATTATCATCCGAGTCCGGAGAGAGCCACAGTAGACGCTTCGGTGTCGCTGTTCGTGTGTCTGTCCGGCCGGTATTTTGCCTGGGGTGCGCTCTTGCTGACAGGTCGTCTTTCAGTACGATGACCTGACAGCGGCCATGGAGGCGCCTCGGGCTTAAGCCAACCGCTTAAGCAACAGGAGGCGCAGATGGCCGCCATGAACAACTTCTTTGTTGCACAAGATCGCCGGGACCTGGCCGCCCGCAGGGGCGGCGTGTCCTTGGGGCTGCAGGCCCGTTGGATTGTCGATGAGCAGGGCCGGTTGCTCTGCCTCTGGGACTGCCTTCAGCCCTGATTCTCCTACCACCGCAAACGCCCGGAGGGATTGTGCCATGACCAAGCTGCAAACCGCGCTGCTGGATTCCGCGCCCTTGGCCGATGTGGAGGGCCTCGGCGGCGCCGCGCCGGCCGCCGTGCTGGATTCCGCCCATATCGGCGATATTTTCGGTGCTTTCGGTACCATTCGCCAACACGATTTGGCGCCGCGCCGCGGCTTTTGGGCGCGACTGAAGACGCTGCTGGCCGTGATCGGTCCCGGCTTGATTGTCATGGTGGGCGATAACGATGCCGGCGCCTATGCCACCTATGCCCAGGCCGGGCAGAATTACGGCTCGACGCTGCTTTGGACCTTGGTGCTGCTGATCCCGGTGCTTTATGTGTGCCAGGAAATGGTGGCGCGCCTCGGCGCGGTGACCGGGGTGGGGCACGCGCGGCTGATCTTTGAGCGTTTCGGCCGCTTCTGGGGCGCGTTCAGCGTAATCGACCTCTTGATGCTGAATGCGCTGACCATCGTGACCGAGTTCATCGGCATCAGCCTGGCCATGGATTATTTGGGCTTCTCCAAGCCGATCGGCGTGCTCACCGCGGCCGGGTTGATTTTGGCGGCCGTCAGCACCGGCAGCTTCCGCAATTTTGAGCGGTTTGCCGTGATGCTTTGCTTCGGGAGCCTTGCGGTGGTGCCGATTTTTGTGGCCTGCCATCCGCCGCTGCACGAGGTGGCCAGGAACCTGGTGGTGCCGGGACTCCCCGCCGGGAAGCTTTCCGACGTGATGCTGCTGATTATCGGCATTGTCGGCACCACGGTGGCGCCCTGGCAGCTCTTTTTCCAGCAGAGCTACGTGGTGGACAAGCGTCTGCAGCCCCGCTTCATGGCCTATGAGCGGGCGGATATGGCGATTGGGGTCGTGTTCACGCAGATCGGCGCCATTGCCATTATGGCCTTTGCCGCTGCCGCCTTTGCCGGCAAGCCGGAATTCGGCAACTTTACCGATGCTGCCGGCGTTGCGGCAGGGCTTGGCAAATACGTCGCGCCCTGGGCCGGGGTGGTCTTTGCCGTCGGCTTGATCGATGCAGCCATTCTGGGCGCCGCGGCGGTGGGGCTCGCCACCTCCTATGCGCTGGGGGACATGCTGTTGGTGCGCCACTCGCTGCATCGCAAGCCCACGGAGGCGCTGGGGTTCTATGTTTCCTACGGCGTTTTGATCCTTGCTTCGGCTGCGCTTGTTTTGCTGCCCAATGCGCCGCTTGGGCTGATCACCGAGGCGGTGCAGGTCTTGGCGGGGGTCTTGCTGCCGAGCGCCACGGTTTTTCTACTGCTGCTTTGCAACGACAAGGCAGTGCTGGGCCCGTGGGTGAACGGGTTCTGGCAGAACCTGCTCACGGGGGCGATTTTGGTGGCGCTGGTGGTGCTGTCCTTGGTGCTGACCGCCGCCGTGGTGTTCCCCGACCTCACCGATCGGCAGATTCTGGCCATTCTGGTGGGCGGCGCCGTGCTTGGGGTGGTGGGGTTTGTGCTGACGTGGCTCTGGAAAAAGCCCGGCGAAGGCGAAGAGGCCGGCGCGGAGGCAACCGCCGATAGGATGACCTGGCGCATGCCGCCGCTGGCGAGCTTGCCGCCGCCGCGGATTTCGCCGGCAACCCGGCTCTGGATGGGCACCTTGCGGGCCTATCTCGTGGTTGCGGTCGGCCTCGTGCTCTACAAAGTGGTGATGCTTGCGATGCACGGAACGGCATCCTAAAGCTTGCAAGAACCGGCGTGTTTTGCCTGTGGGAAATGCCGGCTTGATGCCGGCATTTCTCGTTTGCGGAGTGTCTCAGACGAAAGAGGCCTGCCATGAAACCGCTTGAGAGCGCCGTCCTGCCCGAGGGCATCCGCGCGCGCTTCGTGGATGATATCAACGGCCTTCGGGTGCATCTTCTGGAGGCGGGGTTCGCGCCCGCGGGCCGGCCGCTCGTGGTGATGCTGCACGGGTTCCCCGAGCTTGCCTATTCCTGGCGGAAGGTGATGCCGCGCTTGGCCGCCGCCGGTTATTATGTCGTTGCGCCGGATCTGCGAGGCTACGGCCGCACCACCGGTTGGAGCCCCGATTACGATGCCGACCTCCGTCCTTTCCGCTTGCTCAATGCGGTGCGCGACACGCTGGGGCTGGTGTTCGCCTTGGGCTATCGTGAGGTGGCCGGGCTGATCGGGCATGATTTCGGCGCCCGGCTTGCGGCCTGGTGCGCGCTGGTTCGGCCCGATGTCTTCCGGTCTTTGGTGCTGATGAGCTCGCCCTTTGCTGGGCCCCCGGAACTGCCGTTCGCTACCGACGGAAAGCCGCCCGTGGTGCCGCAAAGCCCCACGATTCACGAGGCGTTGGCGGCTTTGCCGCGGCCGCGCAAGCATTATGCATGGTATTATTCAACCCGGAATGCCAACGCCCAGATGTGGCATTGCCCGCAAGGGGTTCACAATTTCTTGCGCGCCTATTTCCATCACAAAAGCGCCGATTGGAAAGCCAACCGCCCGCACCGCCTCGCCGCGTGGAGCGCCGAGGAATTGGCGAAAATGCCCACCTATTACATCATGGACTTGGCCGAAGACATGCCGAGCACGGTGGCCAAGGAAATGCCCTCAGCCGCCGAGATTGCCGCCTGCCGGTGGCTGCCCGATGAGGAGCTTGCGGTCTATGCGGCCGAATTTCAGCGCACCGGCTTTCAGGGCGGGCTGAATTGGTACCGCTCGCGCACTTCCGGCGCCTTCGATTCGGAACTGCAGGTGTTTTCCGGGCGCACGATCGACGTGCCGGCGATGTTCATTGCCGGCAAAGCCGATTGGGGAACCTATCAGGAGCCGGGGGCGTTCGAGCGTATGCAGGAACGCGCCTGCACGCGAATGACGCAGTGCCACCTGATCGACGGCGCCGGGCATTGGGCGCAGCAAGAACAGCCCGAGGCGGTTGCGCAGCTGTTGCGGGATTTTCTGCATCAGGCGGCTCGGGGCTAGCCGCCGACCACGACGGGAGCCGAAGCGGAGGGTGCGGGAGGCCGAAAGCGGCGCGAGAAATGCCGCAGAGTGGCGAGCAGGGCAATGGCCAGGGTTGCCACGCCCACCCAGCCCGCGGGCCTGAGGCCCAACGTGCGGACCATCACGTTCGCTTCCAAAACGCGTTGCCATGGCACGTGCTTGGCAAGGCCGTACCAACCGGCTTCCTCAATCGCCGTGGCCAGCGCCGCGAGCGGAACCAGCAGGAACAGCGCCCAAGGTGAGGCCTGCAGGCGTTTCGGCAAGGCGCGATAGAGCATTTCCCAGCTGAACAGGCCGGCGAGGATGGCCGGCTGCGAAACATCCAGCTTGGCCTGCATGAAGGCATGCACCAAGCCGAGCACCGCCAGAGGATAGACCAGCCGGTGCAGCCGTTTCCAATTCCGCCGCAGCCGCCGCAGCATGGCGTCGGTGGAGGTGGCGGCCAGCGCCGCGAGGCCTGTGAGGGTGATAAAGCCGATGGTGAGATAGTGCCGCCGGAGGATTTCCTGCGCGATATGCACGGCTTGGAATTGCTGATCGAGGCAATAGAGCACGAAATGGGCGCCGATATAGGCGGCGGCCGCAAGGCCCAGCATGCGCCGCAACTGCACAAGCTTCACAAGGCCGAAAATGCCGCGCGCCGGGGTAACCGCAAGCGAGATGAGCAGCAGCCGCAGCCCCCAGAGCCCGACGAAATGAATAGCGGTATTCAACGGCCGCGCGCCGAGGCCGAAGAGGCTCCAGCGCGCGGCAAGCCATATGCCCGGGGCGAGCACCGCAGCCAGCACCAAGGCTTTCAACGGCCAAAACCGGCCGCTGCGGTCGCACCAGAGAACGGAGAGACGGAGCTTCATTGCTGCGGCTTGGCGGGCGGCGGCGGCAGGTTCAGTTTCTGGAAGCCTGCCGGCAGCTGAAAGAGGGAATCAGGCTGGTGCGCATATTTCACCGCCGTTGCCTCCAGGCCCGAGGTGTTGCCGTCTTTGTCGTGGCCCGTGCCGCGCAGCAAGACGCCGTCGGCGCTGACGCAGATCTGGCCGCTACCCTGGGGCGCCTGCACGTCCCATACGGTGCAGGGCTGCCCGGCAACGGTATCGGCGCCTTTGCGGGTAAACTGCACTTTGGGGTTGAGGTTGAGCAGGATGCTATTGGCCATCTCGGGCTTGAGCGGGCTTTGCATGTAAATGTGCTGCTGGGGCATCACCACGGTTAAAAGCCGCGCTTGCTGGTCCATGACCACGTAGGATTGCGGGCTTGCATCCAGGCGGACTTTCTTCTGCTCGGCCGAATAGAAAAGATGCGCCTCGCGCGGCGCGCCCGCTTGCGGGGCATGCACAGCGTAGGTGACCTCGACATCCCGCGTGGGCATCAGCAACGGGCGATCTTCCGCCGTGGCCGAAAACATCGGCCAAGCCGTCAGCAGAGCGACGAGAGCGAACGGGGTATAACGAACCATATGGGGATTTCCTTTCCCGGGTATGAAAAACCAGAAGGCGTTAGACGGCGCCAAGGTTGCGCCGCATGAGTGCTGCAACGACGTTCGCCACAGCGGAAGGCGCCACATCCCATTGTGCTTTTGCCGCGAGCGCCAAGGCCAGGCGCCGCTTGTATTCCTGCCGCGGAATTTCGACGGCGCCGAACTGGGCAAGATGGGCTGTGACAAACTGCGTATCCAAAAGTTGAAAGCCGCCGGCAATCAACCGGGCGACCAGATGCACCAAGGCGACCTTAGAGGCATCGCGCACGAAGCTGAACATGCTTTCGCCGAAAAATGCCCCGCCCAGGGCAACTCCGTAAAGCCCGCCGACCAACCGCCCTTCCAGGCGGCATTCCACGGAATGGGCGGCGCCGAGCTCGTGCAAGGCGATGAAGAGGCCCTCGATCTCGCGGTTGATCCAGGTATCCTCGCGCCCGGGCGCGGGCGTGGCGCAGCCGCGCACAACCCCCGCGAGGTCTTGATCCCAGGTGACCTCGAAGCGGCCCGAGCGCACCGTGCGGGCAAGCCGGCGGGGCAGGTGGAAGCGCTCGAGCGGGATGATCCCGCGTTGCTCCGGATCCAGCCAGTAGAGTTGTTGGCCGTAGCGGGTTTCTACCATCGGGAACAGCCCCACGCGGTAGGCGCGAAGCACCAGCTCGGGCGATATTTCCATCAAACGCCTGGACATGCGGTTCTGCTGCGAAACCCTCCTCTCTCTACCTACGAAACACAAAGCCGTTCGGATCTCTCTATATGGAGATTGTTCGCAGGCAGTGCGCGTAGTGGCATAATGCAGAGCGTGACAGAATGAAAGCAATGACCGATTCCCGATCAAGAGAACCGCCGCGTCTGCCTCCGCTTCGCCCGGAGCATGCGGGGCAAGCTGTCGCGGGGGCGGGTTTGCTCTTTCTTCGGGAAGAGGAAATCCGCCTCGCGCAAGACTTGCTGTTTCTGGCCTACCGCGATTTGACCCGCACGGCGGAGCCGCTGTTGGCCGAGCGCGGCTTGGGGCGGGCGCACCACCGGGCCTTGCACTTTATCGGCCGCAACCCGGGCATTGCCGTCGGCGCGCTGGCGAAGCTGCTCGGCATTACCAAGCAAAGCCTCGGGCGGGTGATGACCGAGTTGAGCGCGCAAGGGCTGGTGGAGCAAATCCAAAGCCAGAGCGATCGCCGCCGGCATCTTTTGCGTTTGACCGAAGCCGGCATGGCCTTTGAACAGGCTTTGTTCGAACGCCAGCGCGAGCGGCTGGTGGCGGCCTATCGCGAAGCAGGCGCAACGGCGGTGGAGGGGTTCCGCCGCGTGCTGCGGGCGCTGGTGGAGCAGCCGAAACCGTCGCCGCGGGCACGTTCCGCCCCATCCGCGCCGACGGCCAAGCAACCGGGGTAAGCGCCGCCGATGACGGATGAAGCGCACGTTCTGATTATCGATGACGACGCGCGATTGCGGACGCTGCTATCGCGTTTTCTGACGGAGCGGGGGTTTCGCGTGAGCACCGCCGAAAACGCCGCCGCCGCGCGGCAGATGTTGCGCTCGGTACATCCGGATTTGCTGATCGTGGACGTGATGATGCCGGGCGAAGACGGGCTTCAGTTTACCGAGAATTTGCGGCGCGAGGGCATTACGCTGCCCGCGCTTTTGCTCACCGCGCGCGGCGCGCCGGAAGATCGCATTGCGGGCTTTGAAGCGGGCGCGGATGATTATTTGCCCAAACCTTTCGAGCCGGACGAGCTGGTGCTGCGCATTCGCGCCATTTTGCGCCGTGCCGCACCGGCTTCCTCGCAGCCGATGCGGCCCATTCCGCTCGGCGCGGCCATTTTTGATGCCGAGCGGGGGGAATTGCGAACGAAAGCCGGGCCGGTGCGTTTGACCGGTTCGGAGACGGCGCTTTTAACCGCGCTTGCCCGCCGCCCGAACGAGGTGCTGACGCGCAGGGAATTGGCGGAAGCGCTGGGTTTGGATGAAGCTTCCGAGCGCGCGATCGACGTGCAGGTGACACGCTTGCGGCGAAAAATCGAAGCCGATCCGCGCGAGCCGCGATTTTTGCACACCGTGCGCGGGCGCGGCTATGTGTTGAAGCCGGGGACATAGATGGCGAAAGTGCCGTTCAGATTCACCGGCTTGATTAAACGCTTCGTGCCGCGCTCGTTGTTGGGGCGCAGCTTATTGATCATTCTTTTGCCGCTGCTTTTGCTGGAAGGCGTGGCGCTGCAGATTTTTTACGGCACCCATTTGAGCGTGGTCTCGCGTCGTTTTGCATCCTCCATTGCCGGAGAGATCGCAAGCACGCTCGATCTGCTGCGGCGCTTTCCAGCTCCGGCCGACCAAGCCTTCATCTTAAGCGAGGCCTACAGCAATTTCGGTTTGGTCTTTCATTTCGATCGCGGAGAGACGCTTTTGCATATGCGCAACCGCGGCATTCCCGGACCCATGGATGCCGATTTGGCTGCCGCCCTTTCCGAAAAAATCGGCAGGCCTTTTCGGTCGGATTGGACTTCAGATCCGCAATCGGTGCTGATTCGCGTGCAAATGCCGAACGGAGTGTTGAGCATCGAGGCGCCGCGCAAACGTCTCTATACAGCAACGATTTATATTTTCGTGGTTTGGCTTGCTGGATCTTCGTTGTTGCTGTTTTTGATTGCGGCACTTTTCATGCGCATTCAGGTTCGTGCCATTCGCCGCTTGGCACGAGCGGCGGAGGCGTTCGGCATGGGGCGCGATGAGGGGCCGATCAAGCCGGAGGGGGCGCAGGAAGTGCGCCAAGC
>JAIMBF010000142.1 GCA_023511585.1 Terriglobia bacterium
CCGGCAGCGATATTGCGCACCACCACCTCAAGCGGGATGATATCCACCTCGCGGATCAACTGCTCGCGCATATTCAAGCGGCGCACGAAATGGGTGGGCACGCCGATATCATGCAAGCGTAACATGAGGTATTCGCTGATGCGGTTGTTGAGGACGCCTTTGCCCGTAATCACCCCGCGTTTCTGGGCGTTAAAAGCCGTGGCATCGTCTTTGAAATACTGCACCAGCGTGCCAGGCTCGGGGCCTTCAAAAAGGATTTTGGCCTTGCCTTCATAGAGTTGCCGGCGGCGAGCCATAGCGAACTTCCTTACGTCTAAACTCCATGTGCCAAAGAGACCACGCGCCTGCCGGATGCCGGAAAGCAACCAAGCAATGATGAGCTGCATATAGCAAGAACCGCGTCATTTTGCCACGACTGCACTGTCTGTTTCATGCGCGGAGAGCGCCACGGAGATAAACTCCGCGCGATCCGGAGGGCCGGGGGCGAAACGCCAGATAGGCAGGCCATGTTCGGGCAAGGCAAAGAGCGAGCAGCAAATCGTGCCGAAGCCAGCTTGCGGGCGGATATTCATCTGGCTTTCCGGCGGGCCGGAAGAATCAGCCATAATCGCAAGCCAGCTTTCCCAGTCATCAGGGGGCCTCGGCACGGGAGCGGCAAGAAACTTAGGCAAATGGCGGGCAATCCGCGGGCTTGTCGCGTCGTTCGGATCATGCGCGGTGACCATGGAAAGCCCCTCCGGCAACGGTTTTATATGGGGGTACCCTTCGCCCAGGCCGCGCAGAAAAAATGCTTCCTTGGCATCGGCAATGACCATATTGAACCGCCGCCATGCCCCGGCATCCAGCGCCGCAATCGCCCGGGCTGCCGCAGCGGCCGAGGAATGAACAAGCGCTATCAAGGGAAGCTCGCCGCGGCTCCGTTTGCCCGGCTCGGTGCCCAGACTCCCGGGGCGATTGAGCACGGTCGCTACGACTCCGTGCGCATTGACCGCCATCCATGTGCCGCCGGCGAGGCTGTCCCGGCCGCCCACGATGCCGGGATATTCCGGCCAATGCGCAGCCGGCGCCAGCCATGGGCGGTTCAGCATTTCATCGCGATTGGCGGCAAGAAGCAGGGGCCAAGGATTGTCCGGGCGCAGCAAAAGAACGACGGTGCACACTTTCTTTCCCTTTATGCGTTCGGCGCTGCCGGCCCAGGCTCGCCGAAGACGCGCGTGAAAATCTCATCAAGCCCTCGCAAGTGGGCCTGGGTATCCATTGCGGCATCCAACACTTCGGGTGAAATCCGGCCGGCCACTTCAGGATCGGCTTCGAGGCGGGCGCGGAACCCTTTTGCCCCCGGTTTTCCCAACTCCTCCCAGGTTGCCATCGCGTTGCGCTGGACAATGCGATAGGCATCTTCCCGCGAAATGCCGCCGCGAGCGAGCGCAAGCAGCACTTCGCCGCTATGGATGACCCCGCTGAGGCTCGCCAAATTTGCATGCATCCGCTCGGGATAGACCACCAGTTTGTCCATCAGCTCGGCAAGGCGGGTCAGTGCGAAATCCAAAGCGAGCGTGGCATCGGGCGCAAATACCCTTTCCACGGAGGAGTGGCTGATGTCCCGCTCGTGCCAAAGGGAGACGTTTTCCAGTGCGGGGATCACGGCAGCGCGGACAATGCGCGCAAGCCCTGTAAGATTCTCGCTCAGCACCGGGTTGCGCTTGTGCGGCATCGCGCTCGAACCCTTTTGGCCGGGATGAAAGAACTCTTCCACCTCACGCACTTCGCTCCGGCTCAGATGGCGGATTTCGATCGCTAACCTCTCCACGCCGCTGGCAATCACCCCGAGGGTGGCAAAATAGGCCGCGTGCCGATCGCGCGGAATCACCTGGGTAGCCACCGTTTCCGGCCGGAGGCCAAGCCGCTCCGCGACAAATGCCTCCACGCGCGGGTCCACATGCGCAAATGTGCCCACCGCACCGCTGACGGTACAGGTTGCAATTTCTGCGCGTGCCGCAGCGAGTCGCTGGCGGTTACGGGCAAACTCGGCGTAATGGCCGGCCAGCTTCAAGCCGAAGGTCGTGGGTTCCGCATGAATGCCATGACTTCGGCCGACCATCAGCGTGTATTTGTGTTCAAAGGCCCGGCGCTTCAGCACCTCCAGAAGCCTGTTCAGGTCGGCATCTAGAAGGTCGCTCGCTTGAACCAATTGCAATGCGAGGCAGGTATCCAGCACGTCAGACGAGGTGAGGCCAAGATGCATGAAGCGGCTGTCCGGCCCGATAGCCTCTCCGAGCCAGGTGAGAAAAGCGATCACGTCGTGGCGGGTTTCTCGCTCGATGGCTTCGATCCGCTCGAGATCCGCCGGTCCGATCGAAGCAACCCGCGCTTGCCCGCGCGTGCGGATGGCCTCCGCCGCTTCCTTGGGAATAGTGCCGAGCATGGCCATCGCCTCCGCGGCCAGCGCTTCGATTTCAAACCAGATCCGGAACCGATTCTCGGCGGCCCAGATGGCGGCCATTTGTGGTCTACTGTAGCGGGGGATCATTCGCGAAAACGTCCTCGACAGCCGATTGCGCGAGCTAGCCTAGTCTTGGCCAGGTTGACAATGCCGCGCAGCACAATCCAGAAGATCGCATGGAGTTTGGCGCCGTCCTCTCTTCTCTTGCCGCCCTTTTTCAGGTCGTTTTCATTGACGTTGCGCTGGCGGGCGATAACGCCGTGGTTGTAGGCCTTGCGGTAGCGGGCCTGCCCGCGCGCCAGCGCCGCTTTGCGCTGATGATCGGGGTGAGCGCCGCGATCGTCATCCGCATCGGGCTTGGCCTTATTGCTTTGCGCCTGCTTGCGATATTGGGCCTCACGCTTGCCGGCGGTTTGCTGCTGCTCTGGGTGGCTTGGCGCCTATGGCGGGAGCTTCGGGCGCGGGCACCGGCGCATGCCAAGGTTCCGCCCCGCAAACGCATGCGCACGGCAATGATACAAATCGTAGCCGCCGATGTTTCCATGAGCCTCGACAATGTCCTTGCGATTGCCGGGGCAGCGCGGAATGAGCCGGTTGTGATGATTATCGGGCTTACTCTCTCGGTTGCGCTCATGGGTGTTGGTGCGGAACTGATTGCACGGTTTATGGAGCAGAAACGCTGGATCGGCTGGGCAGGGCTTGCCATCGTACTTTATGTCGCCCTGCGCATGATCGCGGACGGCACCTATGAGCTCTGGCGCGGCTTTTTCCTCTGGCGCCTCTAAAGCAAACCTTCGCGGCGAAAGCTAAACCAGCGGCCGTTGCCGATGACCACATGATCATGCAGCACAATGGAGAGGGCGCTGGCGGCTTCGCGTACCTCGTTTGTCATGGCGATATCATCGCGGGAAGGGGTAGGATCCCCGCTCGGATGATTGTGTACCAAAATCAATGCCGTCGCATGGAGCTCCAGGGCCCGCTTGATCACTTCGCGGGGATAGACCGGCGTGTGATTCACCGTCCCGCGAGTCTGGGCCTCATCGGCAATGAGACGATTGCGGTTGTCAAGGAACAGAACCCGAAATTGTTCGATGCGTTCGCGTGCAAGCGCCGCGTTCAGATACGCCATCAGCCGGTCCCAATTGTTTAACACCGGCTGGGTCTTGATCTCGGCCTGTGCCAACCGCAACGCGGCTGCCTGCACGGTTTTCAACGCCGCGATCCCCGCCTCTTTCAACCCCTCAATACTGCGCAAATCGTGCGGGGAAGCGGAAATCACCGCCCCAAAGCTGCCGAAGCGTGCCAGAAGCGCGCGTGCAATTGCCTTGGTATCGCGCCTCGGAATGGCAAGAAAGAGAACCATTTCCAAAAGCTCATGGTCCGCCAGCGCGTCCGGCCCCGCGCGCAGCAGGCGCGCGCGCATCCGTTCGCGATGGCCCTCCGTGCCGTGCAATGTCGAGGCGGGCGCTTTTTTTGCCTCCACAAACGGCAAAGATGGAAAAGCATCGGCGAGGCTATTCCGTTTGCCCATCGCGAGGAC
>JAIMBF010000143.1 GCA_023511585.1 Terriglobia bacterium
CAGCAGTGCTCGGAATTGCCGTCTTTACGGTTGTCCTGACCGGGTTGCTTTATTATGCCATTCCAAAAGGGCTTTTTCCTATTCAAGATAACGGTTTGATCCAAGGGATTACGGAAACGGGGCAAAGCACTTCTTTCGCAAACATGGTCGAGCACCAGCGCGCCCTGGTGGACGCGATACTGAAAGACCCCGATGTCGAGAGTGTTTCCTCGTTCGTCGGAGTTGACGGTACCAACGGATCGCTGAATACGGGTTATCTTCTCATCAACTTACGACCGCCTCACCAACGCAAGGAAAAAGCAAGCGCGAGCGAGATCATCAACCGTCTTAAGGCAGAAACCGCTTCGGTACCGGGTATTAGCCTTTATTTGCAGCCCGTGCAGGACCTGACCGTCGACGCATCGATCAGCGCATCACAGTTTCGCCTGGTTATGGAAAACACCGACCTCCGCCTGTTGGAGGAATGGGTTCCGAAGGTTGTCGAACGGCTTCGGAAACTCCCGGAAATTATAGACGTCGCTTCCGATTTGGAGCAGCAAGGAACCGCGCTTGATATCGAGATCGATCGGCCGACAGCCGCACGGTATGGAATCACCCCGGCCACCGTGGATAATGTGCTCTACGATGCTTTCGGGCAGCGGATCGTAACAACCATTTTTACCCAATCAAACCAATTCCGCGTGATTTTAGAAGCGGATCCCTCCTTAAAACACTCCATTAAGTCTCTGGATGATATCTACTTACCGTCCTCAACGGCAGTGAATGGGCAAGTTCCGCTCCGTTCCATAACAAAGATCACCGAGCGTCCGGCGCCCTTAAAAATTACCCATCTTTCGCAATTTCCGGCAACGACCATCTCTTTCAACCTGGCGCCCGGCACTTCGCTGAGCGCAGCTCTTCGAAAAGTTTCGTCAAGCATCCAGGATCTTCATTTGCCCGCCAGTTTTTCCGTGAACTATCAAGGTGCAGCGCGGGCATTTCAGGCTTCATTGACCAACGAAACGCTTCTTTTGCTAGCATCCTTGCTGGCGGTCTATATTGTACTCGGGGTTTTGTACGAGAGTTTCATTCATCCCATTACTATTCTTTCCACCCTGCCTTCTGCCGGTATAGGGGCGTTAATCGCCCTGGAGCTGGCGGGCCAAGACCTCGATGTCATCGGCATTATCGGTATTGTGCTGCTGATCGGTATTGTAAAAAAGAATGCAATCATGATGATAGACTTTGCGCTTTCAGCCGAGCGGGAGGAAAATCTTGACGCCCGCACCGCGATTCATCAGGCGGCTCTCTTGCGACTGCGCCCCATTTTGATGACAACCTTTGCCGCTTTAATGGCGGGGATTCCGCTTATGCTAAGTTCGGGCATCGGGTCCGAGTTCCGCAGGCCGCTCGGTTTGGCCATTGTTGGGGGGCTTATTTTGAGCCAGCTTCTAACGCTGTTTACCACCCCGGTGATCTACGTGGCGTTCGATCGACTGGCCCAGCGTTTGCGCCAATTTACCGGCCTGCCGGATGCAGGCCCATCGAAGTTTACGCCGTGAATCTGCTGCGTTTGGCAATACTCCGGCCTGTTGCCACTACTCTGCTCAGTTTCGGTGTCGCTCTGGCCGGCGTGCTCGGCTACATCCAACTTCCTGTCTCACCGCTTCCGCAGGTTGATCTTCCCGTTATCTACGTGCAGGCACCGCTTCCCGGCGCAAGCCCCGAGACGATGGCGACGGCGGTCGCCGAACCGCTCGAAAAGCATCTCTCCCAAATCGCCGACCTTGATGAGATTACTTCGCAAAGCACGCTTGGCAGCACTTTCATTGTGCTTCAGTTCGGGCTGGACCGAGACATCAACGGCGCGGCACGCGATGTGCAAGCTGCCATCAACGCGGCACACGCGGATTTGCCCACGCAGATGCGGCAGAACCCCTTCTATCGGAAGGCAAATCCTGCGGATGCGCCTATTCTCTTGATTGCCCTCACCTCCAACTCCCGCACACGGGGCCAACTTTATGACGATGCTTCCAACGTTTTGCAGCAAGGCATTTCACAGCTTGACGGCATCGGTGAAGTCGATGTCGTCGGCGCCGCCCTTCCTGCTGTGCGCGTGGAGTTAAACCCCCAGGCGCTCTCCCGATACGGAATCGGCCTGGAAACAGTACGGGCGGCACTTGCTTCGGCCAATGCCAACGCGCCGAAAGGAGCGATTATCGACGGAGGGCGGCGTCTTCAGATCTACACGAACGACCAGGCCTTGCGCGCAAACGACTACAAACCGCTCATTATTGCTTATCGGAACGGTGCCCCGGTGCGCCTGACGGATGTTGCGGAAGTTGTGGATTCCGTTCAGGACCTTCGCAACATGGCTTTCGCCAACGGCAAGCCTGCCGTGTTGCTGATCGTTCGGCGCGAGCCGGGAGCCAATATTATTCAAGCGGTAGACAACGTTCTTGCCGCTCTTCCTCGCCTGAAAGCCTCGTTGCCGGCCGATACGGACGTCTCCGTAATTTCGGACCGCAGTACTGCAATCCGCATTTCGCTCGCCGATACGCAACGCACACTTCTGATTGCGGTGGCGCTCGTCGTTTTGGTGGTATTTGCATTTCTTCGCAATATGCGCGTGACGCTTATTCCAAGTATTGTCGTTCCGATTTCGCTGATCGGAACCTTCGCGCTCATGAATCTTTGCGGTTATAGCCTGAATAATCTTACCTTGATGGCTCTTACTATTGCGACCGGCTTTGTCGTCGACGATGCAATTGTTGTTCTGGAGAATATCGTCCGCCACGTAGAGGCCGGAATGCCGCGCATGCAAGCGGCGTTGCTCGGCGCGCAAGAGATCGGTTTTACCATCGTTTCTATAAGTCTCTCGCTGGTGGCGGTCTTTCTTCCGATTATCTTGATGGGCGGCGTGATCGGGCGCTTCTTTCGCGAATTTGCGATGACGATGTCGCTTGCGATTATGCTCTCGATGGTTCTTTCTCTTACATTAACGCCGATGATGTGCGCGCGTTTGCTTGCGGCGCGCAGCGATACCCCGGCAAAGGGTCTGCACCGCACAGCCGAACATATTTTTGATACGCTTCTTGCTTCTTATGCGCGGAGTCTCGGTTTCGTTCTGTCTCATCCGCTGCCTGTTCTTCTTGTACTTTTGGCCATGATCGGCCTGAATGTGTATCTGTTTATAACCATTCCGAAAGGCTTCTTCCCCGAGCAGGACAATGGCCGAATTTTCGGCTCACTCGTCGCAGATCAATCCATCTCGTTTCAAGCTATGCGCAACAAGCTTGCGCAAATGATGGCGATCGTGCAGAGCGATCCCGCCGTCGCCGGCTTGACCGGCTATACCGGGGGCCGGCAACTCAACACGGCGCAGGTCTTCATCACGCTGAAACCCATGAATGTGCGCAAAGTTCGTGTTGAGACCGTCATTGCGCGATTGAGAAGAAAACTAGCCACAGTATCGGGCGCACACCTCTACCTGCAGGCGATACAAGAAGCGCGTTTTGGCGGCAGATTAAGCAATGCCGAATACCAATACACGCTCCAATCGGAGTCCGCGGATGATCTTTTCACTTGGGCACCGCGTTTGGTCGACGCGTTACAGAACAGTCCGGTTGTTGCAGATGTCAGCTCGGATGCCCAGCAAAATGGGCTTAGCATGCGTGTCGAGGTAGACCGGCAAACGGCAGCCCGGTACGGGGTTTTGCCTAGTCTCATAGATCAAAACCTTTATGATGCTTTCGGACAGAGACAGGTTTCTACTATTTATAAGTCGATCAACCAGTATTTTGTGATTATGGAGGTGGCACCGCCGTACTGGCAAGATCCGGAGATTCTACAGCGGCTGTACATCAGCACTGCTTCCGGAGCTTTTCCTAACGGCACTGCGCTTACCAACGCGGTTATCGGCACTGTTACCAATCCTTCGGGAAATATCGTTGCATCACCCCTGTTTGCGCCGAATGACCAAAATTC
>JAIMBF010000144.1 GCA_023511585.1 Terriglobia bacterium
GTCCCGTTCGTCTAGAGGCCCAGGACTCCAGTCTTTCAAGCTGGCAACACGGGTTCGAATCCCGTACGGGACGCCAGTTCAGAACAGAACTGCGAACGCCAAGAGCAGCCGATTTTGCGCCTGCGGCGGCTGTGAGTGTTCTCAGTAGATCGCTCTTTGATCCCGTGATCCGGACCTCGCGATCCGCGACCTCGACGCGCCGAGCGACCACCTCCGGGCGAACGACCGATCTTTATCCCACAACACTCTTCTCCCTCCCGGCAATGCCGCGGTGAAGGGGGTACTTGCAATCATTTCGAACCTTGATCGCTTGGCAAGCTCTCGTCGGCCCAACGTTTATGACCGTATTTCTTCGCGATCATATGCCCTTCAAGCCATTCGGCCAGCTTTTCCACCTCGCTGACCGCAATGATGAACGCGTCACGAGAGACATGGATTGCTGGTGTCAACCAGCGAATATCTGCCGCATCTGGGTCGTTTGCGAGCCTGTTTCGGTCACGATCCGAGAGGAAGATTGGCTCGGCAAACCGTCTTAGTTCCTCATAGCGATGGGAAACCCCAAGTTTAGCAATATGGTCGGGATGCTGATCGCGATTACGAGCCAGCACTAGCTGTTCGAGAACATCGAAATTGGCCGGGCACTCATCCCATGAAAGACTCAAAACTTCACCAAAGGCACGTCGATATCCGGCGACGAAGCCGCGCTCAAAATAAGCCTTGCGCTCAGCGGCGGATTCCCACTTTAGCCCAAGTTCGTCCTCCCAGGTCTTGAAGTAGAGCTGAAGTGCGGCGGATAGCATCGATATACACATCCGCCCTACTACCTGTAGCCCTTCTTCCGCTTCCATCCACTCTGCCAAAAAAGGCGGTTCGCCGTCTTTGCTATAAGGCGGCTCAAGTGGTGGTTCCGCCTGTAGCCCTTCTTCCGCTTCCATCCGCTCTGCCAAAAAAGGCGGTTCGCCGTCTTTGCTATAAGGCGGCTCAAATGGTGGTTCCGCGTTTTCGATCTTGTGCTTGATGCTGGAGAACGGCGCGGTGGCGCTATCAAACATGAACCGGATGAAGCGCGTTCGTTCTCTCAGGAAATACAAAACATCCATGTTCCGATCCCCCAAACTAGGTCCGCCCGATCAGTGATGAGAAGAGCGGCCTGGCTCATTTTGAACCTTCGTCGCTTGGCGAGCCCTCGCCGGGCTGGCGACAGGCGGTCAAGGCCGCAGCCGCGCAGCGGTGGCGCGGAACGCGCCAGCCTTGATGGGTTGGCGGCGGTCCGGCCTGCTCGCGCCAAAGCAATGATGGCTCAGCCTTTGGACGCCAGCGGCGATGGATGGCGGTTGGAGCTTTGAATTCCTTGAAGAAAATGCTTGGACCGCCATCCGGCGGCTCGGAGCGGATGGCCAGAAACCCAAAGCCGACCAACCACTTGCGCGCGCCGGATCGCGTCGCTTTTCCCTTGCCGTTCTCTATCGGGCTTCCAATAAGTGCCATGATCTCAACTGCGCCCGTCGTTAGGGAGTGGCCAGAACGTCGAGGGACACAACCTTATCTCCGAACAGTTGGCGCGCGTCATCTACTGCCGCCGGCGGGACAATCACTCGCGAGATGGCGTCGGTCACGGGACCATCGCCGAATTGTGGGATGACATGCGCCTTGTCGATGCGTCGCGTGGGAGGCGTGCCGATCTCAGTAGTCCAGAAGCGCGGATCGACCTCGATGACGCGTTGCTTCTCGACTTCAGTTAAAGAGCGGCTGTGAACAGTGCCGGCGCTGGTAAGGCCGCGGCCAATGCGCCATTCTCTCTGGCGATAATAGGCAAGAGCCTCGTCATGAATCGCGTCGTCGGTCGGATAGAAGAGGCTCTTTACATAGCCGAGCGCGTTCATCATCTCGGCATAGGGCGCGTTCTTGAAGCCGATGAATGACAGGACATCGCGGATGGCTCCAATCGGGATGGCGAAATCGTTTGTTGTGGTCCTGTCTTCGTCGGTGTTGCGTAGATTGACAATGCACTCCGGTGCAATATGGGTCGCTCCGGGGTTTGCAGCGAGAAGCTCCCGCTCATTCGTTTTCACGCGCAGTTGCTCGAGCAAGCGGATCGTGGCCTCGACGTGGTGGATTTCCATGACAAGCGTGGGCCCAATGGCGCTGAGATCACCCGCTGATACCTGCTGGGGCATGTAGATGACGGGCAAGGCGCCCATCTGCCGCAGGCGACCTATTTCGAATTCCAGAGCGAACGGACCAAAGCGCTCGGCGTGCTGGCGGAGCTCGCTCTCATGGAGCTCCGTGAAGCATATGCGAAGCTGATCGTATTTTATCGATCGCTGTGTGCCGCCTTGTAAGGGCACGTGCCATTCCACGATTTCTGGCGCGACGATCAGCCCAATGTCTTTAATGAGTCGCAGAATTGCCAATCCCCTGGCGTTCAGCGTTTCCGGGGTGTCGGAAGGCCGTGGCCGGGGAAAACTGTGAAAGAATTTACGCCCAATCGCTGTCACAGCTTGCTCTATAGCTCAAATCATCCGTCTAGACCTGGCCAAACGTTGGGTCTTGACCTCAATGTGGTAGGGTGACTGTCGGTTCGCAATCCTGACGATTTGGCAGGAACGAGGGCGTTTCAGCCCCGCGTAAAGCTCGAATTCGTTCGTCGCTATTGCTCGCCGGAGGATGGCTGGTGCGTGTGCGCGGACATCGACCCCTCGGAAGAAGGGCGAACAGGTGGCCCGCGCGAAAGCCCCGCCGCATGCAAACGGCAAAGGGAAATGCAGGCCGACGCACTGCTGGTACGGCAGCAATTCAAGGCGCTTCGCGTGAATGTTGGCGACCGGAAGCTGTGGTGCGCCGCGCAAGGAGTGCCTTATCTCGAAGGGGATCCCGACATTGTCGCCTATGACCGCGTGCGTATGCGCTGCATCGTGGCCGAGGTCGAGGGCGCTTCCGCCGGTCAGCCGGAGCAGAAGCTCCACAAGGCGATCAGCCAAATCGTGCAAACTGCCAGTCAGTTACCGGAAGGCTGGCAGTGCAACCTAGTTGTGGTCGTTTACGGCGAGAAAATCACCATCCATCTGGGGCACGCAAAGGCGCTCCAGGCCTTGAATATTGCGGCGCTGCACCTTCGGGACCGTCCCGACGACGATCAATGACTGTTCGGCGGTACGATCTCCGCAACGGAATCGGCGCGAGGTGGCTCGGGAGCGTAGCCCCGCCGCTTCACACCCGGAGTATCGGACGCGATGCCGCGGAACGATGCCTAAAATCGTGGGAAGAGTCCGGCCGATGCAGAACCGGACACACACCCCGAAACGGAAAATAAGACCGCCGGATCACCTGACGAAATCGGGAAGATCGCCGCCGATGTGTCGAGCAAGATCACGGGGCGCCGCAGAACTGTGAATTCGCGTCCGTCGAGGGCCGCGGCGTCATAGCGCCACAGCGTAGATATAGTGCTCATCATCGTCGGCACCGGCACGCCATCCGATGCGAGAACCCAGGCCAAAGTGTCGTGACACTCCCCCGCGGCTCTGCGTCCTTGCTGCCAAGAAGGGGCTTCGGTTGCGCCGGCGCCCAAAGCCAAGATAAAATACCACCAAAGCGCAAAACCGCACGCCCCCTGGGAGGAACGCATGGCTATTGCTTTTCGCCAGCTGCATCCGCTGTTTGTCGCCGAAGCCTCGGGCATCGATCTCCGCCAACCCCTCACGCCCGAGCAGGCCGCAGAAATCCATCAAGGGATGAACACCTACGCGGTTCTGGTCTTCCGCGGCCAGGACCTCACCGATGAGCAACAGCTCGCCTTCGGCCGCGCGCTGGGCACCATCGAACCCACCCGCGCCACGGTCGCGGCCGAGCGGCATCGGCTGAAATACAACGAGCTGGTCGATATCTCCAACCTCGATGTCGACGGCAGTATCCTCGGGGCCGAAGACCGGCGCCGCCTGTTCAACCTCGG
>JAIMBF010000145.1 GCA_023511585.1 Terriglobia bacterium
TGCCAGGGAACGGTGATTTCTTTTTTCAAACCGTGAAGACGGTAGGTGAGCCATACGTAAAGATCGAGGGCAAGGGATGAATGTTTCAGTCGTGCAATGGCTTCTTCGGAAAGCGGCACGGCGTGTTCCATCAAATGGGCGAAAAACGCGTCGCTGAGTTTGACATGCCGCACCCATTCGCCGCCGGTGCGGAAGAGATCGCTTTCGCGTTCGGCGCGGGTATCGTCGTGCCAGAGGTCCATGGCATCGACGATGCGTTGATCGGCCAACCGGGCTTCGGCCGAGCCTTTTTCGAAACGCATGGTGAATTCGCTGCGGGCGATCCGCAGCGCTTGCTCGCGCACCGGCGCATAGGAGCCGCGCGGGCCGCCCGAGGTGGAAAGCCCCATTTTCTTGAGCCAGGAGGCCATGGTCGGGCCGAGATCCACGACTTGGCTGCGCGTGCGGACGGCTTCGGTTTGAAAGTAGATCATAATCAAGCGGGCTTTGGTGCCGTAGGGCACGCCGAGCTCGATCACGCGGTCGCGCAAGGGCAGGATGCCGGGGCGGATGATCAATTGATACGCGCCGTTGCGGCGAATCCACGGCTCGTGCGGGTTTTTGGGTTCCCGATGGGGCAAAGCGGCTTGGCAGAAGCCAGAATGGAGGTAGTTGACCCCGTCCTGTTCGGTGGAGAGAATTTCGTGCGCCCAATGGATGCGTCGCCGTTCGGCTTCGGTTTCCGCCTGTGCGAGGACTTCTTCAATGCCGTAAAGTTGCAATTGTTGGTGCACCTGGGCCATCTTTTTGCGCCTGTCGTCGTCTCCTGCCGTTCGATGCTAGCGAAATTGGCGATTTTCGGAACACCAAAATGAGGTTTTTTCGACGTTTCCGTTTCAAATTCAGCGAGCGTGCGCCGGGTTTGGCTTGTTCCGAGCTTCTCCTATCGGATGAAAAGAAAAGTCTAAACTATAGGAAAAGGTTACAAATTCAGCGTGGATAAGTGGGTTTGGCGTTACCGATTCAGCGTGAGGCGAGGGGTGCGGCGTTACAAATTCAGCGAGGCGGCGTTTCGAATTCTGCGTGGATAAGTTTTGGGCGTTACAAATTCAGCGAGAATAAATCGCCGGTTTTTGTGGATAAAATGCGTTGCTTGGTACGGCGGCTTTGGGTCGGGGGTGGTGGGCGGCAACGCTGAATTTGAAACGCGGTTTCTGTGCCACAGAAGCGCATTTTCAACCGTCAACAATCAACATTGATGTTGCTTGGTTGATAAAACTGTGCCAAGGCGGTGACTCGCAAAGGGGTGGGGGGAGTCGCGAGTTCTGACGTCAGAACCGAATCGAGACCATGAATGGCGAACAGATGCGGGCATTGCGGCAGGGGCTGCGGTTGAGCCAGGCGGAGCTGAAAGATGCGCTCAACCGGCGGCTCGGGCGCAGCTATGACAAGCCGAAAATCAGCCGTTGGGAAAACGGCCGCGAGCCGATCCCGGAAGATGTCGCGATGGCGCTGGAGAGCCTGACCCAAGCCCGCCCCCGCACGGCGCGGGCCTTTGCCTTGGCCAACCAGAAAGGCGGCGTGGGCAAGACCACCAGCGCCTTGAACCTTGCCGCGGCCTTTGCCCGAGGCGGCTGGCGCGTGTTGCTGGTGGATTTGGATCCGCAGGCCACAGCCACAGTCGGGCTCTTGGCCGATGCCGCGTTGGATGCCTATCGGCAGCGCCGCACCATGGCGCATGTGGTGCTGGGCGGGCGAAGCTTGGCCGAAGTGCGCATTGGCGCGCAGGAAGTTTTGGGCCACCACCCGCCCCTGCCCTTCGATCTTGCGGCAAGCCATATCGAGCTTGCGGAAACCGACGGCCGGCGCGAGCCCGGCATGGACGCCACGCTCCGCGAGGCGCTGGAAGAGCTCCGCGGCGAATACGATTTCATCGTCATCGATGCGCCGCCCAATCTCGGCATGCTCACCTGGATGGCGCTGGCCGCGGCGGAAGAAGTGATTATCCCGGTCCGGACCGAGCCTTACGATACCATGGGGGTCGGGCTGATTTTGGCCACGATCACCAAAGTCCAGCGCCGGCTCAATCCCAGCCTCCGCCTTGCCGGCATTCTGCCCACCCAATACGGGCGGCGAAAATCGGTCGATCGCGAGGTGCTGGCGCATTTGATCGCCGCCATGGACGCCAAGGCCCCGGTGCTCGAGCCGATCCCGGACAGCGCCGCCTTCGGCCATGCCGCCCGCAACGGCCGCATCGCCCTCGATATGTTCCCGCACCTGCCGGCGGTCGGAGTTTACGCCACCCTCGCCCAGCACCTCGCCGCCGGCACCGAGCTGCCGCGCGCCAGCCTGCAAACCCTGGAGACATAAATGGCCGGACGCAGCCGCCCCCCCTCCCCTATTCTCGGCGCGGCCGCGGCCATGATCGGCGAAGCCTCGAACGCGCTGGTCGGCAAAGAAAGCCGCTTCCGCCACACGTTCGAAATCCCGCTCGAGAAAATTCGCCCGGACCCCAACCAATCCCGCAAAACTTTCGATCCGGAAGAAATCGCCGCCCTGGCCGCCACCATGGCCAGCGCCGGCCAGCTGCAGCCGATCCTGGTGCGACCGGACCCCGACACGCGCGGCGGCTGGATCATCGTCGCCGGCGAGCGGCGCTGGCGCGCGGCCCGGCTGAACGGCTGGGACAGCATCCTCGCCATCGCCCATGACGGGGATCCCGAAGTCGCCGCGCTGATCGAAAACCTCCAACGGGTCGATCTCTCCCCGATCGAAGAAGCGCGGGGGCTGGAGCGCCTGATCGCCGGCAAAGGCTGGACCCAAAACGATGCCGCCGCCGCGCTCGGCAAATCCAAGGCGGAAATCAGCGCGCGGCTGCGCATCCTCTCGCTGGCGCCGGAAGTCCTCACCCTGGTCGAAAGCGCCGAGCCGCCGGTGCCGCGCAACGTGCTGGTGGAATTGGCGCGGCTCGAAGACCCCGCCCTGCAGCTCCGCCTGGCGCGCAAGGCACGAACCGGCGGGCTGACCGTCCGCGCGATCCGCGCCGCCAAAGCCTATGCCGAGGCGGGCTGGCGCAGCCGCGAGGAAGCCGACGATGAGGCCGAAGCAGACAGCGACGCCCGCGATTTTCCCCAAGACCCGGAAACCACATTCTCCTACGTCGAATTTGCGCAATTGCTGGCGGGCATCCGCGCCCTGCAGGCGCATCTCAGCGAGCGGCCCGGGCCGCTGAACCCCCTGCTCCGCACCGCGCTCCAGCATCTCCGCGAGGCGATCGACGCCGTGCTCGCCGCCGCCCCGCCCGCAAACAAAGCCTGAAAGGGCTCAGCCGGCCGCGGCCAGCACGGTCAGGGTCAGGCACTCCGCCGCCTGCTCCACCGCGCCGTAAATGTCCCCCGTATAGCCGCCGAGCCGCCGCTTGGCCGCGAACGCCACCACGGCTAGGCCAAGCCCGGAAGCGAGCCCGACCCGAAAGAGCAGGGCAGGGGAGAGCAGCGCGGCGAGCAGGCCCAAACCGAGCGCGAACGCGGCCAAGGCCACGCCTTTGCCCGGCGCCCCCAAAGCCGCGCCGAGCCCCGAAGTGCGGGCCGGACGCAGCAAAAGCGGCAGGCCGATCATGGCCGTGCGCCCGGCAATTCCCGCAACCATCAAGGCCTTTGCCGCCGCCGAGGGCGAGGCGATTGCCGCAAGGGCAGCCAGGCGAATGACCACGGAAAGGATCAACGCCAAGACGGCGTAGTTTCCCGCGCGGGGATCGTGCAAGATCGCAAGCCGCCGCTCCGCCGAACCCTCGGCGCCAAGCCCGTCGGCCGCATCGGCTAGCCCGTCCTCGTGCAGCGCCCCGCTGAGCAGCATCCCCGCCGCCAAGGCCCAAGCGGCGGCAAGCCAAGGCGAGAGGCCGAACCAAGCGGCGAGGGCATAGACCGCCCCGGCAAGCCC
>JAIMBF010000146.1 GCA_023511585.1 Terriglobia bacterium
CGGCGCCACTGCTCCGGCGGATATTCCCAGACCGTGGCATTGGGCCCGGAGATGCCGGCACTGGCCACGAGAATATCGAGCCGGCCGAGCGCATCCACCGTGGTCTCCGCCGCGCGTTGAACGGCCTCGGCATCGGTCACGTCGAGTTTGACGGTATGGGTGCCGGCACCGACCGCCGCTTGGGCTTCGGCCAGGCTGCGCGGATCGAGATCCCACAGGCTGACCTTGGCCCCTTCCTGGGCGAGCCGTTTTGCGCAAGCAAGGCCGATTCCGGATGCTCCCCCGGTGACCACGGCAACCTGGCCGGCAAAGCGCGTATCGTCTGCCATGAGCGTTCTCCTTGTTGCGCGTTTGCTAATCCTCGGGGCGTTCGCAGGACAGCACGCGAACCGTATAGCGTTGCTGCAAAGCCTCGGCAATGGCGGCGCCGTGGGCGGCATCGCGCGCTTCGATCATCAATTCGAGTTCTGCGGATTGCACGCTGGGTGCGGCAAAGAGCCGATGATGCGAGACCTCGATAATATTGCCGCCGGCCTCGCCGATGCAGCCGGCAATGTCGGCCAAGACGCCCGGCCGGTCGGGGATATCCATCCGGAGCCGCAAGAGCCGCCCGTCGCGCAGCAAATTGCGGAGCAGCACATTGGCCAGAATGCGCGCATCGATATTGCCGCCCGAGACCACCACGCCCACACGGCGGCCGCGGAACCGCTCGGGAAAGACGAGCAACGCCGCAAGGCCCGCGGCACCGGCGCCTTCCGCCACCACTTTGGCGTTCTCGGCCAAGAGCGCAATGGCTCGCTCCACCGCCTTTTCGGGCACCACCAGGACTTCGAGACCGAAACTTCGGATCATTGCCAAAGGAAGCTCGCCGACATCGCGCACGGCAATACCTTCGGCAATGGTCGGCCCGCCCACCCGAACCTCTTCTCCGGCCAGGCGTTGGGCCATAGCCGCATAGGCGGCGACCTCCACGCCGATGACCTCGATGCCCGGTTTGAGCGTGAGCGCAGCCGCCGCACAACCGGCAAGCAGGCCGCCGCCGCCGACCGGGACCATCAGCACGTCAAGCTCCGGCGCATCGGCGAGAAACTCCAGCGCCAGCGTGCCTTGCCCTGCGATCACGGCAGGATCGTCGTAGGGGTGAATGAAGACGAAGCCCTGTTCCGCTTCCAGCCGGTGCGCATGCTCCGCAGCCTCGGCGAGCGTCTCGCCATGCAGCAAGACCTCGGCGCCGAAGGCGGCGGTGCGCGTCACCTTGGTTGCCGGCGTGAAGCGCGGCATGACGATCCGTGCCGAGATGCCCAAGAGCTGGGCATGGCGCGCCACCGCTTGGGCATGATTGCCGGCCGAGACGGCGATCACGCCGCGCCGCCGCTCCGCTTCCGAGAGCAACGCCAAGCGGTTGGCGGCGCCGCGCTCTTTAAAAGCCCCCGTGGCCTGAAGATTGTCGAGTTTCAGAACCACCTCGGTCCCGGTGGCCCTTGAAACGGTCTCACTGCCGATCGCCGGGGTGCGCAGCACCCGCCCGGCGATGCGCAAAGCCGCCGCCTCTACCTCCGCAAGGCCGATTGTGGACATTTCGGCCGGCGCGCTATTGGTAACGGACGCTTAAGATTTCATAGGTCCGGTCGCCCCCGGGGGCGGGCACCGAGACCGAATCTCCGGGCCGTTTGCCGATCAAGGCCTTGGCGAGCGGGGAGGAAATCGAAAGCCGGCCTTCTTTGATGTCTGCCTCATGCGCCCCGACGATTTGATAGGTGCATTCCTTTTCGGTCTCCTCGTCGAGCAGTTGCACGACCGCACCGAATTTGATCTGCTCGCCGGAAAGCCGCGAGGTATCGATCACTTCGGCGGCGGCGATGATTTCCTCAAGCTCTGCAATCCGCCCTTCAATGAAGGACTGGCGCTCGCGCGCGGCATGGTATTCCGCATTTTCGCTGAGGTCCCCATGCCCGCGCGCCTCGGCGATCGCGCGGATGATCCCCGGGCGCTCAAACGTTTTCAAATGACGGAGTTCCTCTTCCAGCCGTTGCAGGCCTTGAGCGGTCATCGGAAACTTCTGCACAACCTTGTCCTCACTGGTGCGGGCAGTTCAACCCTTTCCGCAGTTCCACGCAAAACGAACACACCACCACCCCCGGCGTGGGCCGGGGGTGCCGAGTTCTTCAGAATGAGGAGGAAAAATACGCTTGCAAGGGCGCCACTTCAAGCGGTCCTGCTTTCAGGGCCGCAATCGCATGGATGGCGGCGCGGGCGCCGGCAACGGTGGTGAAATGCGGCACCCCCCGCGTGAGGGCCGTGCGGCGGATATCAAACGTATCGGCAACCGACTGCGCGCCCGCGGCGGTGTTGATCACCATCTGCACTTCATCGGACAGAATGGCATCCACGCAGTGCGGCCGCCCTTCGAGGACTTTGTTTACCACCTGCACGGCAAGCCCCGCCTCGCGCAGGCGTGCGGCGGTGCCGCGCGTGGCCATGATGCGAAAGCCCATCTCGATCAAGCGCCGCGCCAGCGGCACGAGGGCCGGCTTGTCGGCGTCCTTGACCGAGAGAAAAATCGTTCCCTCCATCGGCAGCCGCACGCTTGCCGCCAGCTGCGCTTTGGCAAAAGCCCGTTCAAAATTACGGTCGATCCCCATGACCTCGCCGGTAGATTTCATTTCCGGGCCAAGCAGAACATCAACGTTAGGAAAGCGGTTGAAGGGAAAGACCGCCTCTTTGACCGCGACATAGGGCGGAGCCGGCGGAAGCTTCGGCAAAAGCTCCGCAAGTTTCGCCCCCGCCATCACCAAGGCGCCGATTTTCGCCACCGGCACCCCGGTTGCCTTGGCCACGAACGGCACCGTGCGCGATGCGCGCGGATTGACTTCCAAGACATAAATCGTGTCGCCCTGAATGGCATATTGCACGTTCATCAGGCCGACAACGCCGAGCGCTTTCGCGAGTGCGGCCGTTTCGGCCTTAAGCTCCGTCACGATCGCGGGCGGCAAGGAATAAGGCGGCAAGGCGCAAGCGGAATCGCCGGAATGAATTCCGGCTTCCTCGATATGTTCCATCACCCCGGCGACATAGACATCCTGCCCGTCGGCGACGCAATCGACGTCGACTTCGATGGCATCGGCGAGGTAGCGGTCGATCAAAACCGGGCTTTCGCCGGACACGCGCACGGCTTCGCGAATGTAGCGCGCGAGGCCCGCGCGATCGTAAACAATCTCCATCGCCCGCCCGCCCAGGACATAGCTCGGACGGATGACAACCGGATAGCCGATCCGTTCGGCGACCGCTTCGGCCTCCTCGGGGGAACGGGCGGTGGCGTTTTCCGGCTGCGAGAGGCCAAGCCGGCGCAAAAGCTGGCGGAAGAGCTCGCGATCTTCGGCGATATCGATCGCTTCGGCGCTGGTGCCGAGAATGGGAATGCCGGCTTTCACCAAAGCTTGCGAAAGCTTCAGCGGCGTTTGTCCGCCGTATTGCACGATGCAACCCAAAAACGTTCCCGATTCCTGCTCTTTTCGGATCAGGGCGAGCACGTCTTCGGCGGTGAGGGGCTCGAAATAAAGCCGATCGGAGGTATCGTAATCGGTGGAGACCGTTTCAGGATTGCAATTCACCATTATGGTTTCGTAACCTGCTTCACGCAGCGCAAAGGCCGCGTGCACGCAGCAATAATCGAACTCAATCCCCTGGCCGATACGGTTGGGACCGCCGCCCAAAATGACCACCTTTTTCCGATCGCTGGGTTGGGCTTCACAGGCAGGCGGATGAAAACTGCCTTCGTATGTGGAGTACATATACGAGGTAACGGAAGCAAACTCTCCCGCACAGCTATCGACGCGTTTGTAAACCGGCTGCACGCCGAGCCGTGC
>JAIMBF010000147.1 GCA_023511585.1 Terriglobia bacterium
CTATTTTAAATTTTAAAATGACGTCGCCGCAAATTTGCTCGCAAATTTGCTAAGGAAGCATCGCTATGCGCCGCCTTTGTCCGGCGGGATGGATGGGAGGAGGATCGACATGCTTCGCTTCGCGTTTGCAAAGTCTTCAGGCAAGAAAACGCTGTTGCGTCTCCGCCCCGTCATTCTACTCGGCATTCTTGCGCTTCCTCTGGCCGGCTGTTTTGTCACGACAGACGCTGGAATAAGCCCGGTCTTCGGGCCGCCCGGTTATGCCGGCTATGGCGGTTACGGATGGGGTTTCGGCGATGACGATGACGACGGCGGGTGGGGCTTCGGCGGTGACGACGGCTGGGGCTTCGGCGATGACGATTAAACCCGCCCCTTGATCAATTTATCGGCTTTATTTGCCTTTTTGCTGCACGTCTGCAGTGAAACCCCTGCCGCGAACCGAGAAGCGCAAACCGCACTTTCGCGCCGGCGATGCCAATCAAAGCCGCAGCAGCGCCGAAGCAATCCGCTCGCGCGTGAACGGCAGGTCGCGGATGCGCACGCCCAGCGCATGCGCCACCGCATTGCCGATCGCGGCCGCGGTGGGGCCCAAAGCGCATTCCCCCACGCCGAGCGCAGGCTCTTCTCGCGCCTCGATGAGTTCACAGGCAATCTCGGGCACTTCGGAAAAACGTAAAATCGGGTAGCTCTGCCAATCCAGCGAGCTCACCCCGGTTTCGCCGAAGGTGACTTGCTCTTTCAAGACAAAGCTTGCCGCTTGCAGCATGCCGCCTTCGAGCTGATTGCGCGCACCGTCCGGGTTCACCACCAGCCCGGCATCCGCCGCACACCACAGCCGGCGCAGGCGCACTTCGCGCTCCGCTTCCACTTCCGCCACCACGGCGGCATAGGCGGAGCGGTTTTTATACTGCGCAAATCCGATTCCCATGCCGTGTCCGTTCCCGCCTGGACCGCGGCGGCTCCAGCCGGCCATCTCCGCCGCCCGCGTCAGCACCCGCGCGGCGCGCGGCTTCTCGGCAAGCATCTCGAGCCGATAGGCGAGCGGATCGGCCCCGATGCGCAGCGCGAGCTCGTCCATGAAGCTCTCGATGGCAAACACATTGGGCAACGCGCCCAAGCCCCGCAGGGCCGAGGTGCGCACCGGCGTGCCCGGCACCAAATGATGCAGAATGCGCCGCGCCGGAATCGCGTAATGCGGAATGGCATTGCGCGTGCCGCCGCCGCCGGCGGCTTCCGGCGGGTCGGTCGGGCGGGGCTCGGGCGGGGGCGTGGGCAACGCCTCGTGCGCCAACATGTTTCCGCCCATCGCGGGGCGGGCCACATGCGTGCCGGACCAGATTTCCTGTGTCCAATCGATCGGCTTGCCGGATGCATCCAGCACCGCGCGCACCGCAATCACCATGGCGCTGCCGAGCGGCTCGAAGCCGAACTCTTCCTCGCGCCGCCATTGCACCCGGATGCAATGATCGGGCATCGCTTCTGCGATCAGGGCGGCGTCGAGCGCCACATCGTCGGCGCCGTTATGGCCATAGCAGCCGGCGCCCTGGACATGATGCACGCTGATCGTCTCCGCCGGCCGGTTGAGCACCCGCGCGAGGGAAGCCCGCAGCGGATAGACCGCCTGCGTATGCGACCAGACGGAGAGATGCCCGCCGCGGCTTTCGGCCAGTGCGCAAGAGGGCGCAATCGCGGCGTGCGCCAGATAGGGGCGGGTATAGCGGGCCTCCACCATCTCGCCCGAGACGGGCTGCGGCGGATCCCCGATCAGCCGATCCTCCGAGGGCTGGCCGAGCAGGAAGGCTGCCTCCTGTTGTGCGGACGTCAGCCGCCGCACATTCTCCCAGCGTGCATGCAGGGGCGCAGCGGCGCCGGCGCGCTCGGCCACGGTTTCATGCGGGCTGAGCAGGGCGACGAAATTGCCGAGCCGGAAAACCTGCAGCTCGCCCCCCGCGGCGCGGCGGATCGCGGTTTCATCGAGCGCGGCGAGGCGCGCCCCGCGCGCGGGTTGGCGCAGAATGCGGGCGTGCAGCATATTCGGGCGCACCATGTCGTGGATGAAGGCCGCGCCGGAGATTTTCGCCGGCAAGTCGAGCCGTGGCACACTGTGCCCCACCACGCGATAGGCCGAGGGCGGCTTCGGCGCGGTGCGGCCGTCGGCCGGGCGCAGCAGGTCCACATCGGGCGCTAGGCTCCAATAATCCTGCCCGGTGGGCGCGCCGTTGCGATAAACAGCCCCGTCCACCACGGCGAGCTCGGAGGCCGCGCAATTCAGGCGCTGGGCTGCCCGCTCCAGCATGCGCGCCCGCACCTCGGCGGCCATGAGCCGGAGCGAGGCGCCGCCCACTTCGATCGAAAGCGAGGACGAGGTGGTTCCTTCATCCGGTGCGGCGTCGGTATCGCCGGCCAGCATCCGGATCGCCGCAAGGGGAACGTCCAGCTCCTCGGCGGCGATTTGCATCAACGCGGTGAGAATACCCTGCCCGATTTCCACTTTGCCCACCGCGAGATGCACGGTGCGGTCGGGGTCGAAGCGGAACCAGCGCGCGGGGCTGGGGTTGTTGACAAAGGAAAGCGGCAGGTTGGAAGCGCTCATGGCACGGCCTTCTCGCGCAATAGGGAAGCGGCGCGTTCCACCGCGCGGATGATCCGCCATTGCGTGCCGCAGCGGCAGAGGTGGCGGTCCAGCGCGGCCACGATGTCCGCCCGGCTTGGCGATGGGTTGCGATCCAAAAGAGCTTTGGCGCTCATCAGGATGCCGGACAGACAATAGCCGCATTGGCCGGCCTGCTCGGCCAGAAAGGCGGCGCGGAGCGGATGCCCATCCAGCGCTTCCACGGTGGTGATCTGCGCGCCGGCGAGAGTGCCGATCTCACGCATGCACGCGTAGACCGGTTCGCCGTCCACCAACACCATGCAGGCGCCGCATTGCGCAAGGCCGCAGCCGAAGCGTGTGCCTTTCAGGTTGAGCGTATTGCGCAAGACGTCGAGTAACGGCGTGTTCGGCGGCGCGGAAACTTCGCGCGCCGTGCCGTTGACGATCAGCTCGATACGCATATGCATTTATCCTGATATTGCAGCATTCTTAGAAGCGAATGATTTATGAAGTTTTTTTCGGATGGGCGGAACTTCGTTACGCTACGCCATTTGTTTTTCTTCTTGGATTGTTCCCAGGTTTGGATTGTTGAGCTCATGGCATTATTTCATGACACATTAACGCTTACTTAACCTTTTTTTGTCTTCTTATCGGGCGCTACAACGTATAAAATTTTTTGCGAATCGGCCTGTTAAAAAACTCCGGGTAGGAGGCGCCATGGGTACCACAACCATCACCAATTCCACCACCGTTCATGTCGGGCAGTACAGTTCCATAACGGTACTCAACGGCGCCACCGTCGGGCTTGAGGTGCCCACCTATGTTTCTTACTCCCCCTTGGTGAACGTCAGCAATACCGGCACCCTGCTCATCGAACCTTACTCTCCTACGCTCGGCGCGCCCGCGGCGGTCGGCACCACAGTGGTAGTGGGGTCCGTCAGCAATTATGGGATGATCACGGCCACCAACGCCGCCCAAATCGGCACGCTGGAGAATGCGGGCACAATGGTGGTGGATGCGCCGGTCACGATTACAGGCAATGTGGGTGCGCCTGCCCCCGGCGTCATTGATGTCGGCTCCGGCGGAACATTGGTGCTGCAGGGCGATGTGGCCAGCGGCGAGACCATCGCCTTTACCGGCCCGGGCGGGGTGGTGAAGGCGCCGAGCGGAGATTTCCAGGGAACGATCACCGGCTTCGGGCAGGGCGATACGCTTGACGTCTCGCTGCCCTTCTTCAGCGGCATCGAGCAGCTTCTGGCCGG
>JAIMBF010000148.1 GCA_023511585.1 Terriglobia bacterium
GGCAGCTTGCGGCAAAGCCGATCGTGCCGAGCCGCAATCGGCCCCTCGTTCCGGGCGATATCTTGGTTCTCGTGCGCCGGCGCAATGCCTTTGCTGCAGCCTTGGTGCGCGCGTTGAAAGCACGCGGCGTGCCGGTGGCCGGGTTGGACCGGATGGTGTTGACCGAGCAGCCGGCGGTGGCGGATCTTTTGGCGCTTTGCGATACGCTGCTGTTGCCGGAAGACGATCTTGCCCTGGCCTGCGTGTTGACCAGCCCCCTGGGCGGGCTCTCGGATCAAAGCTTGATGGAGCTGGCCGTAGGCCGGACGGGGTATTTGTGGGACACCTTGCGATCGCGCGCGCAGGAGCGCGAGGATTGGCGGGCGGCTTGGCAATTTCTTTCCGCTTTGTTTGCGCGCGTGGACTATGTTTCGCCGTACACATTGCTGGCGGAGGCGTTGGGGCCGCTCGGCGGGCGGGCAAGGCTGTTGGCGCGCTTCGGTGCCGAGGCGGCGGAGCCGATCGACGAATTGCTGCATGCTGCATTGAGCTACGGCAAGCACCACGCCCCTTCGGTGCAGGGTTTCGTGCAGTGGTTGCGCGCCTCCGGGGCGGAAGTGAAGCGGCAGGCGGAAAACGCAAGCCACGCCGTACGGTTGATGACGGTGCACGGCGCCAAAGGGCTGCAGGCGCCGGTGGTGATTCTGCCCGATACCACCGGCATGCCGCCCGTAGAGAACACGCTTGCGTGGAAAGAGGATGCGGCGCGGGGCGCGCACGTGCCGCTTTGGGCGCCCCGCAAGGAGCTTCGCTCGCGCGCGGTGCAAGAGGCGTTCGAGATCCTCAAGCGCAAACAGAGAGAGGAGCATAATCGGCTGCTTTACGTGGCATTAACCCGCGCCGAGGATCGGCTGATCGTGTGCGGCTGGGAGCTCGGCAAGGCCATGGATGAAGCATGCTGGTACAACTCTGTCGCGCGCGGCTTTGAGCGCCTCTCCGGCTGCACCTCGGAACCCGACGCGTTGCCTTGGGGGGGAGACATTTTGCGCTGGGCTACGGCGCAGACCGCCTTGCCATCCGGGCCACCGAGCGAACAGGAAGAGCACGCGCCGGAACCGCTGCCCGGTTGGGCGGGCGGCCCTCCGAGTTGGGTGCCGGAGCCGCTGCCGGAGGAACCCAAGGAACCGAGGCGCTTGGCGCCGAGCCGGCCGGAAAATGCCGGTTTTGGGCCGGTGCCGGCGGCGGCCTCGCCGCTGTTAAGGGGCGGCGGTAATCTCTCTGCGCAAGAGCGCGGCACGCTTCTGCATGCGCTGCTGCAGCATTTGCCGGATTTGCCGGAAGCGCGGCGCGAGCAGGCCGCCTACGCTTTCCTGAGCCGCCCGGGGCTTGGTCTGCAAGCCGAGGACGTTGCGGCATTGGTGAGGGAGATCATGGCCGTGCTTCGCCACCCGGAGCTTGCCCCTCTCTTCGGCCCCGCGAGCCGTGCCGAAGTGCCCATTACCGGGGTGGTCGACGGGAATGTGATCGGCGGCATTGTGGACCGACTCGCCGTTGCGGAAACGGAGGTTCAGCTCGCCGACTACAAGACCGGGCTTCCTCCGCCGGAAGGGCCGGAGCGCACACCGGTGCTTTATCTGCGGCAGATGGCTGCCTACCGCGCGGTGCTTGCCCAAATCTTCCCGGCAAAAGCGATTCGCTGTGCCCTGATTTGGACGCAGAACGCAAAGGTAAGCTTTTTGCCCGATGCTTTGCTGGAGGCGCATGCGCCCGGTGCAATGCAAATGCGTGCTTGACCCGGCGTTGGGCTCAACCAATTCTCCGGGTAAGTAAACCGGAAAGAAAGCGAGCTTCTATGAGCGAACACACGATCAAAGTAACCGATGAGAGCTTTGCCCAGGATGTGCTTGCGGCAAAAGGGCCGGTGCTGGTGGATTTTTGGGCCGAATGGTGCGGCCCCTGTCGCATGATTGCGCCGGCGATCGAAGAGCTCGGCCAGGACTACAAGGGCAAGCTTGTCGTTGCCAAACTCAATGTGGACGAGAACCCGCTGACGCCAAACCAGTATTCCGTGCGCGGCATCCCGACCTTGATTCTGTTTAAGGACGGCAAACCCGCGGCAACCCAAGTGGGCGCCCTGCCCAAAGCGGCGCTGCGGAGCTGGGTGGAAAAACACATCTGAACGGCGTTCCTCCGCCGATTCATTCCGCACAAGGATTTCCGCGCCGCCGTTCGGCGGTTTGCGTGGTAACGGTTTCCCTCTAGATTCAGTGCATGCGAGGGGAAGAGCGTATTTGTTGCGTCGGCGCGGGTTTGAGCGGGGCGGTCATTGCACGCGTGTTGGCCGAGCATGGGTATGCCGTGCTGGTGGCGGAAGCGCGCGGGCACATTGCCGGCAATTGCCACACCGAGCGAGATCCCGCCACCGGCGTAATGGTGCACCGCTACGGGCCGCATATCTTCCATACCGACAACGAAAAGGTTTGGCGGTTTATCTGCCGTTTCGGAGACATGCGCCCCTATGTGCATCGCGTGAAAGCGATTGCCGGCGGGCGCGTTTATTCCCTGCCCATCAACTTGCACACGATCAATCAATTTTTTGATACTTGCATGAGCCCGAAGGAGGCGCGGGCTTTTTTGCAAAGCCAGGCCAGATCCGAAATCAGCACGCCGCGCAATTTCGAAGAGCAAGCCTTGGCGTTGATCGGCGAGAGGCTCTATGTTGCTTTCTTCCGAGGCTATACGAAGAAACAATGGGGGCGAGAGCCGAGCACGTTGCCGGCCTCTGTTCTCAAGCGCTTGCCCGTGCGTTTCAATTACGAAGATTCTTATTTCGACCACCGATATCAAGCCATTCCGGCCGAAGGCTACACGAATATTGTTGCGCGGATTCTCGATCATCCGCTGATCGAGCTGCGTTGCAACTGTTCGTTTGAAGAGCTCACGGAAACGTTTCGCCACGTGTTTTGGTCGGGGCCGATCGATCGCTGGTTCGGCGAACGGGCGGGACGGCTTGCTTATCGTACGCTGGATTTTGAGCGCATCGAAACGGACGGTGATTTTCAAGGCACCGCCGTTATGAATTATTGCGACGAAACGGTTCCTTTTACTCGCATCAGCGAGCACAAGCATTTTATGCCTTGGGAGAAAGAACATCTGCCGCGCACGGTTGCCTTTCGGGAATATGCGCGCGAGGCCGGGCCTTCCGATATTCCGTTCTATCCTGTCCGATTGGCGGAGGAGGAGCGGCAGCTTGCGGCCTATGTGAGCCTGGCTTGGCAAAGCAAGGGGGTGACTTTCGTGGGCCGGCTCGGCACCTATCGCTATCTTGATATGGATCAGGCGATCGCGGAGGCGCTTGCCGTGGGCGAGGCGGCGGCGGAGCAATTTGCGGCATCCATCGAGCCGCCGCCGTTTTTTCATGATCGCAAACCATGATTGTCGCGGCGGTGATCGTCACACGCAACCGGCCGGAGAGTCTTGCCGTGGCGCTGGCCGCCGTGCTTCGGCAAACACGCCGGCCGGATCTCACGTTGGTGGTGGACAACAGCGACGGGCCGGAGGTGAATGCCGCCGTTCGCGTTCGTTTCCAATCCGAACGCGGCGTGCGATTTGCCATGGCGCGGCGCAATCTCGGCGGCACCGGCGGCTTTGCCGCGGGAATCGCTCTCGGCCTGACGTATGGTGCGGATTGTATTTGGCTGCTTGACGATGACGCTTATGCGGAGGCGGACGCACTGGCCGCGCTGCTGGCGACGTATCGGCGGCTTTCCGAGAGCGTTGAGGTCGGTTTCGTGTGTTCGCACGTGCTGTGGACGGACGGCTCGCC
>JAIMBF010000001.1 GCA_023511585.1 Terriglobia bacterium
GTCTCTTCCAGCACTTTTGCAAGGTCGGCAAGCATCGCCCGTGCCTCGGCGTCCAGCAGGGCTTTCGCTTTGGCATCTATCGGCAAGGGCAGGCGGTGGGCGAGAAAAGCCGCGCTTTCGGCAAGTTCGTTCAAGGTTTTGGCGCGTTCTTTCAAAGCCGGCATCAACGCGCGTATGCGCGCCTTCGCGGCGTCATCCAACACCAGGCCGGGCAGACCTGTAAGCCGCGCAACCACTTCCGCCACCAGCCGCGCATCATCGGCACGGCGAAGCCAGACCCCGTTCAGGTGCAGAAGCTTGGCGTAATCCATCCGCGCTGCAGCCCGGCCCACCCCGCTCAGATCGAACAGCCGAATGGCTTCCTCACGGCTGATCACCTCCAGATCGCCGTGGCCCCACCCCAATCTGAGCAGATAATTGCAAAGCGCCTCGGGCAGGAAACCCTGGGCGCGAAATTCCAACACGCTGACCGCGCCATGGCGCTTGGAGAGCTTGGTTCCATCCGGACCGTGAATGAGCGGAAGATGCGCAAACTCGGGCGGTGTCCACCCCAGGGCCTGATAAATCTGCACCTGGCGAAAGGTATTGGTGAGGTGATCATCGCCCCGAATAACATGGGTAATACCCATGTCATGGTCGTCCACCACAACGGCGTGAAGGTAGGTAGGCGTGCCGTCGCTTCTGAGCAGAATCATGTCATCCAGCTCGGCGTTGGCAACCCGCACCTCCCCCTGCACCAAATCATGCACGACGGTCTCGCCGGTGCGGGGCGCCTTGAGACGAATGGCCGGGGCCACGCCGGGCGGGGCTTCGCTCGGGTCGCGGTCACGCCAGCGCCCGTCGTAACGCGGCGGCCGGCCTTCCGCCAAAGCGCGCTCCCGCATTGCCTGCAATTCTTCCGCCGTACAGTAGCAACGATAGGCATGGCCTGTCGCCAGCAATTGCTGAGCGACTTCCACATGGCGGGCGACGCGTGATGATTGATAAATCGGGGGTTCATCGGGATTGAGCTCGAGCCAGGCCAGCCCTTCCAAAATCACCTGGATGGCCTCCGGCGTGCTGCGCGCGCGGTCGGTGTCTTCAATCCGAAGCAAGAATTGCCCATTGTGATGGCGGGCAAAAAGATAGTTGAAGAGCGCGGTGCGGGCGCCGCCGATATGCAGCATGCCGGTGGGGCTTGGGGCAAAACGGGTGCGAACGGTCATTTCAATGGCTCGGCAATCGGGGTGCTTTTGCTATCTCAGTTGCCTGCGAAGATAAAGCGAAGGGGGAAGTATTGATAGAGCATTGCAGGCAGTTCTTCGGGGTCCGGCGCCAAGGACGGGCGGCCGGCGCAAGCCTTGTCGGGGCATTGATGTCCGCGGGGCTTGCGTTTGGGCAGGGCACGGCAACTCCCGTGGGGGTTTGGCTGGTGGCTTCGGGCGATGCAGCCGTTGCCATCACCGAGTGCGGAGGGGAGCTTTGCGGCAAAATCGTTTGGCTGAAGGAGCCGCTGACCAGTGAAGGCAAGCCCAAGCGCGACGTTCACAACACCGATTTTGCGCAGAGGGAAAGGCCGATCTGCGGGCTACCCCTTCTTTACGGGTTCAAGCCGGAGGGGGGTCGCCGCTGGAGCGGCGGGTATATTTACAATCCGCGCAACGGCAAGACCTACCACGCAACCATCACCGCGGGTGCGGACGGCACCCTAAAGCTCAGGGGCTATGTCGGCTTGCCGATTTTCGGAGAAAGCCAAACCTGGACCCCGGTGCGGACAAATTTGCCGGACTGCTCCGCCGTTCACTCCCCAACTCCCGAGAGCCGCTAACGGTTTGACGCGAAGAGATCCGGCATCGGCAAAAGAGTTCGGAGTCTCCATGTGCGTGTTCTAAGTTGCGGCGCTTGGCTCGGCGATGGCATAGGCGCGCTTTCGCTCGGCGCTGCCGCTACGCGGAAGGCGAAGCCGGGTATCGCCATCCGAATTTCATTTCCGGCAAGCCATCCGGCGCTTGTCGCGAGCGCGCGAAACGGCATACGCCGGTTCCAGCCGATCGCTTGCCGGGTTTGGCGTCGGGGCCGGTGGGGGCCCCAGCTTGTCAAAAACGTAGACCAAGGCGCTTGAGCGCGTCTGAGAGAAGAGCAGTGGCCTCCTGCGCGTTCCAGACAGGACTGCGAACCCGCCAGGCCACATAACCGTCGGGGCGAACCAGCAGCGCACCCGCCTCTTCGATCTGGCTCGTGGCATGCCAGACATTGTAAAGATCCTGAGCATCCGGGTCCTCGTCGATCACGACAATGCGCAGGCATGGGCACCGTACGGTTTCTACAGCTACACGCCATGCCTGCCCCGAGAGACCGGTCAGCAGAGTGAAAAGTCCTTTGCCGACAATATCGAGCGTCGAAATGCGTCTGCCGTTGCGATCCACGAGCCAGGCATGCGGGAGCTTGGCGCCTGGCCTCGTCGTCGGCTGTAAATACAGGTCGCGGTCGCGATGCCAGATTTCTTCGCCGGCATCAGGGTCGGGAATTACGGCAGACGAGACATAACGTTGATTCGATTCTATGCCGTGCGCATTGAATTCATAATTCTTTAATGCGAGCGCCTCGCGCAGCGCGGCACGGACCACGGCGCCTTCGGCCGTCGGCGCCTTGATCTTGCGCAAGCCTGCGGCAACAGGATCATCTTGGTCCGACGTCGCGAAGCAGGCGCGTAATGGTGCATAGTCGATGCGCGACTGATTGGCGCGTTCGACAACCTGTTTGCCTATCGGCGCGCGCTCCAACGAGTAGCTCTCGAGCAATTTGATATCCGCTTGCTCTTTTACCACCAGGGCCAACTTCCAAGCGAGGTTGAAGCCGTCCTGCATAGAGGTGTTGGAGCCGAGGCCGCTGGACGGCGGGTGACGATGCACCGCGTCGCCCCCACAGAAGATGCGACCGACGCTGTAGTGCGTCGCGTAAGCGCGGTTTACGTACCAAGGTGCAATCGAAATGAAATCGACATCCAACGCAGGATCCCCGACCATGGTGCGGATCTTAGACAGCGCGGTGGCGGGCGTTAAGTCAGGGTCACCTTTGGAGATATCGAACCCCCAACCCGCGATCCACTCGTACCAAGGGCGCACGGCACGCAACAGACCCATGCCGATTTCGCCGAATCCAACCGCGGGATTCATAATCCAATAGAGAATGCTGGGGCGATGCGCGACATAACGGGACAGGTCAGCGCGGAAATGGGCGTAAACCGTTCCGGCCCGCGCCATCTCGCCGACAATCGGCAGCCCGATCTCTTCTGCAACCCGTGATTTCGCCCCATCGGCGCCGACCAGAAAGCGGGCCCGCCGTGTGAAGATCGTGCCGCTGATAACATCCTTGAGTGTCGCGGTGACACCGTCTTCGTCCTGCTCGGATGATAAATATTCCGTGTTGAAGGCGATTTGCGCACCGCGTCGTGCAGCGTGGTTGACGAGAACCAACTCCATAAAAGGTTGGGGGAGGTCGAGATACGGGCACGGGCTGCCGCGCAGATAATCACCGAAGCGCTCGTCGCCGGTGCCCCAAGTGCGCAACCGCGCAACCTCAGGCCCGGCGAAACTTGTGGTAAACAGCGTGTCGCCCATTTGATCCCAAGGCGTGGCGTATTTCTTCGCGTCTTCCTCCACTCCGAGGTCTCGGAGGATTTCAATGGCACGCTGATTGGTGATGTGCGCCCGCGGCCTGTTGGCAACCCAATTCCATTTCGATATCGCCAGTACGCGCACGCCGTAGGTGGCCAGCGCCAGCGCAGTTGTCGCTCCCATCGGGCCAAGGCCGACAACCAGAACGTCGGTGTCAAAATCTGTGTTCCCCATCAAGTCGCTCCCGTTTCCTTCGATAGTTCTCAAGCACCTACGGTTCGGCGTGATGACGCGGCCGCGCAGATCGAGACTGCCTAGTCCCCATCAGCTGACCGACGTGTTGTCGTACTTGAAACGTAACGAAAATCCGGCCCCTTTTAGGGCTATCACCGATTTCCAGCAGATAAGTCCTGAAGCCGGATGCACAAACGTTGTCGGCCGGCGTCGGTGGTTCCGCAGGCAGGTCGCGCTCGAGGCCGGATTCATTGAGGCAAAGCCGCATCGGAAGCTTTGTGCCTGTCGTACAGCGGCAGAGCAGTCCGGGCGCTGTCATATGCAGCGTGAAGCGCGTTTGCACATCGGCGCCAATCGGTCATGACAGCATCCCTTCGATACCGTCAAGGCTTTCACCGCGCAAAAAAGCGATGTGGGCTTTGTTAAAGACTGCGGCTTTTTCATACTGCGGCCAATGGCCACATTCGTTGATCACCATGTAGCGCGCGCCGGGGATCATCTTGGCGATCTGCAAACCCTCCGCAGGGGTTGCCGTCGGATCGTGCGACGTCCAGATCACCAAAGTCGGAGCCTTGATTGCGTTGTACTGCGCCTCGGTGATCATATTCCGCCGACGCGTATTCATATCCTGCAGGCACATGATCCGCTGCATGGTATCGGCAAAGCCGGGTTGGGCATAAATGGCGCGGCGGGTTTCGACCAGGTCATCGGAGACCGATGCCTTGTCGTACATCAAAAACTCCAACCGTGCGCGGATACGCTCCCAACTTGGGTCCAAAGCGGCTTCAATCGACAGTTTTTTGATGCGCGCCATCACCTCGGGGTGCGCCGTCCAGCCGCCGGCTGTATTGAGCACCAGCTTTTCAACAGCCTGCGCATGATGCACTGCAAGCCAGGTGGCGACCCAGCCGCCTAAGCTTTCACCCGAAAGCATTGCGCTGTCACGTCCGAGGGCGCGCATGACCGCCAGCACATGTTTTCCGTAATCGGGGATTTCATAGTCGATTTCGGGTTTTTCGGTCCACCCGTGGCCGACCATATCAATGGCGACCGTCCAGAAATGCGGAGCGTGCGCGCCGAGATTGCGACTATAGGCTTCCGCATGGCCGCCCACGCCATGAAGCAGAATCAGCAACGGCTTTGTGTCATCTCCGGCCATCAGATAGCGGGTTCGCACGCCGTCGGCCTCAAGAAAATCTTGCTTAAAAGCCGTATTTCGGAGATCCGACCAGATACTCGAGAAACCGGATGGAGGAACATTCGTCATCGGGCTTTCTCCTGTTACACCCCAGCAGCCACCGTTTCTCCGGTGACCATTGCCATACCGGCGATCCAGCCGGGAATCGCTTCGTAGAACAAGTTACGAACCTGATACGGGCCTGCTGCAGACAGCGCGGAGAACGCAGCAACCCAGCAGAGCACTTCGTTGCCGCCGCGCCCGGCCGCGGAGCGCACTGCATCAGCTGTCAACGCATCGAAAGCGTCCAGATTTCCTTGCCGCAGCTGGTCAAGAAAATTCAGGTCCCAGGCTTGATTCAACGGCAGGCAGGGACCTTTTCCTTCGGCAGCGAGACGCCCGACTTCCAAAATACGCGCTTCGCGTTGTCGGCGCGCTTCGGAGCTCGGGTTGCGTCCGTCGATGAGCCGCTCCCGTAATTCCGGTGACGCTCCTTCAATCGCCGGCAGCGGCGGATCGTGCGAAAGACCGCCGGATCCTGCAAACAAAATGCGCCGTCCGGATACAAGCGCGAAACGACCAATAGCCTCTCCTAGCAAACGCACGCGCCGATAACTCGGAAGCGGCGGCGCTGCGCAGTTGATGAAAACCGGCACAATCGGGTAGCGCTGAAAGCTACCAAACATTGCCTCCCAAATTTGTACAAAGCCATGGTCAACTGGCATGCGATAAGAAACCGCCGGATCAAAATCCGCTGCCCGTACAGCGTTCAGCACGCACAGCGCGAAGTCCTCCGGCACCGGCAACGGGCCTGTGCCGCTGCCCCAATCGCCAATGGAAACCGCGCCGACGCCGATACAGAACGGTGGCATGAGATCGTAAAAGAACCCGTTGAAATGATCCGGTGCAAACTGAATAATGCAGTCTGGTTGAAACGCCTCAACCCACGCCGCAAGAGATGCGAAACCCGATGTGACCTTCTCACGGGTTTCCGGGGGTGCCACACCATCACGCATCAGAGGCGTGTGAGAGGCGCAGACGAGACCGATCGTCATTGTTTTACCGTAGAAACAAGAGGGCACGGACTTTCTGAGAGCGGTCGAGCTAGGGCTTCTCCAGGAAGTGTTTTTACCACGTCATAAAGGTCCCATTCTCCGGTTGACTCCGAGGGCTTTTTTACCTGCAACAGGTACATGTCGTGCACCATTTTGCCGTCGATGCGTACCTTGCCGGGATCGGCGAAAAAGTCATGAATTGTCGTCGCCCGCAATTGACGCATAACAGCGTCGGGGTCATCCGTGCCTGCTCGTTGAATGGCGGCGAGGTAATTATGAACTGCGGAATACACACCCGCCTGAAAGCCGCTCGGCATCGCGTTCGTCCGCGCGAAGAATTTCTTTGACCACGCGCGCGTTGCATCCGTCCGATTCCAGTAGAACGGCGCTGTTTCATACGTTCCCTGGGCGATCGGGAGCCCGATGGCATGAATATCCGTCAAAACCGATTGCAGGGGGATTATCTTCATTGTCTTGTTGAGGCCGAATTCCGCGGCCTGCTTCATGGCGGTGATGGTATCCCCGCTGGCCGAGGCCAAGGCAAGGACATCGGCGCCGGATGTTTGGGCTTGAAGCAGGAGCGGCGCGAAATCCATGTTGCCGGCTGGGAAAGTCGCGTCACCCACTATCGTTCCACCAGCACGCTTCACCTGTTCCATCGTGTCACGGGTCAATGCGTGACCATAGGCCTGATCAACCGTTAAAAAGAACCAGCGCTTGCCGCCAATCTCTGTCATCGCGCGGGCGGCGCTTACAGCAAGGCTGTATGTATCCACCGTCCATTGCACAGTGGTGGGCGAGCAGGATTTGCCGGTGAATTCCGAAGATGTCGAACTGGATAACAAAAGTATCTTGTGTCTTTCCCGTGCGATCGACTGCACCGCAAGACCGATCGGTGATCCTTGCAAATCGGCGATTGCATCGACGCCTTCGATATCGAACCAGTGGCGCGCAATGGCTGCGCCAATGTCGGGCTTGCCTTGATGATCGGCGAACAGGATTTCTATTTTTGCGCCATTGACGGTATTGCCGAAATCCTCAGCCGCCATGCGCGCAGCAACGACGGCACCGGGACCGCTCGCAGCGGATTGCGGGCCGCTCATATCCGTCAAGACGCCGATCCGAATTACCTTATGGTTATGATCTTTTGCGTCCGACGCAGCTTGAGCCTTCGCGATTGACACAAAACCAAATACAGCTGTTGCAAACCCGATCATTCCGAGACGAAGAATTCGCATCGCGTTATTGCCTTTCAAAATTCCTAGTTCCGACCCCTACAGATGGAATTCCGTGCCAGGCCAGGCGCTTGGCCGTAGCCTGCCGGTCATGAGGGCATGCGCCCTAGAAACTACTATTGCTAAGAGTAATTTAGCCCTCCCTCATCGATTTCTAGCATTCTAGCATGCTAGATGTGAGCGTCAACTGCCCTTGCTCTTGTTGCTTGGGGCTGATGGTTCTAAATTTTTACGCGTGACCGAATCATTTGTAATCCCGACAATCCCGCCTTTGCCCGTAGCGCCGGGGATCCCGTCCGCTCCCGTGAGGGCACATGGCGACCGGAAGAAGGACGCGATCCGCGAGTTCGTGCTCGAGCGTCTGCTCACCCGGCAGTATCGCTTTGGTCGAAAGATTAGTGTGAGAGAAATTGCCGAGCAGACCGGCGCGAGCCGGCAACCCATCATGGCGGCGCTCGCGTCCCTCCAGGCAGACGGCTTCGTTCACATCACGGCGCAGGTCGGCTGCGAGGTCTTCTCACCTTCGATGCGAGAGATCGAGGACTTTTTTCTAATGTTCGGCCGGATAGAGGGTTTGCTTGCCGAATTGGCAGCCATCCGTCGACAGCCCGAGGAAATAGCGGCGTTGCGCGCCATCAACGCGCAGATCCTGGCATTGTCCAGCCACGAGAAGGACGCAGCCATGCGCTACCGCGATCTCAACCACCAATTCCACCACATGGTTCATGCCGCGGCGCGCTCGCCCATGCTGCATACCCGCCAGTTGATCAACTGGACGATGTCGGACGTGCTAATATGCCAAACCAGCGGATTTTTGCCGAACTTGAAAGGCGCTGGCCAGCAGCATGCGGCGATCATCAACGCCATAGAAGCAGGCTCAGCGGAACACGCACGTGCAGCGGCCGAAGCACATATTAAAGCTGTTGCCAGCCTGGTTTCTCGCTTCTAGGAGTTTGAAAGCCGCTTTTGCGCCTGCCTTTCTTCAAAACCGCAGCAATCCGGCTGCTGCTGATACCGCTCCCGCCGGAAGACCCAGGAAGTTACGAAAAAAGGATATCTTAATACTCTGAAGGTGGTATGTGCATATCCCCTGAGCGCCGGCGGCATGGCATGCCGGATGTCGAGGTTGACGCAATAGGCGTGCAGATCCACGCTCGTTCACAAAATTGAGAGATGAAGAAAAAAATCGGGAGGCCAAAATGGCGGGGAGCAGCACAGTGCCGGCCGCAGGGGGAATCTGCAGAAGATGAGTCTGCAGAAAATCTGGAAAATTTGGCGCGCCGCTTTACGGCGCTCCCGGCATTGGTTGCCAAGGATGAAGATCTCCGCCGCCGCGGCGTGGAGTTGTGCACCACCTGCCTGATCGGCATCAGGAAGATGTTCTTCATGAGCGTGGAGCGCGGCATTCGGCTTGATCTCTCGCACGGGCCGCAGCTGATGTGTTCGCTCCGCTTTGCGGTGCGCGGCTCGACACTCTCATGGGCGCAATTCTGGCAAGCGGTGCCGCCGCCGGGCTGGCATGATCTCTTTGCTCTCACCAAACGGGGCGAGATGACGATTGAGGGGGACCTGCATCCGTTCATGGCGCATCTGCAGGTGATGAAGGATCTTCTCCCCTTGCCGCGTTACCGGCGACGCAGGCCTGGTTACAACGCTTCATCGCCCATAAGCCGAAACCGCCGTCCATGTTGCAGGTCAGTGTCAATGGCGACGTCCGACATTACCTGCAGGCGGTCAAGGACGAAAAAACCACGGATCCCGTCGCCGTCGCCGCACGTATGCACCGAACTCCGGTCAATGACATGAACAATACCAATGTTTCGACCCGCGAGGACGGCCGCGTGATGTGCACGATGTATGTCATGCAGGTGAAATCGCCCGACGAGTCCAATGCGCTGTTCGATGTCTATCGCGAGATCGCAGCAATGCCGGACGGCGCCGCGTTCCGGCCAGAAAAAGTAGGCGGCTGCAGGTTGGTCTCGCTAAGAGCGCCGTCGGGTAGTACTCTTGGCTGCATCGGTCTCGGCTTTATGGGTGAGCCGGTCTGCCGCAATCTTGCGCAGAAATCGGGACGGCGCGTGATCGGCTACGACATCAGGCGCGAACTGCTCGGACGCCTCGCGGCGCATAGCGTGGGCGCGGCAGCGACCGTCGCCGACGTGATTCGCGAGGCCGATATCATTTTTCTCTCGCTCCCCAGCTGCGTGAAGTCGCGGCGCTCTGCCGTGGCGCCGAGAGTACGCTTGCCCATGCCCGGCGCAGAAAATGTGGCACGGCTTTTGGAGCGTGTGATCGGGGCAGGTGATGGCGAGCGCGACTGCCCGGGCTTGAGCCCCGCGCGTTCAGGCCAAAGACTCCCCAGCCTCCTTGACTTCGTACGAACACCCTGCGCCGCCGAGCCCGTGTTAAAACCCGCTGTTGGGCTCAGAGCACGCTCTTCGTCAGTCAGTGGACTAAGGTGGGCAGCATGTCGTGCTCGCGAATGGCCGCAATCGCCGCCGCAAGCCCCCCGGCAATTCCGAGCGGCCGTCCGTCCGCGGCATGAATGGCATAAGCGGGCATCCCGTTCACCGAGATTTCGCGCACATAGGCCACGTGTTCCACGCCCAGCTGAGCAAATTGGCTCGGCGAAATCTGGCGAATATCAAATACCACCTCGTTGGAACCGAGTTGAGGACCATTGGGGTTAGAAGAGTTCGTCTGCATCTTATTCTCCTCGGCCGAGCCCCTTGGCGGGGACCCGAGCGTGCTTTTGGTTGAAAGCATTGAGAAGGAAAGCCCCTTTAACCCGTGCGCTACTTAATCCCATTGCCGGCGTTTTTCCGGATTTCGATCGTGCGCACGCGGCTTTCCGGTTGCGGGCGAACCAAATCGATGTGTAACAGCCCGTTATCGAGCCAGGCATTCTTAACCTCGATGCCCTCTGCTAACACAAAGGTGCGCTGAAATTGCCGCGCGGCGATCCCACGATGCAGAAACACGCGCCCCGGCGCATCCTCGGCTTGCTTGCCGCGAATGATCAGCTGATTGTCTTCCTGAACGATTTGCAGATCGTCCATATCAAAACCAGCCACCGCCAGGGTGATGCGCAGCCCCGTGGAGCCGATCTGTTCAATATTATAAGGCGGGTATCCGTCAGCCGCGTTTTTGGCTGCGCGTTCGATCATCTGTTCCAGATGATCGAAACCCAAAAATAAAGGCGATGCGAACATCCGAGCACTCACTGTTGCCTCCTCTCCATGAGCGAAGCTTACCGCCGGGGCCCCTTCGGCGCCCAGGCAACTTGGATTTTGGGTTGCATCGCTCCTGTTACAAGGGGACATTGCGGAAGAGAGCGGAAGACGTTGCAGAAGCGCCCGCGCGCCGCTACATCCCGCTTATGCTGGATGTTCCAACGCTCTCGATTGTTCTGGCGCCGGCGCCGATTTTGAAGCGCCCGGCACGGGCCGTACGCAATGAGGATTATGAAACCGTCCGCGCCCTGGTTCCGCGGATGTTTGCCACAATGTATCAAGCCCCAGGCATCGGGCTTGCCGCGCCGCAGGTCGGGGTCGGGCTGCGTGTGGCGGTTGTGGATTTGAAACCCGAGGAAAAACCTTCCCCGATTGTCCTGATCAATCCCGAAGTTGTGGCGACAAGCACCGAGATGGTGACACGCGAAGAGGGATGCCTCTCGCTGCCCAATCAATATGCCGAAGTGACCCGTCCCGCGCGGGTGAAGGTGCGGTTCTTCGACCTAGACGGCAGAAGCCAGGAAATCGAGGCCGAAGGGCTTTTGTCGGCTTGCTTGCAGCATGAGATCGATCATCTGAACGGGATCCTGTTTATCGATTACCTCTCACCGCTCAAGCGCAACATCATTCTTCGCAGGCTGGCGAAGGAACAGCGGCAGAAACAGAGCCGCTGATGCCCGAGGATCGGTTGCGCCTAGCATTTTTTGGCACCGCACCATTCGCGGTGCCGGCACTTCGGGCACTCTATACGGCCGGGCATGACATTCGTTGTGTTTACACCCAGCCTCCGCGAAAGGCCGGGCGCGGGTTTGCCGTGCAGCGATCGGCCGTGCACGAAGCGGCGCTTAGGCTCGGCTTGCGGGTGGAAACCCCCGAGCGCCTGACGGCGGAAACGGCGGCGGCGTTTGCAGCGCTCGGGCTCGACGTCGCCGTGGTGGCCGCCTACGGGCTTTTGCTTCCCCCTGCGATCCTCTCCGCCCCGGCGCGCGGTTGCCTCAATATTCATGCAAGCCTCTTGCCGCGTTGGCGCGGGGCCGCGCCGATCCAAGCGGCGATCCTTGCCGGAGATACCGAAACCGGCGTTTCCATTATGCAAATGGAAGCCGGGCTTGATACCGGCCCCGTTTTGTTGGCAGAGGCGGTGCCGATCGGGCCTCGCACCACGGCGGCCGAGCTTCATGATCAATTGGCCGAGCTCGGTGCTCGGTTGATTTTGCGCGCTCTCGCGGAAAACCCCAAGCCGGTGCCGCAGCCGCAAACGGGTGTGACCTACGCGAAAAAACTCACGCGGGAAGATGGGCGAATTGATTGGACGGCAAGTGCGGAAGAGATTGATCGGCGGGTCCGCGCGTTGAACCCTTGGCCCGGGACGTTCACCACGCTGATGGATAAGCCTTTGAAGATCCTCGCGGTGTCCTTGGCCGAAGGCTCAGGCCCGCCGGGCGTGACGTTGGACGATCGGCTCACCGTTGCCTGCGGCCGGGGTGCTTTGCGGCTGGAGCGGGTTCAGCTCGCCGGCGGCAAGGCCCTTACGGCTGCCGATTTTCTGCGCGGCCATCCGGTTCCCAAAGGCACGCGCTTGCACTGATGCCCACATTTGCGTTGCTTCTGGAATACGATGGCACGCCTTTTGTCGGCTGGCAGCGTCAGAAAGACGGGCTTTCCGTGCAGGAGGCCTTGGAGCAGGCAGCAGAGCGTCTTTGCGCCGGCAGGCCGGTCAGCACCATCGTTGCCGGACGAACGGATGCCGGCGTGCATGCCGAAGGTCAGGTGGTACAGCTTTCACTGCCCGCCGATTTTCCTCCCGAAAAGCTTCGTACGGCGCTGAATTATCATTTGAAGCCTCACCCTGTTGCCGTGCTTGCGGCGGTGCTTGCGCCGGAGGGTTGGAACGCACGATTTTCGGCCCTCGCGCGGGCTTATCGTTACGTTATTCTCAACCGGCAGGCGCCGCCCGCGCTTCTTTCCGGCCGCGTGTGGCATGTGCGGCAGATGCTGGATGCGGCGGCAATGGACAAGGCGGCCAAACTCCTGGTCGGCCGGCACGACTTTTCCTCCTTTCGGGCCGCCGAATGCCAAGCGAAAAATCCGCTGCGCACGCTTGATCGGTTGGATGTCCGACGCTTCGGCGAGCGTATCGAAATTTTCGCCGAAGCGCGGAGCTTTTTGCACCATCAGGTGCGCAACATGGTAGGCACGCTGAAATTGGTGGGAGAGGGAAAGTTAAAGGTTGCCGAAGTTGCGCGAATTTTGGCCGCGCGAGATCGGCGCGTCGCCGGCCCCACTGCTCCTGCCGAGGGGCTTTATTTTGTCGGGGTGCGCTATCCCACCGCCCTATTTTGAAGCCTATAGATTTGGAGTTCGGGCCCATCTCGGCAAAGTTTGGCCGGAACACACAAATTAAGTAAGTACGGCTTTACTTTCTACACCTTCAGCGCGGCAAGAAAGGCAGATTGCGGAATTTCCACTTTGCCGAATTGGCGCATGCGCTTTTTACCGGCTTTTTGCTTTTCCAGCAGCTTTCGCTTGCGCGTAATATCGCCGCCATAGCATTTCGCGGTCACATCCTTCGCCAAGGCGCTGATGGTTTCACGCGCAATAACCTTGCCGCCGATTGCCGCTTGAATGGGGATTTTAAACAACTGCCTGGGAATCAAGTCTTTGAGCTTCTGGCAAATTGCGCGCCCCCGGTTTTCCGCCGCACTGCGATGCGTAATGAAGGAGAGCGCGTCCACGGGTTCGCCGTTTACCAAAATGCTTACGCGAACCAGATCGCTTTCGGAATAGCCGTCGAGTTGGTAGTCAAAGCTCGCATAGCCGCGCGAAACGGATTTCAACTTGTCATAAAAATCGAAGACCACTTCATTCAACGGCAGGCGGTAGACCACCATGGCGCGGTTCCCGACATAGGTGAGATCCACCTGCTGTCCGCGCCGTTCGTTGCAGAGCTGAAGGACTGCACCAAGGTAGTCATCCGGCACCATGATCGTGGCCTTGATCCAAGGCTCTTCAATATGGTCGATAACGCTGCCGTCAGGCATATCGGCCGGGTTGTGCAGCTCTTGCACTTGGCCGTTGGTCCGATAAATCCGATAGACCACGGAAGGAGCGGTGGCAATCAAATCAAGGTCGAATTCGCGCCGCAGGCGTTCCTGGATAATTTCCAAATGCAAGAGGCCCAAGAATCCGCAGCGAAAACCGAAGCCGAGCGCCGATGACGTTTCCGGTTCAAAATGGAAACTCGCATCATTCAGCCGCAGCTTGGCAAGACTATCGCGCAATTTTTCGAAATCGTCGGCATCTACGGGATAAAGCCCGCACCAGACAACCGGCACCGAGGGTTTGAACCCGGGCAAAGGTTCGGAGGCCGGGTTACGGTCGTCCGTAATGGTATCGCCCACGCGGCAGTCCGCAACCGTCTTGATGGCCGCGGTGATGTAGCCGATTTCGCCCGGGCCAAGGTCATCCACGGGTTGCATCTTCGGCGTAAACACGCCGACCTGTTCCACCGTGTGCACCGCCCCGGTGGACATCATGCGCACGCGTTGCCCGCGCTTAAGCCGCCCGTCTTTCACGCGCACCAGGGCGATGACGCCCAGATAAGGATCGTACCAGCTATCCACGATCAGGGCCTTGAGCGGTGCGGCGGAATCCCCGCGCGGCGGCGGCAGGCGGTGAACCAGCGCTTCCAGGACATCGTCGATCCCTTGCCCGGTCTTGGCGCTGATCAGCAGCGCGTCGCTGGCATCAAGGCCGATCACCTCTTCGATTTGCCGGCGCACGCGTTCGGGGTCTGCGGCGGGAAGGTCGATTTTGTTCAAAACGGGCAAGATCTCGTGCCCCGCCTCGATCGCCTGATAGGCGTTGGCCAGCGTTTGCGCCTCTACCCCTTGGCTGGCGTCCACCACCAAAAGCGAGCCTTCGCAGGCCGCAAGGCTGCGGCTGACCTCATAGGCAAAATCCACATGGCCCGGCGTATCCATCAGGTTCAGCTCATAGGTCTGGTTATCTTTCGCCCGATAGGTCAGCCTGACCGTTTGCGCCTTAATCGTGATGCCGCGCTCGCGCTCGAGCTCCATACTATCCAGCACCTGCTCAGTCATCTCGCGTAGGGGCAGCGCTCCCGTGGCTTGGATCAGCCGATCCGCCAGGGTCGATTTGCCGTGGTCGATATGCGCGATGATGGCAAAGTTGCGGATGCGTTCGATGGGGGTCTCGGTCATACTGCTTGGCTCATATTCCCTCTCGGAAGCGAGCGGATGCGGCAGAGATAGGTGAAAACCGAGCCGCTGTCAGCCGTCTCGGGCCGGCGCCGTTCAGCCGCGCAGCCGGCCGCCGCTGGCCTTGATGACGGCATTGACCACTTTCTCGGAGAAGCTTTCGATTTCCGCATCCGTGAATGTGCGTTCACGGGGCTGGAAGGTCACTTCAATTGCCAGTGACTTTTTCCCGGCGGGAAGCTGCTCGCCGGCGTAGAGGTCAAACAGCACCACGCTTGTGATCACTCCCCGTTCCGCCTCGCGTGCCGCGCGCAAGACGGTTTCCGCAGGCACCGCTTCATCCACGACAAAGGCGAAATCCCGCCGCACAGGTTGGAACGGCGACAAATCCGGCTGTATCTTGGTGCCGCGCTTGGGGGCGGGAAGCGCCTCTAAGAAGACTTCAAAGGCAACGGCCGGGCGCGGCAGATCAAGCCGTTCGACAATCATGGGGTGCAGCTCGCCGAAACGGGCCAAAACCATCTTTGGGCCCAAGCGCAGTAGGCCGGAGCGGCCGGGATGATAGAATTCCGGCGCATCGGGGCTTGCTTTCAAAGACTCGCTTGCAACCCCAAGCGCCGCCAACAAAGCAAGCGCGTCGGCCTTGGCGTCCAGGGCCTCGACAGGACGGGACGGTTCGCGCCAGTTGCGCGGGGTTGCGCCGGTACGAAGCCCGGCGGCAATCAGGAGTTGGCCCTCAGGCGAATCGTTCAAAAAGCCGGGCCCCACTTCGAAAAGGGCGCCATCCGGAAATCCGCGCGCGGCATTGCGACTGGCCGCCAAGGCAAGGCTTGGCAGCGGGCTTGGCCGCATGATGTCGAGATCGGCGGCAATCGGGTTGCAGAGCGAGAGAGAGGCGGGGGTTGCGCCGAACAAGGCCGCAACGTTTTGCGCGATAAAGCTGAAGGTGACGCATTCCACAAGGCCGCGGGCGGCCAGAACGCGGCGTGCCAGCGCCGTTCGCGCTTGGGTTGGAGAAAGTGTGGCGGCGGGCACCGGCGCCAACGGCGGCAGCGAACGGGCCGGCACTTTGTCGAGCCCGCGAATGCGCAAGACTTCTTCGATCAAGTCACACTCGGCCTCGATCTCCGTAACCCCGCTTGCGGCTTGTTCGGCTTTGGCGGGAGGGAGCCCCGGAGCCTGATCAAGCACGATAGGGGCGGCAATGTCATGGCGCCAAGAAGGGACCTGAACCCGCACCTCGTCAGCTGTTTGTTCCTCAACGGCAAAGCCCAGCCGCTGCAAAATCGCAACCGCTTCCTCGGAAGCAACCTCGGCGCCGCCGAATTCGCGGATCCGGGCAAAGCGCAAGCGCGCACTTCGCCGCCAATCGGGAGGCTCGCCGGCGGCAACCACCGTGCTCGGCTCGCCGCCGCACAACTCCAGCACCATGTGCGTTGCCGCTTCTAACGCAGGTTCCATCAAAGCCGGATCGACCCCGCGCTCAAATCGCTGGCGGGCATCGGAAGCGATTTGCAGCCGCCTGCCGGTCAAAGCGATGCGGACGGGGTCGAACAACGCGCATTCGATGAAGACCTCGGTGGTGTTCTCATCGCACCCCGTGGCTTCACCGCCAATGATGCCGGCTAACGATTGCGCACCGGCCGCATCGGCAATGACGCAATCTTCCTCGGTTGCAAGGATATCACGCCCGTTCAGCGCCCGAAACGTTTCGCCGCGCCCCTGGCGCATGGTCAGCAGGTTTCCGGACAATTTGGAAATGTCGAAAACATGCAGCGGCCGGCCGAGATCGATCGTGAAAAAGTTGGTGATATCCACAAGGGCGTTGATCGGGCGCAGGCCCACCGCGCGCAGCCGATCGGCCAGCCATTTGGGGCTTGCATGGTTGCGCACCCCGCGAATCGCGCGCCCCAGCACAAAGGGACAGGCTTCTGGCCATTCAATCCGCCACCGAACGGGGCTTGGAAACCGCGAAGCCACCGGTTCTGCGTTCCATTCGCGCAAATGCCCAAGCCCGGCCGCCGCCAAATCGCGCGCAATGCCGCGCACGCCCAAAGCATCGCCCCGGTTTGGGGTGACCGCCACTTCTATAACGGGGTCATCCAGCCCGGCCCATTGCGCATAGGCCATGCCGACCGGCGCGTCATCGGGGAGCGCCACAATGCCGCTGTGATCGTCGCCCAAGCCCAATTCATAAGCGGAAAGCAGCATCCCTGCGCTTTTCACACCGCGAATATCGCCGATTTTCAGTACCATCCCCGTGCCGGGGATAACGCTTCCGGGCGGCGCAAACACCGCTTTCATACCGGTTCTTGCATTGGGGGCGCCGCAAACAACGGAAATAGGCGCGCCCTCTCCGAGATCCACCTCGCAGACTTTCAGCCGATCGGCGTTGGGATGCGGCTTTGCCTCGCGCACATACGCAATCCGAAACGGTGCAAGCGCGGCCGCCGGGTCTGCAACGCTTTCAACTTCAATCCCGATGGCGTTCAGGGTCTCCGCAATCTGCGCATGCGAAGCCTCTGTCTCCAAATGCGTGCGAAGCCAGGAAAGCGTGAATTTCACCGCCTCAAATCCCCTCGTGCAGAATGGCCGGGCTAAGAGGGTTTGCCCCGTAATGCCGCAACCAGCGGATGTCGCTTTCAAAGAAGTTGCGCAGATCGGTAATGCCGTGCTTCAGCATGGTAAGCCGCTCCACTCCCATACCGAACGCAAAGCCTTGCCATTCCCGTGGATCAAGCCCGCAATTGGCCAACACGCGCGGATGCACCATTCCGCTGCCCAAAATTTCAAGCCAATCGCTGCCCTGGCCGAGTTTGCCGCTGGCGCGATCCCAACCGATATCGACTTCCATAGAAGGTTCGGTGAACGGGAAGTAACTCGCGCGGAAGCGCACCGCAAGCTCGGGCAGAGAGAAAAATGCGCGCAGAAAATCAACCAAACAGCCCTTCAGATGCGCAAGCGTAATGTTGCGATCGATCACAAGCCCTTCGCATTGATGGAACATCGGGCTGTGCGTGGCATCATGATCCGCGCGATAAGCGCGCCCCGGCGCGATAATACGAAACGGCGGGTTGCGCGAAAGCATGGTGATGATTTGCACGGTCGAGGTGTGCGTGCGCAGAACAAGCGGTCGGCCGTCGCGCTTGCCCGGAAGATAGAACGTATCGTGCTCGGTGCGTGCCGGGTGATGCTCGGGTATGTTGAGAGCGGAAAAATTATGCCAATCCGTCTCGATATCCGGGCCTTCCGCGACCTCAAAGCCCATCGCCCCAAAGATGGCGACCATTTCCTCAATGGTGCGCGTAATCGGATGAATGAACCCCTGCGGCTGCGGCCGCGGCGGAAGGGTGATATCAAAGCGCTCCTGCGCCAGCCTGGCATTCAGTTCAGCCGCTTCGAGAACCTGCTTGCGTGCCTCGATTAAGGCCGAGATTTCCTCCTTCAGGCTGTTCAGCGCCGCACCTTGCTTTCGCCGCTCTTCCGCCGGCAGCGTGCCCAACTGTTTCAGCAGGCTTGTAAGCCTACCGCCTTTGCCGAGCATCCGAACACGCACCGCTTCCAGTGCGCGCAAATCATCTGCTTCGGCAAGCGCCATCTCGGTTTCGCGCCTGAGTGCAACAAGATCATCCGTCATGGCCGTCTCTTGCACGGAAAGAGCGCCAAAGCGGCGCTCCATCGCGTCATATCTCCGTTTTATCTCGCAAATAACGCATCGTGTTCGCGTGGGCGAGCTTGCCCGAGCCTCAGCCCAGCGCTTCCCGCGCCTTTTTCACAATTTCCGCGAAATTTTGCTCATCGTCATAGGCCATCGCGGCAAGGATTTTCCGGTCCATGGTGATGCCTGCTTTTTTCAGCCCGGCGATGAATTTCGAATAGGTTAACCCATGCGCCCGCACCGCCGCATTGATCCGCTGGATCCACAGCGCCCGAAAATCGCGCTTTTTGTTGCGCCGGTCGCGATACGCGTAACGCAGCGCCTTTTCGAGCCGCTCCAAGGCTATGCGGTAATTGGTGGAAGATCTGCCAACATAGCCCTTGGCCTGCTTCAGAACCTTTTTGTGACGGGCATGCTGCGTCACACCCCGCTTCACGCGTGCCATTCCTCTGCCTCCTAATCGCCTGAGTGATGGATTGCCCGGCTTAGCGCAACCCGTAGGGCGCCCACTGCCGCACCGTCCGCGCATCCGGCGCGGCGAGTACCCGATAACCGCGATTGGCGCGCTTGGCCTTCTGCGTGCGCGCCATAAGGTTGTGACGCTTATACCCGGGCGGGGACATGACTTTGCCGGAGGCCGTCATCTTAAAGCGTTTCTTGACCGAAGACTTGGTCTTGCGCTTGGGCATTTTGTTCTCCTTTCATCTGCCGTGTTTTGCGCCCGGGCCCTTGACTTAAGGGAAACAGACTCTCCCCGGGCTACCATGCGGCCGGGCATGCCCCAGAGGCCCGGACGCGCAATGTGGCGCGGCTTATAGCGGCAGGGAAGGAGGCTTGCAAGAACCGCCCTTCCAGAAGGCGATCTGTCTCCATATAAGGCAAAGGGCCGCGAGAAGAGAGAGGCATGCGCGCACGGTTTTGGAAAATGCACGGGCTCGGCAACGATTTCGTCATTATCGACGAACGGGCCGAGCCGCTTGCCCTGACACCCGGCCAGGCGCAGGCCATTGCCGCGCGCCATACCGGGGTCGGCTGCGACCAGGTCATTCGTCTCACTCCCCCATCCCGCGCCGGTGCGGATGCCGCAATGGCCATTCTGAACGCCGATGGTTCGCCCGCCGGGGCGTGCGGAAACGCCACACGCTGCGTCGCAGAGCTTTTGTTTCGCGAAACCGGGCAGGCCAGATTTCGCATAGAAACCCAAACCGGCATCCTGGAGGCCGAGCGCTGCGACGACGGCCGCATTCAAGTAGACATGGGTGAGCCGCGCCTTGGCTGGGCGGACGTGCCGCTCGCCGAACCTCTGGACACCCTCTCGCTGCCGCTTGCGCTCGGGCCGTTATCCTCTCCGGCGGCCTGTTCTATGGGAAACCCGCATACGACGTTTTTTGTTCCCGATGCTGAGTCCGTCCCCCTGGCCACCCTCGGCCCCGCATTGGAACGCGCGCCTTTATTTCCCGAGCGGGCCAATATCGGGGTTGCACAAATCCTTGCCCCGGACCGGGTGCGGCTCAGGGTATGGGAGCGGGGCGCGGGCCTCACGCGGGCGTGCGGCTCGGGGGCTTGTGCTGCCGTGGTGAATGCCAACCGGCGCGGGCTTGCAAACCGTCGTGTCACGGTTGTGCTCGACGGAGGAGAGCTTGAGATTTTCTGGCGTGACGACAATCACGTGCTGATGACCGGACCGGTTGCCCGCGTTTTCGTCGGCGAGCTGGATCTTTCCGTCTTTCCGTCATGAGCGCAGAGATCATCACCTTCGGCTGCCGCCTGAACGCTTATGAAAGCGAGGTGATCCGCAGCCACGCTGCGGCCTTGGAGAACACGGTGATCGTGAACACGTGTGCGGTTACCGCCGAAGCGGAACGGCAAGCGCGTCAAGCCATTCGTCGCATCGTCCGTACCCGCCCCGGGACGCAAGTCATTGCCACCGGTTGCGCCGTGCAACTTAATCCGGCGCGGTGGAGCGCTTTGCCCGGAGTAAGCCGGGTGGTCGGCAACGCCGAAAAATTACGCGCCGAGACTTGGGCCGCGGATACTTCCGTTGGCCGCCGTGATCTCACGGTTTTGCGTGAAGAGCCGCCGCAACTGATCACCGAATTTGGCGGGCGTGCGCGTGCCTTTGTGCAAATCCAACAAGGCTGCGATCATCGTTGCACTTTTTGTACTATTCCGTTCGCACGCGGGCCCAGCCGTTCGCTCTCGCTTGCGCGCATCATCGAACAAACGCAGCTGCTTGTGGCACGCGGCTTTCAGGAGGTGGTGCTGACGGGGGTGGATCTCACCAGCTACGGGCTGGATTTGCCCGACCAGCCGCGGCTTGGGCAAATGGTGCGGCGCCTTTTGGCCGAGGTGCCCGAGCTGCCGCGGCTCAGGCTCTCTTCGCTGGATCCTGCCGAGATTGATGAAGACCTCTGGCGTGTCATTGCCGAAGAGCCAAGGCTCATGCCGCACGTGCATCTCTCCCTTCAGGCCGGAAGCGATCTTATTCTCAAGCGCATGAAGCGCAGACACAGCACGGCAACGGCGAAGGAGGCCATTACGCGCGCGCGCCTGCTGCGGCCGGGAATTGCCATCGGGGCCGACCTGATTGCGGGTTTCCCCACCGAAACCGAAGCATTGTTTCGGGAAACGTTTGAGTTCGTGCAAGAAATGGAATTGCCTTATCTGCACGTCTTTCCTTTTAGCTCCCGCCCCGGCACGCCGGCGGCGCGCATGCCGCAAGTACCGCCCAGCGAGCGTGACCGACGGGCCGCCCTTTTGCGCGAACTGGGCGAGGCGGCAAGGAAACGGTTTTTCTCCGCACATATCGGCCGGCGGGTCGAGATTCTTCTGGAATCGCCGGAGCGCGGGCACACGGAACATTTCTGCCCCGTCTCTCTCTCCTCGCCGCGCGCAGCGGGGACGCTGGTGAGCGCTCTGGTCAGCAGAGCGGACGCAAAAGGGCTCACTGCAGAGGCATCCTGATGGCGTCTTCCGGTTTTTTCTCTCGGCTGAAAGAAGGGCTAGCACGAAGCAAGCAAAAGCTTACCAGCGGGATTGCCGGCGTCCTAACCCGCAGGAAGCTTGACGAGAAGGCTTTAGAAGAGCTGGAAGAGGCGCTGATTGCGGCGGATCTCGGCCCTGCAGCTGCGGCAAAAATCATCGCCGACTTCCGCAAAACACGCTTTAACAAAGATGTTAGCGAGGAGGAGGTCCGCGCCCAGCTTGCCGAGGACATCGCTGCCATCCTTGCGCCGGTGGCTCGGCCTCTGGAGCTTGATCCCGCACGCAAGCCGAACGTGATTCTTGTGGTGGGCGTCAATGGCACGGGCAAGACGACCACCATCGGCAAGCTTGCGCTCTTTTGGAAAGAGCAGGGTCTTTCGCCGATCCTGGTGGCCGGAGACACGTTTCGCGCGGCTGCCGTCGAGCAATTGCAGATCTGGGGCGAACGCGTGGGCGCGCCGGTGATCGCGGGACCACCGGGCGCCGATCCGGCCGGCCTTGCCTTCGATGCTCTCAGCAAAGCAAAGGCCGAAGGGCGCGATGTGCTGTTGATCGACACCGCCGGGCGACTGCACAACAAGCGCGCGCTGATGGAGGAATTGCAGAAAATTATCCGGGTTTTACGCAAACAAGACGCCACCGCGCCGCATTCCGTTTTGCTGGTGCTGGATGCCACGACCGGACAAAACGCCATTGAACAGGTGCGCGTATTCAAAGAAATGGTTGACGTCACAGGGATTGTTGTGACGAAGTTGGATGGCAGCGCGCGGGGAGGGGTGGTGGTTGCCCTGGCAGAAGGCTTCGGCTTGCCGCTTCACGCGGTTGGGGTAGGCGAGAAGGCGGAGGATCTCCGCCCCTTTGATGCACTGGAATTCGCCCGCGGGCTCGTCGAGGTTTGAACACGTTTCCGCAATTTATTGTAATACGGATACGCAAGAGGCTGATTTTCCACAGGCATGTTCATAACATTCCGATATTAACCCCGTAAAGTAACAAGATCGCCGGCAGAAGGAGAATGCACACGATGAAAGTCCATATCGGTTTTGCCATTTTTGCATTCCTTACCCTGGCCGCCGCAGTGGCCGAGGCTCAGCCAAAGTCGAACAGCATCGAGGCAGGGCACCAAATCGCCACGCGTTGGTGCAGCCATTGTCATCTCGTCGGCCCGGAACAAATGCGGGCAACCGATGCCGTGCCGACATTTGCCGCAATTGCGAACAAACCGACGACCACTGCTTCATCGTTGCGCGCCTTTCTCCAGGCGCCGCATTGGGCCAGCCGGATGCCCGATTTGCATCTCTCCCGCACCGAGATCAATGACGTGGCCGCTTACATCCTAAGCCTGCGCAAGCCTTCTCATTGACCTCCGGCAATTTTTAAAGCTTTGCCCAAGGCCGCTATTCTTCCGGGATTCTGAGGCGATAGCCTACACCCGGCTCATTGACCAAAATTTTCTCTGCTTCGGGACCAAGCTTGCGCCGCAATTGCCAGACATAAACCCGGAGATAGGCAATATCCTCCGTATGGGCCGGGCCCCAAAGCGCCGTCAGTAACTGGCGATGCGTCAGCACACGGCCGCTATGGCGTGCCAGCAAGGCAAGCAAAGAAAATTCGCGGCGCGTAAGCGGCAGCACTTCGCCGTTGCGGCGCGCCTCGCCGCGGAGAAAATCCACCTCGATATCGCCGATGCGAACCGATTCCGCATCCTTGCCGGAGGATGCCTTGCGACGCAACGCGGCCCGCATCCGCGCTAACAATTCCCCGAGCGCGAAAGGCTTTTCCACATAATCATCGGCACCGTTATCGAGGGCTGCAATCTTTTCCGCCTCTTGCTCTCGGGCGGAGAGGATAATGACCGGCACATCGGAAAAGCTGCGGAGCTTGCGCAACACATCCTGTCCGTCGATATCCGGGAGGCCAAGATCCAACAGCACGAGATCCGGGGCGTTATTGGCAGCCAAACGCAAGCCTTCTGCACCGTTTTCCGCCTGAACGATCGTATAGCCCGCTGCTTCCAGCGCAGGGCGAAGAAAACGATGAATTTGTTTTTCATCGTCGATGATCAGGATCCGCATCGCTCAAATCACTCCGCTGCCGGCAGCGAAATGGTGATCACCGTACCGGGAAAGCCTCCCGGCAGAGCGTCGGGACGGGGGCTGATTGCGCTGATGCGCCCGCCCATAGCCTCCGTAAAACCGCGAGCGATAGCGAGCCCAAGCCCGGTGCCCGGTGGCACGCGGTCGCCGCGGCTGGCGCGATAGAAACTATCAAAGATATGCGGCAAATCCTCGGGCGGAATGCCCACCCCTTCATCGCTGACGCGAATCGCCACCTCTTTTCCGTCTCGGCTTGCCGCCACGGAAACCAGGCTGTTTGCGGGAGAATATTTCAACGCATTGTCGAGTACGTTCACCAACACATGTTCGAGCAAAACGGGGTCGGCCAACACCTTGGGCACATCCGGCGGAATGTTCACGGTAATCAAAAGCCCCCCTTCCAACCGCGCAATGGCCGCCTCTACGATTTCGTTCAACTGAACGGGGGCAAGCCGGGGTACAATCTGACCGCTCTCCAGGCGCATCATATCCGTGATGTTGGCCAGAAAGCGATGCATGCGCGCCGTATCTTGTTCGATACTTTGCAGCAAATCCGCCCGTGTGGCGGCATCGAGCCGGTCCCAGGCGGTGCGCAAAGTTTCCGCCGCGCCGCGAATCGCGGTCAACGGCGTGCGAAGATCATGCGAAAGCGAGGAAAGCAGGGCGGTGCGTAGCTGTTGCGTTTCCGATTGAGCCGCACTTCGGGCAGCCTCTTGGGCCAGGCGCAAACGCTCGAGCGTGACCGCAGCAATATCGGCAAGCGCTGTAAGCGCCTGCAACTGGGGCTCGGTGAATGCTACACCTTCGCCTGCCGCAACGCCGAGTACGCCCTGCACCCCTTGCATGGTGGAAAGCGGCAAAAAACGCCAGGAAGCGGAAGGCAGCGTCGAGGTGCCGCTGCCCGCCGGCTCATTGTGCGCAACCGCCCAACGCGCGGCAGCCCATGCGGTTTCATCCAAAGCTGCTCCGGCGGGATCCGCAGCCCTGAGCGTAAGTTCACCGCCTTCTTGCGTGGTGAGAACCACAGCTTTCCCGGCTATGCCGGCACCCTGGCGTGCGAGTTCCGCAAGCAGTTCGTGTTCTGTGCGTGCCGCGTCGAGTACCCGACGAAAACCACTGATCCGGTGCAGGCTCTGCACGCGGTTTTGCGCCGCCGCGACTTCATTGCGCACCCGGCTTGCCATGCCTCCGGTGATCGCGGCCACGGTCAAGAAGACACAAATGGTAACAATATGCCCCGCATCGCCGATGGCAAACGAGTAAAATGGCGGGATGAAGAAGAAATTCCAGCTGAGAAAACCGAGCACTGCCGTGAAAAGGGCAACCCGCAGGCCATAGATACTCGCCCCGATAACCACCGCGGCGAGAAACAACATCCCCATTGCTTCGTGCGGAATGGCGGGGATCATTATGCCGATGAAAATCACCAGCGCAACGAGCGCGGCACTCGCAAGCCACGGCCATGGACCGCTTGGCAGAGGCGGAGGACGCTCTAGCCAGCGCACGGGACCGACGGGCCGAGCCACGATATGCACGGTGAATGCCTCAGCCCGGCGCGCGAGAGCCTGTGCCAGCGTTCGCCCTGTGAGTCTGCGCCAGAGTGGCGGCCGGCCCCGGCCGATGACGATCTGGGTGACATTGCGTCGCAGAGCAGCATCGAGCGTGAGTGCGACGATGTCGTTGCCGGTTACGGTTTCAATCTCCGCTCCGAGCTGTTCGGCAAGCGCGAAAGGTCCGTGAAGATCGACCAGTCGTCCCGGCCGTTCGACATGCAAAACAATCCAGGGCGCTTTCAATACATCCGCAAGCTTGGCCGCATAACGTATCACCCCTTCGGCATCCGTGGCATCGGGGCCGATGAGCGCAAGCACGCGTTCCCCAGCGGGCCAAGGCCCGGGGATCGCTTTCGCGCGCATATAATCGGCAACGGCGGCGTCCACGTGTTGCGCAGCGTGGCGCAACGCCATCTCCCGCAGCGCTGCCAGATTGCCCTCGCGAAAAAATCCCTCCAACGCCCGGCGCGCCGTCTCCGGCGGATAAACGCGCCCTTCGGCAAGCCGCGCACGGAGCTCGGCCGGAGGAAGATCAACAAGTTCGATATCGGAGGCAAGCGAAAGCACGCGATCGGGAATGGTTTCGGCAACCCTTATTCCGGTGATACGCGCAATCGCGTCGTTCAGGCTTTCGAGATGCTGAATATTGAGCGTGGTCCAGACATCAATCCCGGCTTCCAAGAGCTCGGCCACATCTTCCCAACGCTTGGCGTGCCGGCTTCCGGGCACGTTGGTGTGAGCCAGCTCGTCCAACAACAATAGCTGGGGGCGTCGGGCCAGTGCGGCGTCGAGATCGAATTCCTCGAACTCCCGTCCCCGGTAAAGAATTTTCTTTCGCGGCAGCACGGGCAAGTCGCCAATCTGCGCCTCGGTCTCCTTACGGCCGTGCGTTTCCACAAGCCCCACCACGACGTCTGTGCCCGCTTCGTATTTGCGGCGCGCTGCGGCAAGCATTTCCCAGGTCTTACCAACCCCGGGCGCCATGCCGAGGAACACTTTAAGCCGACCTTTGCCCTCGCGCGCGGCCGCAAGAATTAAGGCATCGGGGTCCGGGCGGTGTTCATCATCCTCGCGTGGCATGCCGTATTATAGCGGATCGCTACGGCTTTGGCATTTGATCCAACGCATCATTCAGCATAAGCACGTTAACCCGCTCCTCACCGATGAATCCGAGCGTCGGGGTCTTAACGAAGCGGTTCACCAAATCTCGCACGGCCGTTTCCGGCAAATGCCGGGCGGCCGCCACCCTCGCGACCTGCCGTTCGGCATAAGCACGAGAGATGTCTGGGTCAAGGCCGGAGCCGGAAGCGGTCACGGCGTCGGCGGGTACCGGGTGCGGCCCCATGGAGGGCAAATCGCTCTTTACACGCTCGATCAAAGCTTTCGCGCTCGGTGCCAGATTGGAGCCTGCGGAATTATCGGCAGCATAAGGAACGGAAATGGTCTTGCTCGGGTCTTTGGGATCGGGCTCGGTGGTGGCGGAGGGGCGCGGATGAAAATAGCGCGCGGCGGTGAAATTTTGCCCGATCAAAACGGAACCAAAAATCTTGCCGTCTTTTTTCAACAAGCTTCCATGCGCTTGAAAAGGAAAAACAAGGCTAGCAAGGCCGGTGAAAGCAAGCGGCATCAACACGCCGCTGAGCAGCGTAAGCAACCCGACCAGAATAAGCGCGGGGCGAAATGTACCAATCATGATGTATCCCCCTCATTTCCAAACGGAGCTCATCCAATCTCTTGTTAGGAAAGCCCAAGCGCGGTGATGAACATATCGATCAGTTTGATGCCGATAAACGGCGCAACGATGCCCCCAACACCGTAGAGAAGCAGATTGCGTCGGAGCAGCTCGGCAGCTCCGATGGGGCGAAAGCGCACGCCGCGCAATGCAAGCGGCACCAGTAAAACGATGATGAGTGCATTGAAGATCACCGCCGAAAGTATCGCCGATTGCGGAGAGTTCAGCCGCATGACGTTGAGCGCCTCAAGCTCGGGATAGGCGGTAACGAAAATTGCTGGAAGAATTGCAAAATATTTGGAAACATCGTTCGCAATGGAAAACGTCGTGAGTGCTCCGCGCGTAATCAACAATTGTTTGCCGATTTCAACAATTTCGATCAGCTTGGTAGGATCGCTGTCGAGATCCACCATGTTGCCCGCCTCGCGCGCCGCCTGGGTGCCGGTTTGCATCACCACGCCGACATCGGCCTGTGCCAGCGCGGGGGCATCATTGGTGCCGTCGCCCGTCATGGCAACAAGCCGCCCTTCGGATTGCACACGGCGAATATAGCTAAGTTTGTCTTGTGGCGTGGCTTCGGCGATGAAGTCATCTACTCCTGCCTCTCCGGCAATCGCAGCGGCCGTCAGGCGGTTATCGCCGGTAACCATAACGGTGCGTATCCCCATCCGCCTGAGCGCGGCGAAGCGCTCGCGAATGCCGGGTTTCACAATGTCCTTGAGCTCAATCACACCCATGATTTGCCGTCCGCGTGCTACCGCAAGCGGTGTGCCGCCGGCACGCGCAATCCGCTCAACCGCATTCGTCAAAACGGAAGGCATGTTCTCCACGCCTGCCCATTGACAGATCGAGTCTACCGCGCCCTTGCGCCATGTCTGCCCTTCATGATCCAGCCCGGAGAGTCGTGTCTGGGCACTAAAGGGGACAACTTTTGCCCCCTCGGGCTTTTCCGCGGCAATGCCGTAGCGACCGCGTGCAAAAGCAAGGATAGAACGGCCCTCCGGTGTATCGTCGCCAAGGCTCGCGAGCACCGCAGCTTGCGCGAGTTCTTGCTCCGTCACGCCAGGCCCGGGAACGATGGATGCTGCCATGCGATTGCCGAGCGTAATGGTGCCGGTTTTGTCGAGAAGCAGCGTATCCACATCGCCTGCCGCTTCGACTGCCCGTCCCGAAGTCGCAAGCACGTTAAAGCGCAGTAGCCGATCCATCCCGGCGATGCCGATGGCCGAGAGCAGCCCGCCGATGGTTGTCGGGATCAGGCAGACAAACAAGGCCGCTAATACCGGTATACTCAGTGTGGCACCGGAATAGTGCGCAAAGCTCACCAACGTGACCACAGCGATGAGAAAAATCAGCGTCAGACCGGCCAACAGAATATCAAGGGCGATTTCATTGGGCGTCTTGCGCCGCTCTGCGCCCTCGACAAGTCGGATCATGCGGTCAAGAAATGTCGTACCGCGCGCTGCGGTAATGCGGATAACAAGCCAATCGGAAACAACCAGGGTGCCGCCCGTCACGGCGCTCCGATCCCCTCCTGCTTCGCGAATGACAGGTGCAGACTCGCCCGTGATTGCGGCTTCGTTCACGCTGGCAATGCCCTCGACCGCTTCGCCATCCGAAGGAATGATATCGCCGGCTTCGACGAGAACATGATCGCCGACATTGAGTTCGCTTGCCGGTACCGGCTTAAAAACGGCCCGATCGGCAGGGTTGGGCAGGAGTTTCGCGAGCGTTTCCGTGCGCATTCGCCGCAGGGTTTCGGCGCGTGCTCGTCCTCGACCCTCGGCAATCGCTTCGGCAAAGGTCGCAAACAACACCGTAAGCCAGAGAAAAACGGCGATGGACAGAGAAAAAAGAGACGGTTTACCGATTGCAAAATCGCGCACGGCAAGCAAAGTAACCAAGGCAGAAACGATTTCGGTAACAAAGATAACCGGGTTACGAATCAGTTCTCTGGGATCCAGTTTGCGGAACGCATCCTGCAATGCGCGAGACAGAAGCGAGCGATCAAGCAGGGGAATTCTCTCGGCTTTGGAATGATGGCTGGTCATGGCGCTGTTCTGCACTCCGTTCTTCCAGAATCCATCTAGAAAGACTTCCCGGCAAAGAGAGCAAAATGTTCAGCGAGCGGTCCAAGAGAAAGTGCCGGCATGAACTGAAGTCCACCGACAATGAAAACAACCCCGCACAGAAGCCCCACAAAGAGCAAACCGTCGGTTGGAAACGTCCCGGTGGACGCAGGAACTTTTACCTTTTCCCCAAGTGAGCCCGCAATGGCGAGCACAGGGACAAGAAATGCGTATCGACCAAGCAACATCGCGATACCGAGCGTGGTATCCAGCCATGGCGTATCGGCCGAAATACCGGCAAACGCACTGCCGTTGTTGGCGGTGGCCGAGGTAAAGGCATAAAGCATTTCCGAAAGTCCGTGCGGCCCGCCGATCGCGAGGGAAGCTCGCGCTTCCGGGAGAGCAAGCGAGAGTGCCGTTCCGCCCAGTATGGAAAGCGGCAGGATCAGCACCGCAAGCACGGCAAGTTTTACTTCTTTTGCCTGAATTTTTTTGCCGAGATATTCGGGCGTGCGTCCGACCATCAACCCGGCCAGGAATACCGCGAGCACCGCGAACACGATCAAACCGTAAAGCCCGGAACCCACGCCGCCTGGAACCACTTCGCCAAGCTGCATAAGAAACATCGATACCATGCCGCCGAGCGGCATATAGCTATCCAGCATCGCGTTCACGGCTCCGCAAGATGTCGCGGTCGTTACCACATTGAACAAAACCGAAAGCGGAATGCCGAAGCGTATCTCCTTTCCTTCCATATTCCCCTGTGTTGCATCAACGCCGATTGCCGTCAGCAACGGGTTGCCCTGCGCCTCGGAGGAGTAGGCAACGGCTACAGCAGCAAGGAGGAATATTCCCGCCACGGCCAAAAGCACGTAACCCTGTCGCTTCTCGCCGACGATGTGCCCGAACGTGAACGTGAGCGCAAAAGGGATGAGCAATACCAAGAGAATTTCGAGAATACAGGAAAAGGCGTTAGGATTCTCGAACGGATGCGCGCTGTTGGCATTAAAGTACCCGCCGCCGTTGGTGCCGAGCTGTTTGATAGCCTCCATAAACGCAACCGGCCCCATCGCAATCGTCTGCCTGAGACCTTCGAGGGTTGTTGCATCCGCGTGTGTGGCAAGAGTTTGCGGTACGCCAAGAGCAACGAGCACAAATGCCGCAACCACGGCAATCGGGAGTAAGACGTAAAGCACAATGCGCGTCAGATCGACCCAGAAATTGCCCAAAGTTTTTAGGCCACCGCGCGCGAACGCGCGTGAGAGGGCTAATGCCACGGTGATGCCGGTCCCTGCCGAGACAAACATGTGTGAGGTTAGCCCCCACATTTGGCTGCCGGGGGAGAGCGTTGTTTCGCCGCTATAGGCTTGCCAGTTGGTATTGGTAACAAAACTCATCGCGGTGTTGAAGGCAAGTCTCGGCGACATTCCTGCAAGATGATCCGGATTGAGCGGGAGATAGAATTGCAATCTGAGTATCGCGTAGAGCATCAGGAAATGGATGGCATTCAGCGCGAGCAACGCGAACGTATACTGTTGCCAGCTCATTTCCTGCGCGGGATCGATTCTCGAAAGCGTGTAAAATGTTCGCTCAATCGGCCCCAGCAAGGGGTGCAGAAAAGTGCGTTTTCCTTCCGCAACGCGGGCGATGTGTATGCCCACCGGCCATGCCAGAAGCACGGCCACAACAAGAACCAATAGGATCTCTGCCCAACCGCGGATTGTCATGGGAGTGCTTGCCTTAAATCAGATCTTCCGGGCGAAGCAACGCCCATAGAAGATAGACGAAGAGAACCACTGCAACGATGCCGCCGAGGACAAGATCAAGCATCGCTTAAATCCGTGCGCAAAAAGAGGCATAGGGGGCCATCAGCAAAATGCCGCCCACGCCGAGTAGAATGAATAGGAAATCGGCCATGGCTTTCATCCTCAAGCATAGGGACATGCAACGAGGATTAAGTTTCGCCGGAACCTTATCAAAATGCCATCTGGATTGGGCGGGGTTGCCATAAAGGAAAAATTAAACGGCTCCCGCCCCAACCTCAGCCCATTCCATGCGAATCGGCGCTTATACCTTTCGCCAACCCGGCTTGGTGGGGTCAACCCATTTGAGCCCCACGGGCCCCATGCCGCAAAGTGCGATCACGGCCGGCTCCTTACCGTCTGCCTTTACGCCGTCGTAATGCGGCGTGCCGGCAATGCGATGCACGAACGAACCTGCCGGTGCGGGAACGGTGTTTTCCGGCTCAAAATCGGCACCGCTGTTTACCCACCACGTGCCGGAAACCACCACGCACAAGCGATCGGTAACATAGGTGTGCGGTGCGCTCATATAGCCCGGATACCATTTGATCAGCACGTAATAAAGGCCGGGCGCATTGGTTGAGCCGAACAGCGGCACCGTCTCCACGCTTTGCGGCGGAGCACCGGGGATCGCCGGTTGCCATTTGAGCTCGTTTGGCAAGCGCACAATCGTCCAATCCGGATTGATCTTATCCGCTTTCGCGGCTTCCGCGCCCAAAAGAAGCGGCAGGCCCGCCAGCAGGGGGGCAAACAACAATTCGCGTCGGGAACTCAAAAGCGGCTCCATGGGGGCATCTCCTCTTTTCTTTTTTATTTTCGTTGTTTACATTATTCACAGCTTCCAGTGATGTCGCAAGAGAGCTTCGTCGTTTGCGGCGGCGTGAGAACCACGGCCGGCATCGCCGCGGGCCGAAATGCCGTGCATCCCTTCAGCCCCTTTTCATAAGCGTCTCGATAGATAGGGGCAAACTCCGCAAAACTCGTTTCGGGAGGGACTTGAACGGTCTTGGAGATCGAGTTGTCCACATACGTCTGCAGCACGGCCTGCATATCAAGATGTGCGGCAATGGGAAGTTCCTCCGCCGTCACCAGAGCTTCCGGCACTTCCTTGCTTTGGCCGGTAATCTTCCGCCAGAGCCGCACCGCATAGTCGGTGAGCAAAAAGTGTTTTGGTACGCCGTTTTTATCCAACACGGCCCGCTCGTAATCGGCTGCAAAAATCGGCTCGATGCCGCTGGAGACGTTTCCGGCAAGCAAACTGATCGTCCCAGTCGGCGCGATAGAAAGCAGGTGGCTGTTACGGATTCCCCATCGCGCGATGCCGTCGCGGATATCCGCGGGAAGCTTTTGAATAAACGGCCCGGCAAGATAGCGCTCGCGCGAAAAATTCGGAAAGCTTCCCTTTTCCTTGGCAAGCGCCACGGATTGCCGATAGGCCGCATAACACATCGTGCGCATGATATCGGCCGCAAATGCCAGCGAAGCATCGCTGCCGTAACGAAGCCCGAGCATGACCAAAGCGTCCCCAAGCCCGGTAATGCCAAGCCCGATCCGTCGCGCTTTATGGACCGCATCGCGTTGTTGCGGAAGCGGAAAGCGTGATACATCAATCACGTTATCCAGCATGCGGACGGCAACGGCCGTAATTTTTTCCAGCGCGTCCTTGTCGAAGGAAGCCTCTTGCGTGAACGGGTTGCGGACAAGCCGTGTCAGGTTGATGGAGCCAAGATCGCATGCCCCATAGGGCGGGAGCGGCACTTCCCCGCAAGGGTTCGTGGCTGAGATCCGTTCGGCGTACCAGAGGTTGTTCAGCCGGTTGATCCGGTCGATAAACAACACACCCGGCTCGCCGGTATCATAGGTTGCCCGCAGCAAGCTCTCCCACAACGCTCGGGCAGGCAGCTCTTTCAAGATGCGGCAGGGCACCGCGTTTGCTTCGCCCGGCCATTCCCGGATCAGAGTGGGTCCTTCGCCGGCAAGCCGTTTTGCAGGAAACACCAACGGCCAGTTCTCATCCTTTTCGATCGCCTGCATGAAAGCATCCGTCACCTGGACGGAAAGGTTAAAATGCGAGAGCTTGCCCGGCTGGCGCTTGGCCTCGATAAAGGCAAGAATATCGGGATGGTCGCAGCGCAACGTGGCCATCATCGCGCCGCGACGCGCCCCGGTGGATTGGATCGTGGCACACATGGCCTCCCAGACCTCCATGAAAGAAACCGGGCCGGAGGCAACGGCGCCGGTTTTGCGTGCCAGCGCGCCGTGCGGACGGATCGTGGAAAAATCGTAGCCCACGCCGCCGCCGCGCTGCATGGTTAACGCCCCTTCTTGGAGGGAACGAAAAATGCCCGGAATGGAGTCTTCGATCAGCCCCATCACAAAGCAATTGAAGAGGGTAACATCGCGCCCCGTGCCGGCGCCCGCCTGAATGCGCCCGCCCGGCAGAAATTGAAATCCTTTCAGAACACTCAGAAAGCGCTCTTCCCAATTGTCGCGCTCGGCCGGCTCCACTTCTGCCAAGGCATGCGCCACGCGTTGCCAAGTTGCCTCGATGGAGGCTTCGCCGCCTTCTTCCCAGCGGTACCGTGTCTCCCAGACATGCCGTGCGATCTCGGTATCAAGGTAAGGATCAGCTTGCATGACGAGCGCTCCTCCGTGCGCATTGCATCGTTCTGCGCGGCGGGCTCATTGATCGATGTCAAGTCCGGGGCTTGCCCGGCAAGCTATTTTTCTTTCGGTTCGCTCTCTTCTTCGCCCTTTCCCCCGTGTGCGCGCGACCACGCCACCGGATCCTCCAGAAAACGGCGGACTTCTTGCAAGAGCGAGGGATCAAAAACCGGCTTCTCCCGACAAGCTTCCAGAACATCCCACCACGTGCACAGGTGATGCAACTGCACGCCCATGCGGCTCAGCATCTCTAGGCTTCCCGGAAAGACACCGTAGAAAAATACGACGAATGCATGGTTCACAATGGCGCCGGCTGCGCGCAAGGCGGTGGCAAACCGCACTTTAGACTGGCCGTCGGTAGTGAGATCTTCCACAAGCAGCGTGCGTTTGTTTTCCGGCACATCCCCCTCGATCAAGGAATTGCGGCCGAAACCCTTGGGTTGCTTGCGCACATAGGCCATCGGAAGCAACATCCGGTCGGCAATCCAGGCGGCGAACGGAATGCCGGCGGTTTCACCCCCCGCCACCACGTCGATGCTCTCATAGCCCACGTGGCGGCCGATCTTCTCCACTGCAAGCTCGCAAATCCGCGCCCGTGCACGTGGAAAATAAATAATTCTGCGGCAATCGATATAGACCGGCGAAGCCCAGCCGGAAGTCAGGATGAACGGCTTCTCCGGCCGCACATTAATGGCCGAAATTTCCAAAAGAATCCGCGCCGTGGCTAATGCCGCGTCCCGATCCGTCTCGCTCATCTGGCTGACGCCTCCGCGTATTGTCTTTTCCGGGGCACAATCCGTGCCGGCTTGATTTGATTCGCAGCGGTCTCGTCAAGTGCGCCCATGCGCGCTAGGTAATGGGAAATGGCGGATGCGTCCACAAGGATTGAGCCGGGCTTTGCCGAAACACTCGGAATCCCCGAAATCTGGGTGTTGGAGGATCCGGATCCCGATATCGCAAACCCGGCGCTCGGCATTGCGGAACGGCTTTGTCTGCCGTTCCGGCGTATTCCGCTCGTCCGAAACTGGCGGGCAGTGCTGGCGCGTTTCGTCCCGATCGGCCTGGGTTCGGGCCTTCTGTCGGGAGCTATGTTTCCGCAAAGCATGTTTGAGGAACCGCTCAGGCCTCCGCAACTCGTCATCGGAGCCGGCCCTCGTGCGGGGGCCGCTGCGGTTTGGCTGAAGCGGCGCTTCGGGGCGCACGTGGCCCTGTTTCATCGGCCGGGGCTCGGCGCGCAGCATCCCGATCTCCTGGTTGCGGGATGGCACGATCGGCCGCAAGCAGGGCCGAACGTGATCGGCATCTTGGGGGAGCCGCATCGTCTCTCCCCGCTGATCTTGCAAACGGCGGCCTATGTCTGGCGGCCGCGATTTGCCTATCTGCCGCGGCCCTTGATTGCGCTTTTGGTCGGCGGGGCTCAATTTGGCCTAGAGATGCCCCCGGCGCTCGCGCATGGGCTGGCGGCGCATGTCGCGGGTCTCGCCCGCCGCTACGGCGGCTCGGTGCTGGCGGCCACCTCTCGGTCCACGGGCGCGGAAGCAACCGAGGCGCTGGCCGCGGGGCTTGGCTCCGTCATGCATGTGCTGCATCGCTGGGGCGACCCGACCGATAGCCCTTACGAAGCCTTCATCGCTTTGGCCGATGCCATTGTGGTGACCGCCGATGCCCGCCGTGCGCTCAGCGAAGCCTGCGCCTCATCAGCGCCGGTTTTCGTCGCTTTACCGGAACTGGCGGGGCTCCGGCAGCGGCGCTTCGTGGCAAGCTTCTTTGCGGCAGGGCATGCACGCCCCTTGCAGCACAGCCTCCGTCCTTGGCAACGCGCTCCGCTCGATGAAACGCTGCGGGTAGCGCTGGAAATCCGCAGCCGTTTTCTTGCCGAGCTGCCCGTCGGCGAATGATCGGAGAGATCCTCGCCCGCCATTGACGTGTGCCCGGCTTCGCTTAAACCTCGGCCTTTTAAAGAGAGGAATTCATGAGCAAAACCTATCGCATCGCAACGATTCCCGGGGATGGAATCGGCCAGGAAACCGTGCCCGAAGGCATGCGCGTGCTGGATGCCGCTGCCGCGCGGTTCGGGTTCACCTTGCAGTATCAGCACTATGATTGGTCCTGCGTGCGCTATCAGAAAACCGGCACCATGATGCCGCCCGACGGGCTCGATCGGCTTCGCGAGGCGGACGCGATCTTCCTCGGCGCGGTGGGCTGGCCGGGGGTTCCCGACCATATCTCCCTCTGGGGGCTTTTGATTCCGATCCGTCGCCGATTTGACCAATATATCAATCTCCGTCCTTGCCGGCTTCTGCCCGGAGTGCGTTCGCCGCTTGCCGACCGCAGCCCGGAAGAGATCGATTTTTACGTCGTGCGCGAGAACACCGAAGGGGAATACTCCAATGTCGGCGGGCGTATGTTCGAGGGCACGGAGCGGGAACTCGTCAGCCAAGAGAGCATTTTCACCCGTCATGGGGTAGATCGCGTACTGCGCTATGCGTTTCGCTTGGCACGCTCGCGCCCGCGCAAGCACCTCACTTCGGCGACCAAATCGAACGGCATCGTGTTCACCATGCCCTTTTGGGACGAAAGGTTTGCCGCGATTGCGGCTGAATTTCCCGATGTGCGCACTTCGCAGTACCACATCGATATTCTGACCGCCCATTTTGTCCAACACCCCGATTGGTTTGACGTGGTCGTGGGTTCGAACCTCTTCGGCGATATTCTCTCCGATTTGGGTCCCGCTGTTGCCGGCTCTATCGGCATCGCGCCTTCTGCCAATCTCAACCCGGAGCGCGTTTATCCCTCGATGTTCGAGCCGGTGCACGGGTCTGCCCCGGATATTGCCGGCAAGCGGATCTGCAATCCGATCGGGCAGATCTGGTCGGGGGCGATGATGCTGGAGCATTTGGGCGAGACGGCTGCGGCTGCAGCCATCGTGCAGGCGATTGAAACGCTGCTCGCCGAGGGCGGTCCGCGCACGCGCGATATGGGCGGCAATGCCGGCACCGAAGATGTGGGCAAGGCGCTTGCTGCGCTGGTGGCGAAGGCCCCGCTGCCGCCGGGTTGAGGGTGCTCAACGGCCGCGGCGGGGCCTTCGTGCCTTGCCCGGAATACCGCCCTAAGCCGCCTGGGTGAGGGGGGTGGTGGGTTGGAGCCAGGCGGGCATGGTTTGGGGGATGAAGAGCTCCAAGAGGGCGTGGCGCGCGAGGGGTGCGGGCAGCGCCAGAAGCGCGTTACCATCGGTCCAGCGCCAGCGCTCTGCGGCGTTTTGCTCGATGGGGTAAAACCCTTCGGCAAAAGCGGGGCCCTCCAGCGGCAGCAGTTTCTCTGCAAGCAGCGCGCCGGCGATGCGCAGTCCGAGCGTGCGGCAATCGCTGGCCGCGAGGTCATGGCCTGCAGGCACGCCGGCACGGCTGCAAATGCGCACGGCGGTGCAGCCGGGCGGCAGCGAGAACTGATGGAGGGGGCCGCGGATGGCGAGCGGGCGAAGCGTCCGGCCCGCGGCGAGAAGGTGAACATCCGGGGCGGTTTCCCGCCGATAGCCGAGCGCAGGCAGACGCTCGAGCAAGCGCCGGCGCAGCGCGATCACCGGCGCGCCTTCGGTGTGCAGCGGGGCGCAGGCCTTCTCCCAGTCCCAGCCGCGCGGGGCGAAATCCGCCACCAGCGCGATCGGCCCAGTCCCGTTGGCGAATTGCCCGCGGTTGCCGGTATCGAGGTAGCTTTCTACCGGCAAGTCTTCCGCGAGCAGAATATCGTGGCGGGGCAGCTCGATATGGAAATACTGCACCGCATCGACCCGTTCCTGCACCACGGAGGCGCCGTTGCGGAGGTATTTGACCGGGATCAGCCCGCCATCGGCAAACACCGCGTGATCGGGCGAGAGCCAAAGATCGTGCGCGGGCAAGCCGGGGGCGAAGGCGCCGGCCTGCACCCGCACCGGCCGGACCAGCTCGGGCTCGGGATGGCGGCGGCAATCGACGCGGCGGGTGCCGATCCAGACGATGGGCTGCAGCGCACCCGAGGCGGTGCGCACGCGATCGCCGGGACGCAGCTCTTCCACCGCCACGGCGCCGCGCTCCGTTTGAATGCGCGTGCCGGCGGCAAAGCAGGGCATATCCGTGGTGATGTCGATGCCGCTGTTCACCGGATCCTGCGCGAGCATGAAGTTGCTCGTGGTATAGGGCTCGCCGACCAGCGTGAGGCTGGCCAGCACCGTCCCGCCGCTCTGCACGCTCAGTGTGGTGCCGCTGTAGGTGGCGGAGTCACCCGAGGTAAAGGGGATGCTCGCGAGGTTGATGGTATCGCCGGAGACGAAGGCCGAGATGGTGTTGGTGGGCATGGTTTGCCCGTCGATCCGGAGCGTCGGATCGCCACCGAAGAGCAGCGTCGCACTGCCGGCAGCCCCGCCGCTGGCGAGCTCTACAATGCCGCCGTCGATGCCCAGCGTGCCGCTGAAGGCGGATTCATCGCCCTCCAGCACCAGCGTGCCGCTGCCGACATTGGCAAGCAGGCCGCCGCCCGAGAGAATGCCCGCGAAAGTGGTGCTCCCGGAATTGGTGTAGACAAGGGTGCCGGAATCGACAACCACGCCGCCAGAGCTGACCACGGTGCCGCTGGCCAAGCCGCTGAAGAACACATTCTCAATGCCGCCGGCGCTGACCACGGTGCCGATGGCTTGGCCGCCCGCCACATCCTCAGTGCCACCCGAGCTGACCACGGTGCCGCTGGCCAAGCCGCCCACGGACACAAACTCAACGCCGCCGGAGCTGACCGTGGTGCCGGCGGCCCCGCCGCCCGCGGACACAAACTCAGCGCCGAAGGCGCTGACTACGGTGAAGCTGGCCACGCCGTCCGAAGAGACATACTCGAAGCCGAAGCCGCTGACCACGGTGCCGCTGGCTACACCATATACATACTGAGAGCCACCGGAGCTGACCACGGTGCCGCTGGCCACGCCGCCCGAAGAGACAATCTCCGTGCCGCCGGAGGTGACATCGGTGCCGCTGGCCACGCCGCCGGAGGACACAAGCTCTTGGCCACCGGAGCCGACCACAGTGCCGCTGGCTAGGCCGCCCGAGAACACAAACTCCTGGCCGCCGGCGCTGACCACGGTGCCGCTGGCCACGCCGCCCGAGGCCGCAAACTCAAAGCCGCCGGCGCTGACCACGGTGCCGCTGGCCACGCCGCCCGACTCCACATCCTCAGCGCCACCCGAGCTGACCACGGTGCCGCTGGCCACGCCGCCCGAAAACACACGCTGACCGCCGCCGGAGCTAACCACGGTGCCGTTGGCGACGCCGCCCGACAACACATTCTCAACGCCGTAGCTGACCCTAGTGACGTAGGTCTCGCCGCCCGAGAACACATCCTCAAAGCCGCCGGTGCTGACCACGGTGCCGCTGGCCACGCCGCCCGACTCCACTTCCTCAATGCCGCCGTAGCTGACCACGGTGCCGCTGGCCACGCCACCTGAGGACACAATCTGAAAGCTATAAAGATACCCACTGCCGCTGAAAACTAACCCAATGCCGCTGACCATGGTGCCGCTGGCCACACCGCCCGCGGACACAACCTCCGTGCCGCCGACGCTGACCACGGCGTTGCTGGTTACGCCGCCCGAAGAGACAATCTCCGTGCCGCCGGAGCTGACCACGGTGCTGCTGGCCACGCCGCCCGAGGAGACAATCTCCTTGCCACCGGAGCTAACCACGGTGTCGCTGGCCACGCCGCCCGAGGAGACAATCTCCGTGCCACCGGAGCTAACCACGGTGTCGCTGGCCACGCCGCCCGCGGACACAACCTCAAAGCCGCCGGAGCTGACCGTGGTATCGCTGGCCACGCCACCCGCAGACACAGTCTCCGCACCGCCGCTGAACACCATCGCACCGCTGGCCACACCGCCCGAGGACACAATCTCCGCACCGCCGCTGAACACCACCGCACCGCTGGCCACGCCGCCCGCGGACACAATCTCCGCACCGCCGCTGAACACCACCGTGCCGCTGGCCACACCGCCCGAGGACACAATCTCCGCACCGCCGCTGAACACCACCGTGCCGCTGGCCACGCCGCCCGCAGACACAATCTCCGCACCGCCGCTGAACACCACTGTGCCGCTGGCCACACCGCCCGAGGAGACAATCTCCTCGCCACCGCTGAACACCACCGTGCCGCTGGCCGTGCCGCTCGAAAGCACATACTCAGCGCCGCCGGAGCTGACCATCGTGCTAATGGCCACGCCGCCTGCGTCTACAGACTGAAAGCCGGCGTAGCCGACCATAGTGCCGCTGGCCACACCGCCGGAAAAAATCGTGTCGCTGCCGCCAGCCTCGATCAGGCTGCTGATCAGGAACCCCGAATCGTTGATTGTCCCGCCGGAATCCGTGATGCTCACCGCCGAGCCGCCGGAGGAGATGTTCATCACATCGCTGCTGCTCATCACAATGCCGGAAGAAGTCTGGCCGGAGCTGATGTTATAAGTCGTCATAAGCGTTCTCCCGAAGCGTTCCCCCGATGGTTTAGTGCTCGGCGCGGCGCCGAGCGGCCAAGTGCGCAGCTCCGAACCCCGGAATGCGCCGAATGGTCGCTTTCACATGCTCCGCGGTGATCAGCCGCGTGCATTCAAACTGCCGCGGCGTGGCAAACGCGTTCTTGGTTTTTATGAAGAGGCTAACGCCGTGGATCAGCGCTGCTTTGGTCTCGGTCTCGAAGAAGATATTGACTGTATGAAGGGCGGAAAGCCGCACCCACCATTTCCCCACCGGCGCACTGCCGAGGGGCCTTTCGGACGACCCGCTCCTGCTGCCCTCCGCGGCCACGGCCGTCGAGGCGATGGGGTGATCTGACGTTCTCGGCCCCCTCCTTCCGCAACCGTTTTACATAAAAAAATCGCTGATTTCCCGTCAAGTAATTACAAATTACCACGGCATCAAATCATCGTGAACAAATCATCGTGAACGTTCCCGCGGCTCGCCCCTCAAGCCGCCCGCCACCCCTCAGACCCAAAGGCGTCGCGTTCCCCGCCCAAGCAAGGCAAGAGATGCCTTGCCCTCAAGCGCGGCTCTCGCTATGTTTGTTGCGGAAGTTGCGAGCCGTTCGCAACTACAGAGCCGCTTCGAGGGACGCATGGGCAACGATTACAGCCAAATCGCACGGCGTTGCGAGCGCGCGGTGGTCACCGCTTATCGCGACCTCCGCGAGCACGGCCTCTCCGATCTTGAGGCTTTCACCGCCTGCACCACGCTCTATCGGATCCATCACCCCGAAGCTTCCATCAGCGAAGCCCGCCGCTTGGTGGCGGAGTGGATCGACCACCACGTGGTGCGGCATGCCACCGGCCCCACGCCCGGCTGCAACTGCCCGGCCGATGAACCGAACCCCTAAACTCCCGAAGATTTAACCCTTAAAAATTTATTCCGCCGCGGCGGTGCGGTGTTCCTGAAGCCGCGGCATCAATTCGACGAGATTGCAGGGGCGATGGCGCGCATCGAGCTGCCAGACCAGGATCTCGTCCCAAGCATCTTTCACCGCGTTCGGGCTGCCCGGCAGCGCGAACAGATAGGTGCCTTCAGCCACACCCCCGAGCGCGCGCGATTGCATGGTGGAGGTGCCGATCTTTTGGTAGCTCAGCATCCGGAAGAGCTCGCCAAATCCCTCGATGCGCTTTTCCATGACGCGTTCGAAGGCCTCGGGCGTCACATCCCGCCCGGTAATGCCGGTCCCACCCGTGGTAATGATGACATCCACCTCGGGGTCGCTGATCCAGGCGCGGAGCTTGGCCTCAATCGCTGCGATCTCGTCGCGAACGATGCCGCGCGCGACCAGCCGATGCCCGGCCTTGGCAATCCGTTCGGCCAACGCATCGCCGGACGTGTCGGTGGCTGCGGTGCGTGAATCCGAAATCGTGAGAATGGCGATATTAACGGGGACAAAGGCTTTGGTTTCGTCGATTCGGGCCATGGCAAAACCTCGCTCATGCATGCGCTCAGGCGCACACACACGCCTGCGCACTGAGGTTAGTGGTACGCCGTTTTTTGCACCGCCGCGCGCTTGCTGCCGGGTCGCATTTCGGCAGAAAGCTGCGGGAAGCGGCCTTCGGCAAGCGCCTCCAGGCTCGGCGCGGAAAGCCCGAGCCGTGCCGCATAGAGCCAAGTATAGACAAGGACACGCTGAAGATAAAGGCGGGTTTGCTCGGCCGGAATGGCTTCGATGAAGAGCAACGGGTCGCCCTTGTCTCGGATGGCCGCGGCCCAATGCGCAAACGCGCTCGGCCCGGCATTATAGCTTCCCAAAAGCCGCAGCAAATCGCCCCGAACGTCCGAAAGCCCGGCGAGGTGCAGCAAGTATCGTTGCCCAAGCTCCAGATTCACCGCCGGATCCCGCAAAAGCGGTCGCGCGGCTTGGGTTTTGCTCATGCTTGCCAGAAACTCCGCGGTCAGCGGCCGGATCTGAAGCAGCCCCTGCGCGCCCTTGGGAGAGGTTGCAGAGGCGTCGAAATTCGATTCAAGCCGAGCCAGCGCGTAAATCAGAGCGGGGTTGAGGCAAAAGCCGCTGCGGGGCGCAAGATGCGGCACGGGCAGGGCGGAAATTTCCTGGACGGTTACCGGCCCATCGCCGCCGCGCTGCACGAGGGGGCCGAATTCCGCCGTAACATCAAAAAGCTCGGCCGCCTCCGCCACACGTAGCACCGCGCCTTGAAGCCCGGGCGTGTTTTGGCTGCGGGTCAGCAATTGGCGAAGTTCCGCACCGGCACGCTTGCTCTGGTGGATTTGCAAGAGGGCAAAGGCGCGGCTTCCTTCCTCGGTGGCTGCAATTGCCTCGACATCGGCTTCTCCGAGCACGCCGAAGCCGCGGGCGGAGTGCAGCCGTTTCAGAAGACGCGCGGCCAGAATACCGTAAAAGCTTCGCGGCACCGAGGCGGCGCGTTCCAGGCGAACCCGGGCCCCCTCCGCATCGTGCATCACCCGATGCGCGCGCGCAGCCCAGAAGTTTCCGGCGGCCACAAGCGCTTTCGGAGCGTTCACACTGCCGGCAGCCGCATCAAACCAGCGCGCGGCTTCGGCAGGGCGATCTTCGCGCCAGGCGACAAGTCCCGCGACATAGGCCGCAAGCCCTACCTCTCCGCGGCTTTGGTGCCATGCCGCAACGGCCAGCGCGCGTGCGGTGGCGTCTTTGTTGGCGGCGAAGGCCGCGCGCGCCAGCTCTGCGCGCAGCGTCGCGCCGTAAAGCGGCGTCAGGCCCTTTGTGCGTGCCAAAAGCCGCAAAGCCCGGCCGGGATTCCCGTCACGGGAAAAAATGCGCACGGTTTGGTCCAAAGCGGGGTTGCGTGGAAAAGACGGCCCGAACGCATCTTCGATCACCGCCATGCTTTCGGAAGCGGCGGGGCTCGCTGCCGTCGCTTGAGGCTGCGAAGGCGGCGCTGCGGTGTGCGGCTGGCGGCGCAGCAGCAGCGCACGAATGGCCGGCGCGTCCGGAAGGGTGGGGTAGCGGTTCAGCCAATCCGTCAATTCTTCGATACTGGCCCGATAATGCGGGTTCAAGAACCGATCGGCGAGCACGTGGCCAAAAAGCCCGGCGCCAAGCGGGGAATGGATATCCAACCCTTCCGACTCGCGCACCGCGGCCGCGATATCGCCGCGCGCCTGCAACGCAAACACCCGCTGGAACCGCACCGCCATCCCCGGCTCCAAGGGCTGCGGCAGCATCACCTCTGTTCTGCCGTCGGGCGAGACGCGCGGCAGCGCAAAAGCGGTATCATCCGCCTCGGCATACGCTTTGGAAACCGTTGCCCCTGCGATGAAGGCGGCGCCGGCCAGAATGACGTGCGCGGCCGGAAAGTTCCAGAACGCGTGACCTATTCCTCGCATGAGCCAGCGCCCTAACGGGCAAGGGCGCCGTTGGCAATGCCTCAAGAATAAGAAAAGTTTAAAAAATAAGAAAAATTTTATTTAGAGAGTTTTTTGAGATCGGTCATTTTAATCAATTTTTTGTGAAAACACGATCGAGACGTAATTTTAACGTTATCAAGTCCGCCCATGCCTCCCGCTTCGCCCCCGGGGTGCGCAACAAATAGGCCGGATGATACATCGGCAGCGCCGGCACCGGATCTGCCAGAGAAGGAATGCGCACGTCCAGCCATTTTCCGCGCAAGCGGCGGATCCCGGCGTTGTTGCCGGTGATGGCTTTGGTTGCCAGCGCGCCAAGCAGCACCAAAAGCTTCGGCCGCACCAAGGCAATATGGCGCAACACAAACGGCAAACACAGCGTCACCTCGGCATCGGTGGGGTTGCGGTTGCCCGGCGGGCGCCAGGGAATAACGTTGGTAATCAAAAACTTACTCCGATCCAGGCCGATGCTGCGGAGCATCCGGTCAAGCAACTGCCCCGAAGGGCCGACGAAAGGCAGGCCGGCACGGTCTTCTTCGGCGCCTGGGGCTTCGCCGATGAACATCAGACCCGCTTCGGGGTTCCCGTCGGCAAAGACCAGATTGGTCGCGGCGGCGCGGAGCGTGCAGTCCTCGAAACCGGCGAGGGCAAGCCGGAGTTCCTCGAGAGTCTGCGCCGCGTTCGCGAGGGCTTCGGCGCGCGAGACCGCCCCGCCGCGAAACAAATCCGGCGCAAGCGCGAAAGAGGCGGGCGATGCAGGGATCGCGCTCGCGACGCTCGGCTGGGACGCCGGCGGCACGGCGCGCCCGCGTCGGTCCAGAGCCTGTTCGCACAGCGCTTCATCGGCTCCCCATTCCAGTTGCAGTTTCAGCGCCGACAACGCATCCGACATTTTCGCTCTCTCCACGCGTGGCCGATATTGCTCCGTTTGCGCATTGCTTTATAGCCAAACCTCCATAGCCAAAGGCAATGCAGCAAGGAGCTCTGGAGAATGAGTGAGCAAACGCCCGCGCGCGAGGTCATGGAGTTTGATGTCGTCGTGGTCGGCGCGGGGCCGGCCGGGCTTGCCGCGGCCATCCGGCTCAAGCAGTTGGAGCCGGAGCGGAGCGTCTGCGTGGTCGAGAAAGGCAGCGAGGTCGGGGCACATATCCTCTCCGGCGCGGTCATGGAACCCAGGGCTTTGAACGAGCTTCTGCCTGGCTGGAACCCGGAGGAGATTCCGCTTGCCACGCCTGCCCGGGACGATCGGTTTCTCTTGCTGACCGAAAAACGCGCGTTTCGTTTGCCCACGCCGCCGCAGATGCGGAACGAGGGCAACTATGTCGTCAGCCTCGGCAATGTCTGCCGCTGGCTTGCGCAAAAGGCGGAAGCCCTGGGCGTGGAGATTTATCCGGGATTTGCCGCGGCGGATTTTCTGGAAGAAGACGGCCGCGTGGTCGGCATTCTCACGGGCGATATGGGGGTGCGTAAGGATGGCACGCCGGGCCCGAACTATCAGCCGGGCATGGCGCTTCGCGCCGCTTACACGCTGGTTGCGGAAGGCTGCCGCGGGTCGCTGGCGAAGCGGCTCATCGGGCGGTTCGGGCTGGCAAAGGAGTCCGCGCCGCAAACCTACGCTCTGGGCGTTAAGGAATTGTGGGAAATTCCCCGCGAAAAACATACGCCGGGTTTGGTCATTCACACCATCGGCTGGCCGCTGGATTGGAAAACCTACGGCGGCTCGTTTATCTATCATTTCGGCGAAGGGCTGGTATCGCTCGGCTTCGTGGTGGGGCTTGATTACCGCAACCCGTGGCTTTCGCCGTTTGAGGAACTGCAGCGATTCAAGATCCATCCGGCCATCCGGACCATGTTCGAGGGCGGCCGGCGCATCGGTTACGGGGCGCGCGCCTTGGTAGAGGGCGGGCTGCAAGCCCTGCCGGGATTGACCTTTCCGGGCGGGCTTTTGATCGGCGATGCCGCCGGGTTTCTGAACGTGCCGAAAATCAAGGGCTCGCATGCGGCGATGAAATCCGGCATGATGGCGGCCGAAGCGGTGGCGGAGGCATTGCGTGGCGATCGCCCGGCCGAACTTTCCACCTATCCGGAGCGATTCCGCGCAAGCTGGCTTTGGCAGGAGCTTTATCAGGCGCGGAATATCCGCCCGGGCTTTGCCAAGTTTGGGCTATGGGGCGGGCTTTTGCACGCGGGGCTGGACACTTATGTCTTCCGCGGACGCGCGCCCTGGACGTTGCGGCATGCCCATCCCGACCACGCCACGCTGCTTCCCGCGGACAAAGCCACGCCCATTGCTTACCCGAAACCCGATGGCATACTCACATTCGATCGGTTGAGTTCGGTGTTTATCAGCAATGCCAACCATGAGGAGGATCAGCCTTGCCACTTGAAGCTTCGGGATCCTGCGCGTTGGTTTCCGGAGAATTGGCAACGTTTTCGAAGCCCGGAAAGTCGCTACTGCCCGGCAGGGGTCTACGAGGTGGTCGGGGCGGAAGAGGGAGCACCGAAATTACAAATCAATGCACCCAATTGCGTGCATTGCAAAACCTGCGACATAAAGGATCCCGGGCAAAACATCGATTGGGTTCCCCCCGAGGGCGGCGGCGGGCCCAATTATCCGGGCGGTATGTGAATTCTCGGGAAGAAAGCGAGGCGAAAGCGACTATTTTTACACGCAGCCGGCCGGGTGTCGGTGGGAGGAAAGTTTCCGAAACCTTTTACGGCGTGGCGAAACCCTGTAGGATTGAAAAATGATGCAAATGGTTTCTCGTCCGCGCGGCGTCCTTCTTGCAATCACGCTCCTGTCCGCCTGCGCGGCAAGGAATGCGGTGGACCCGCCGGATCCATCCAATTTGTATGGAGATTTCCTGATCGGCACCTATGCCGCCGATCACGATGATTTTGAAACCGCCGCCACCGCGCTGCTGGCCGCGCATGAAAAAGATCCGTCCAGCCAGGACATTCTGGAGCGCGCGTTTTTGGCGAGCCTCCTGGACGGGCAACCCGAAGCTTTGCGGCTTGCTCCCCAGCTTCCCCAGAATGCAACGGCCCAGTTGCTGCTTGCTAATGAAGCGGCCCGCGCCGGGGATTGGGACCGCGCCGCCGCGCGCTTCGATGCGCTGCCGCATGAAGGAGTAACCCAGCTGGTCCAGCCCTTGCTGGTGGCCTGGGCAGAGCAAGGCGCCGGCCGCACGGATGCGGCAGAGGCCACCCTGCGGCCCTATCTGGAACGCAGCCAATTGCGGGCGGTCTATCTGCTGCATGCGGCCTTGATCGCCGATGTTGCCGGCCGCGGCGCGGATGCCGAGCGATTTTACCAGGCTGCGGCGCAGCAATATGGCGGGCTCAATTTGCGGCTTGGGCAGCTTCTGGCAAGCTGGAAAGCCCGTCAGGGGCAAATGGCCGAGGCCACGAATATCCTCGAGGCGCTTGGGCGCACCGGCGATCCGATCGGCATTGTCGTTCCAACCCTGATGAAACACATCACCGCCCAGCCGATCGCAACGCCTACGGACGGAATGGCGGAGGCGTATCTTGCGCTCGGCGCCTCGTTGGTGCAACAAAACGAACGCGAATACTCCATGGTGCTGGCGCGGCTTGCTCTGGATTTGCGCCCCGATTTCACCGCCGCGCGGTTGTTGATGGCCGACAATTTTGCCGCCGCCAAGCATTTTCATGCGGCGCTCCATGCGCTCGCGCGTGTGCCGGAGAGCGACCCCTATTATCCGCTTGTGCAATTGCGCCGGGCTTCCTTCGAAAACCAGGCGGGTGAGAGCGAAGAAGCCATCGCGCTGCTGCACGAGCTGATTGCGGAATATCCCTCGCGCCCCGAAGCGGCGGCGGAGCTTGGCGATATTCTGCGCGAAAAGAACCGCTATGCGGAGGCCATCGCGGCCTATAATACCGCTATTTCCAGAATCGGCGAACCCCAGCCGGGGAATTGGGTGTTGTTCTTCGCCCGCGGGATCGCGTATGACCGCTCCCATGAGTGGGAAAAGGCGGAGGCCGATCTCAAAGAGGCGTTACGCCTTGCGCCCAATCAACCTTACGTGCTGAATTATCTCGCCTATTCTTGGGCCGAGCAAAGACGAAATCTCACCGAGGCGCGGCAGATGCTGGAAGCGGCGCTTCGCCAACGCTCCGACGACGGCGCCATTATCGATAGTCTCGGTTGGGTACTCTTCCGCCAAGGAGATATCCGAGGCGCGGTGCGCATGCTGGAACGGGCGGCAGAGCTGGAACCCGAGGATGCCACCATCAATGCCCATTTGGGTGATGCCTATTGGGCGGATGGAGCTAAGCTGCAGGCCGCGTATCAATGGCAACTGGCGCTGACGCTGAAGCCCGATCCCGAGGATATCCCCGCACTGAAAGCAAAGCTGCGGGAAGCACAACTTGCTTTAAGCGGGCAGACAGCGGCGAATGAACAGGCTCGCTAAGTGCTGAAGGATCAAGAGATTGCGAACGGAGCGGAGGAACCCGCGCCGGCGAAAGTCAATCTGTTTCTACACATTTTGGGAAAACGCGCCGACGGCTATCACCTGCTTGAGAGTTTGGTGGTCTTCGCCGCGGCGGCGGATACCTTAAGCCTCACCCAGGCCGAGACGCTTTCGCTGCAGGTCGCCGGACCCTTTGCCCAAGCGCTGGATGATTCCGAGAATTTGGTGTTGCGCGCCGTGAAGGCTTGGGGAGAACGTTCCGGAATCATTCCGAATGCGGCATTGAAGCTTGTGAAAAATCTTCCGGTTGCGGCCGGGCTTGGCGGAGGCTCGGCGGATGCCGCCGCTGCGCTGCGTTTGCTTGCACGCCGTTATGCCCCGCTTGCCAAGGCGGAGCTCTTTAAGGTTGCCCTCTCTCTCGGCGCCGATGTGCCGGTCTGTCTTCGCTCCCGCCCCGCCCGCATCTCCGGCGTGGGCGAGCACGTCGCAGAAGCCCCGAAACTTCCAACCTTCGGCTTGGTGCTTGCCAATCCCGGCATCAAGCTTGCCACCGCTTCGGTCTTTCGTGCCCATTCCTTGCCGCCGAGCGAGCCGGTAAGGCTTCCGCCTTTTTGGCTGAACGCGCGGAAGATGGCGGAGGATCTTCGGCCTTTGCGCAACGATCTGGAACAGGCGGCGTGCGCGCTTTGCCCGCCTATTGCCGAGGTTTTGGCCGCAATTGCGGCAACCGAAGGCTGCCTTCTTGCGCGCATGAGCGGCTCCGGGCCGACATGTTTCGGGCTTTATGAGCGCGCGGAACAAGCCAAGCGTGCGGCGGAACTTCTGCCCAAATCCTGGTGGCGATGGGGAGGGGCTTCCTTTAGTTGGGGAGAACAAGAAGAATGAATGCGTTTCGTAACAATGCGCTGAAGCAGCTTGAAGACGAAAGCATTGCAATTTTTCGGGAAGTTGCCGCAGAGGCAAGAAATCCCGTTATGCTTTACTCCATCGGCAAGGATTCCTCGGTGCTGTTGCATTTGGCGCGTAAGGCTTTCTATCCGGCGCCGTTACCCTTTCCGCTTTTGCATATCGATACGAAATGGAAATTTCGCGAGATGATTGCCTTTCGCGATCGCCTGCCGGAGCGGTACGGCGTTCGCGTCATCGTCTACACCAATGAGGAAGGGCTTCGCCAAGGTATCACTCCGTTTACCCACGATCCGACGACGTATACGCACATCATGAAAACGGAAGCCCTTAAGCAAGCGCTTGATCGTTACAAGTTCGATTTTGCCTTCGGCGGCGCGCGGCGCGATGAGGAAGCTTCGCGCGCGAAAGAGCGGATCATTTCGGTTCGCAACAGCAACCATGCCTGGGATCCGCGCAGGCAAAGACCGGAACTTTGGAATCTTTATAATACGCGTCTCGGCCCCGGTGAAACTGCGCGCGTCTTCCCCCTCTCCAACTGGACCGAACTCGATATCTGGCGCTATATTGCACAAGAAAATATCGAGGTGGTGCCGCTTTATTTCGCTTCCGAAAGGCCGGTGGTGGAACGGGACGGGACGTTGATCATGGTCGATGACGATCGGTTTCCCCTTGCGCCGGGCGAGGAAGTCAAACTGCAACGCGTGCGTTTTCGCACGCTCGGCTGCTACCCGTTGACCGGCGCGGTGCTCTCCGACGCTACAAGCCTTGCCGATATCATTCGCGAGACCGAAGAATCCCGCTTTTCCGAGCGAAGCGGGCGGGTTATCGATCACGACCAGCCGGCCTCCATGGAGCGCAAGAAGCGCGAAGGATATTTCTAAACCAGGCGAAACCGATAGCGGGAAAACTCATGGCGCGCCTGAAACAAAAAACCAAAACCCCGCCGGAGCGTGCAAAGTTCCCAAGAGTGCCGGAGCTACCCGAGCCGCGCTGGTGCATCGATTTTGCATACCTGCGCGACGGCAATCTTTTCATTATCGGCTGGCTTTTGGAGGGGGTGCGGAGCATCACGGCCATGGCGGCGGAGCTCGGCGCGGCCCGCTATGATTTGACGCACCATTTTTGCCGTCTCCCGCGCCCGGATGTGGCGCTTGTGCTTGGGCCGGAAGCGGCGTGCGGGCCGGAGCAATGCGGCTTAATGGCGCTGGCGCGCGTGGATGCGCGCCGTGTCGATGGCAAAGTCCTTGTGCTGCACCTCGCACTTTCAGACGGCAGCGCGCTTCGGTTGGAAGCCCCGCTTTCCGATGATTCCGAGATGTTCGCTTCGTTCACCCATCAATACCGGAACGAATTACGGCAAATGTTGGCGCGGCTTGCCCCCGCCGTTTCCGCACCGCTCGCAGCCGCGGCGTTCGCGGGCGAGGGGGCGAGGCTTTTGGTTCGACTGCCCCACGAAATCGAGCGGCATGTGCGGCTTTCCCTCGACGCCGCCGTTTTGCCCATTCCCGGCCGGCTTCTGCTTTTGGGTAAAATTGCAGATCCTGCCGGGGTGATCACCGTGCTTTCCGCCTTAGACCCTACCGGAGAGCCCTTCGTGCCGCAGTGGACATCGCGCGGGCGATTGCCGAACCCGAAACCTTGGGAAGAGGCGCTGGAGCGTTTTGTGCTTTTGGCGCGGATCCCACCCTACGAAACCGGAGAGGGCTGTGTCTTTACCGCTGCTTCGGAGGCCCGAGCCTGGCAACAACCCCTGCAGGATGCCTTTGCCGCCGACCACGGCATAGACGCGCTTGCCGAGGTGTTTGCCACTCTCGATGCGCCCACGCGCCTCACGGCGCTCGATTTGCTCGCGCAATCGAGCGCCGAAGAAGCCCTGACAGGAGAAGAAAGCGCCACGCTGCGCCGTTTGTGGCACGAGGCCATCGAGGATCTTCCCGAGCGGCTTTCCTCCCCCAGACGCGGATTGTTCATCTCGCCGGATCCCGCCTTTGCCATTCCGGGCCTTGGGGTATTGGTTCGCGGTTGGGCAACCTTCGATCCGGCGCTTTCTCTTTCGCTCACATTCTGCACCCCGGGTGGTATGCCCGTAGAGCTGATCGGCGCATGGCATCGTCATCCGCGGTTTGACGCGCGGGCGGAGCTTCTCAAAGCCGGCGCCGCGCAACCCGACGACGAGGCAGGCTTCATCGCTTTGGTCCGCGTGCCGGCGGCTGCTCAGGCCGCTTGCGGGTATCTCCTTGTGCGGCAGGGGACAACGCGGGAAGCCTATCTTCGAGTGCCGATTGAGCCGTTGCCTGCGGAGCCCCGCCTGGCCGCCCAGGCGTTGATGGATGCCCTGCCGTTTTCCTTGCGCGAGGTCCGCACGGCATTGGCCGATCACTTAGCACCGGCCCTGGCTGCTGTCTGGCCGCCGAAAGCCGCGGCGCCGGTGGCCCCGATGGTGTTTTCCCCCTCTCGCGCGCAAGCGGAAATCACCGTCTCCTTCATTATTCGCGTGGCGGAAGAACCCGAGCGGATTGCGCGCCAGCTCGCCGCCTTTGCCGATGACGCTGACCTTCATCGGGCCGAGATGCTCTACGTGATCGATAACCCGGCACTCTACGAGGCTGCCCTGCTGCTCTGTCAGGACCTGCCTTTGTTCGAAGAGCTCTCGTCGCGGCTGCTCTACGGCAAGCGGGTGCTCGGGCAGGCGGGGGCCTACAATCTCGGCGCAAATTTTGCCCGTGGGCGGTATCTTTTTCTGCTTGCCCCCGATGTCTTGCCGACCAAGCCGGGCTGGCTTTCCGAGATGCTTGCCGCTTATACCGCGTTGCCCAAAGCGGGTGCTTTGGGCCCTCGGCTTATCATGGACGGAGCCGACAACACCGAGCATCCGGCCGCGTTTCGCTTTCGCCGGCTTTCGGCCTGCGAGGGGCTATGGTCGGCAGAGCGAACCCTTCCCCCTTCCTCTGCCGAGGGCAGAAAACCCAAGCCGCTTCCGGTTCCCGCCCTTTCTGCCGCGGCGCTCTTGGTCGAGCGTGCGCGGTATGAAGAAGCCGGCGGGTTTACCGATGCCTATTGCGAGGATGCGTTCGCCGAAGCGGATTTCTGCCTGAAGCTCGCACAGCGCGGCCTTCGGCATTTTGTGCTGCCCGAGTTGGTGATGCAGAAGTCGCTTCCTTTCCCTACCTCTCTGCTTTCCACGGCCCGGCTGGTCAATATGTGGCGCTTCACCAATACCTGGGAGGCAAAACTTACGAGCATGCAGGAGCAAGGCACCCTAAGCCCTGAGGGAGCACGGCTACTCACGTAAGCATCATTGGTGCAGATAGAGATTCCGGGTCGCCTCACCCATCCTGTTTTCTCCAAGGTTTAGCCCGGCCTATTCTCGGGTCATGCAACAAAACCTGTTGGAGATTCTATCGCCGTCGGCCGAACTATCAAAATCTGGAGCTAAAAATGACCTGCTGACTCCACAGGCTATTCAAGAGCTGGGCCCCGAGTATTGAAATGCAAGAAGTGGTAGCGATCGACACCGACATACGATCCGCCAGGAACGCAGTGGTCATGGAAATCCCACAGTGTGCCGAGAAAACAACGAGCACGCCGACGCCGAACATCGAGCGGTCGCACTACCGTCCGGGCAATGCCGTTACGGTAAAGATACCGCACAGTATCGAAGAATTGGGCTGGACCCCCGACGAGGCGTTGGAAACCTGTCTTCGTTTGCGGACGTTTGCCGAAGGCTGGGATGCCCCGGGCATGGAGGCTTACGATAATTTATAAGCGTGGCGATCAAGCGAGTGGACCCGGCGGGTCAAACAATGGGCCTACGCACGGACTCCGTGGTCGTGACGGACAACTTGGCCACGGTGCTGAATCGCGAAATCGACAAAACCATAGGGCACTGCCGGCTCATGCATCAGGTGGATCAGGCCTTGAAGCTGACGCTCGGGTTGAATTGAGGTTAAGCTCTGAAGGAACAAGACTTGCTCCGCATCATTTGCACCTCCAATCCCTCGCGAATGAGCGCATGAATCACGGAAGTGCGAAGCTCAGCCTGCCGCCGGACATCCCGAACAAAATCACAAAAGCGAGCCCCGCCGCTGCCGTTGCGCTCCCGATCAGAAAGCGATCCGCGTAAGCCTTGCGCACCCCATGCGTCAACATCACTGCTCGCGCCCCGGCCGCTAAATGCGAAAGAACGAAAAAGACACCAAGGCCATAATGTGGTACCAAGCGAATATTCCAGGCGTCCTTGATCAATCCGGCCGGCGCGCCGGTTGCGAAACTCCAATCGGTATCAATGCCGAGATAGAGCCGCCCAAATACAAACACCGAATTCATATGGCCGAGCACATAAGCGGCGAGAAAAACACCGCTGCCGATCTGAAAACTGCGGAAGCGATCCATCGGCTGCGCACTCGCCCGCGTGGCGAGATAAACGCCGCTGCCGACCTGGAACAAAAACAGCGCAATCAGCAGCGGCTGCAACACCTCCTGCCGATAGACGCGGCGCACGGTCTTCATCACCGCGCGGTAGACCTCCGGCCCGGCCACGAACGTCAAATGATTCGCCAAATGGAGAGCAAGAAAAATCACCAGAATGCCGAGCGCCGACAGGCCGTGCACCACGCGAAGGCCGGCACGGGCAGGTTTGGCACCGGGCAGGGAGGCAATCGTGGTCTTGCTATCGGAGAATACCACCAACCCTGCCGCGGCCAGCCAGAACGCAGCCCAAAGCCAAAGCTCCGGCACCGGGTCTTTCAATATGTAGAGCTCGACGCCCAAAAACACGAACATCGGCGGCGCCGCCACGGCAAGCAGAGCCACCGCTCGCGCGCGCCTTTGTGCGAGGCTCGGCTCTTGGATCTCCCCAAGCGAGAATGCGCTCAGCAGCGCGAGCATCGGCATTGCCAGGGCGAGGATCAGCAACAGCACGGCAAGCGCCGTCCGGAGAGCAGGGGCGGCCGCATGGCCGCTCATCAACGAGGTCACGCACGCGTGAAAAGCTTCCAGAATCAGCGGGTAGACCAGCGCGGCAAACGGCGGCACTACCAGCGGCAAGGCCGTCCGGGCCGCCAAGCCGCCGATGCGGCTTGAAAGAAGAGCACCGGACGGCCTTGATTCGCTCATCGGACTCTCCGAGAAGGTCTCGCTCGCACCTTCTCTCTTGAAGCGATTGCAATTTCCCCGTGGGGTCTATGTCTCCACGCGGTAATTCGGGGCTTCGCGGTCGATCGCCACATCATGCACGTGGCTTTCGCGAATCCCCGCGCTCGTCACCCGCCGGAACCGGGCATTGCGCTGCAGCTCGGCAATGGTGGCGCTGCCGGTATAGCCCATGCCGGCCTTCAGCCCGCCCACAAGCTGATGGAGCACCTGCGCCACCGGTCCTTTATAAGGAACCCGGCCCTCGATCCCCTCCGGCACCAACTTCAACGTATCGGTAATTTCCTGCTGGAAATAACGGTCCGCCGAACCGCGCGCCATCGCACCCAGACTGCCCATGCCGCGATAGGATTTATACGAGCGACCCTGGTAGAGAAAGACTTCGCCGGGGGCTTCGTCGGTGCCGGCAAGCAGGCTTCCCACCATCACGCAATCGGCGCCCGCGCCGATCGCTTTCACAATATCGCCGGAATTGCGAATGCCGCCGTCGGCAATCGCGGGCACGCCGTGCGCGTGGCAGACGCGCGCCGTTTCCCACACCGCGGTAAACTGCGGCACGCCCACCCCGGCCACCACCCGCGTGGTGCAAATACTTCCCGGGCCGATGCCGATCTTGACCGCATCCGCCCCGGCTTCGATCAAGGCCAACGCGGCCTCCGGCGTTGCCACATTGCCGCCGATCACATCCGCCGCGTTGGTCAGCTTCTTAATCGCCGCCACGGTGGCCAGCACCGCCGCCGAATGGCCGTGCGCGGTATCCACCACGAGCACGTCCACCTCGGCTTCCAGCAACGCCCGGGCGCGCTCAATCCCGGCTTCTCCCACCCCAACCGCCGCCGCCACGCGCAGCCGGCCCAACTCGTCCTTGTTCGCCAGCGGGTGCTTCTCGGCCTTGTCCATATCTTTCACGGTGATCAGGCCGATGCAGCGATAGGCCTCATCCACCACCAAAAGCTTCTCGATCCGGTATTTGTGCAAAAGCTGGCGGGCTTGTTCGGGCAGCACATCGGGCGAGACGGTAACCAGGTTTTCCCGCGTCATCAGCTCAGAGACTTTTTGCGTCGGGTCGGTCGCAAACCGCACATCCCGATTGGTCAGAATCCCGACCAGCCGGCCCGAGCCGCGCTCCACCACCGGCACGCCGCTAATCCGATGCGCGGCCATCAAAGCGCGCGCCTCCGCCAGGGTCTGATCGGGGTGGATGGTCAGCGGGTTTACCACCATTCCCGATTCGAATTTTTTCACCTGGCGCACCTGGGCCGCTTGCTCGGCAATGCTGAGGTTTTTGTGAATAACGCCGATGCCGCCGTGCTGCGCCAGCGCAATCGCCATCGCGCTTTCCGTCACCGTATCCATGGCCGAACCCACCAGCGGGATGTTCAGCCCAATCCGGCGCGTGAGCCGAGTGCTCGCATCGGTTTCGGTCGGCAAGACATTCGAATAGTTCGGCACCAGCAAGACATCGTCGAAAGCCAGCGCCTCGGGTATGCGCCCGTTGCCGGCCTCGATTGGGGTGGCCTCAAACTTCTGGGGAAACGGATTGTCGGGAGCCATGCGCAACCTTTTCGCGACTATGGCGCGAGCAGATAAGCAGAAAGCGGTTTGGGCGCAAGCGTTTCTCGGGCGTTGCAGCCTTTCATTTCAGGCGAGCGGCCGAAAGCCCTGCGCAACCACGTAAAGTTCCCGCGATTCCGGCCGGCTCGCCGGGGGTTTGGCATGTCGCACCCGGGCAAAACTTTTTTTCAGCGTGGCCAGCAGCTCCCGTTCCGTCCCGCCTTGCCAGACCTTCGCAAGAAACGCCCCGCCGGGGGCAAGGATGGAAAGCGCAAAAGCCGCTGCCGCCTCCGCCAAGGCGATGATGCGCAGATGATCGGTCGCCGCATGCCCCGTCGCATTCGGCGCCATGTCCGAAAGCACGAGGTTCGCCGGGCCTCCGAGCGCCGCGGTAATCCGCGTTTGCACGGCGGGATCGGTAAAATCCCCTTCGATAAAACGCACGCCCGGAAGCGGCGCAATCGGCAAAAGATCGACGGCAACCACGATGCCCGCCCCGCGGTTTCGGGCAACCTGGCTCCAACCGCCCGGGGCCGCGCCCAAATCCAGCACGCGTGCGCCGCGGCACAAAAGGCCGAAGCGCTCATCCAGTTCGATCAGCTTAAACGCCGCGCGAGAGCGCCATCCGGCGGCATGTGCCGCCTGCACATAAGGGTCGTTGAGCTGGCGGGCAAGCCAGCGCTGCGAGCTCGCCGAGCGGCCCTTGCCCGGCTTCAAGACCACGGAAACCGCGCGTCCGGGCAACACATCCGGTTTCTTTCCGAAGGGCTTCTTCGGCATTTGGCTCATGCGCAACGTCCGTTTTCGGGAGAAAAGCCGGCAGCATTGCGCCGCGCACGCCCTCGCCGTGCGGAGGCCATCATGCGCAAAAGCATGCCTTCGCGGAGGCCTCGATCGGCCACCACCGCGCGCGGCGTTTGCCAGAGCTTGAAAATGGCGGCGAGAATCGCGCAGCCCGGCAGCACAAAGTCAACCCTGTCGGCGCCCACGCAAGGGTGGGCGGCAAGCCGCTCGGGATCCAAGGCGGAAAGCCGCGCCAGCGCTTGCGTGACATCGGTATGCGAAAGCACCACTCCGTCAATTTGCGGGCGGTGGTAGCGGGGCAGGCCCAACACCACCCCGGCCACCGTGGTCAGCGTTCCGCTGGTGCCCAAAAGCAGCACCCCGCCCAGGGCAATCTCGCGGGAGATGCAATGCACCTGCTCAAACGGCAACAAGCGCGACTCGATTTCCGCAACCGCTGCTGCAAAAGTCCCTTGGCTGAAAGCCCCTGTTCCGAAGCGTTCCGCAAGGCTTGCCACCCCGAGCGGCAACGAGCAGTAGCCGACGAAGTGCGGCCGCTTCGGGGGCCGTGCCAACCGCACCCAGATCAGCTCGGTCGAGCCGCCACCAATGTCGAAGAGCAGGGCGCGTCTGCCCTTCTCGCGCCAAAGCAGCGGTGTGCAGCCCTCCAAAGCGAGTTCGGCTTCCTCGCGCGGCGAGATCACTTCCAGCGCAATGCCGGTCTGCTCCCGCACGCGTTCCAAAAACGCCTCGCCGTTTCGGGCTTGTCTGACGGCTGCGGTCGCCACCGCACGCATGCCCGCCAGCTTGCGAGGCCCAAGCTTTTCCGCGCAAGCCGAAAGCGCAGCCACGGCGCGGTCCATCGCCGCGGCGGAAAGCTCGCCCGTACGCAGCAGACCTTCACCCAAGCGAACCGGGCGGCTGTAACTGTCCAGCACGCGAAAGCCGCTGCCGGCCGGGGTGGCCACCAAAAGCCGGCAATTGTTGGTGCCGAGATCAATGGCGGCGAAAACCGGGCCGTCTTGCCTGGCAGAGGCACGTTGCGGAGAGGCGGCACGCTGGAGCATGGCAGAACCTTGCACGGTTCTCTGACGAAAACATTCTTCCAAAGCTTTCTACCCCTCGCAAGCTTCGGAGCTTGCCCTTGCAGGCGCCCCCGCTCACACACTCTACACGTGCTATATATTGCTATACCGTGCCGCAAATGGCACCCTTAAGCTTTCCGGGGTGGCCCTTATCTTGATCGAGTCTCCTATTCGCCCGTCTCGTGCGAATTTCTATTCCGGCAGCCCGCTCGATCGCGCGGTCGAACGGCGCGAAGATGCGGCGTGGATTGCCGCGGCTCTTGAGAATGCGGAGAGTTTGTTCGTGCCGGTCTGGCGCGGGCGGCATCTCGTGCGGCTGCAGGAAGAGGGCACGCCGCAGGCGGTTTTTCTGAGGGCTGATCAGGCAGCGGCGCTCCGAGCCGATGCGCAAGCCTGGGTCTTCCTCGGCCTCTGGGAGGAGAGAGCCTGTTTTGCTCTGGAGATCGGGGCCGAAGATCCACTCGCGCTCTTGCCGGAAGGAGGCGCCGCATTCGAGGAGCTGCGCAACCTTGCGGGCGTCTTGCCGGCTCCGGAGGCTGCCGTGCTTGCCCATGCGCGCGCGATGATGCATTGGCGGGCGCGGCATCGGTTCTGCGGCGTCTGCGGCCATCCCTGCGAGCCGCGCAGCGCCGGCCATATTATGGCCTGCACGCACTGCGGCGCCGAGCATTTCCCCCGCACGGATCCCGCCGTCATCATGCTGGTCGTGCGGGGCGAGCGGGCGCTGCTGGGCCATTCGCACCGGTTTCCGCGGCTCAACATGTATTCCACCTTGGCCGGTTTCGTCGAACCCGGTGAAACCTTAGAGGAAGCGGTCGCGCGCGAGGTCTTGGAAGAAACCGGCGTGCGGGTCGGCCGCGTGTTCTATCATTCCAGCCAACCCTGGCCGTTTCCGGCCTCCATCATGCTCGGCTTTTATGCCGAGGGGCTGAGCGAGGAGATCCGCATCGACCCCCAGGAACTCCGCGATGCGCGCTGGTTCACGCGCGAAGAGCTCCGCAACCACAAGGCCTTGGGCTTCGCGTTGCCGCGCGGCGATTCCATCGCGCGGCGGCTGATTGAAGACTGGCTCGCCGCCGGCTAAGCCAATCTTCAACACTCTTGGTGCATCAGTCGCCGCACGCCGCGAGCGCCATCTCCAGGTCGCGGATGAGATCCTCGGCGCTTTCCAGCCCGATGGAAAGCCGCACCACGTCCGGCCCTGCTCCGGCCGCGATTTGCTGCTCTTCGGTTAACTGGCGGTGCGTCGTGGAAGCCGGATGCAAAATCAGGCTTCGGGTATCGCCGATATTGGCGAGGTGCGAAAACAGCCGCACGCTCTCCACAAGCTTCACCCCTGCCGCGTAGCCGCCTTTCACGCCGAAGGTGAAGACCGCGCCGGGGCCTCGGGGCATGTATTTTTGCGCCAAGGCGTAAAACGGGCTTGATTTCAGCCCCGCATAGGAAACCCAGGCCACTTTGGGGTGGGCCTCGAGAAATTCCGCTACTTTTTGCGCATTCTGCACATGCCGCTCCATGCGCACCGGCAGGGTTTCGATGCCGGTGATGGTCAGAAACGCGTTCATGGGCGCCATGGTCGGGCCGAAATCGCGCAACGCCACCGCACGCGCCTTGGTGGTGAAGGCGAAATCGCCGAAATTCTCAAAGAAGCGCAAGCCGTGATAAGCGGGCTCGGGCTCGGTCAGCGAAGGAAACCGCCCGTCCTGCGACCAGTCAAACTTCCCCGATTCCACCAAGACCCCGCCCAAAGCATGGCCGTGGCCGGAAAGGAACTTGGTGGTGGAGTGCACAACGAGGTCCGCCCCCCATTCGATCGGGCGGCAGAGATAGGGCGAGGCCAGCGTGTTATCGACAATCAGGGGAATGCCGGCGTCATGCGCAATCCTGGCGATGGCTTCGAGATCGACGACAATCCCGCCGGGGTTGGCCAGGCTTTCCACGAAAATCGCCTTGCAGCGCGGGGTCAGCGCACGCGCGAAATTCTCCGGCTCGCGGGGGTCGACAAAATGGCACTTCCAGCCGAGCCTTGGGAAAGAGCGGCCGAATTGCGTCAGCGATCCGCCATAGAGATTGCGCGAGGCAACAAATTCATCGCCCGGCTCGAGCAAGGTGAAAAACGCGAGAAACTGCGCCGCATGGCCGGATGCCGCGGCAACCGCCGCGCGCCCGCCTTCGAGGTTTGCCACCCGCTCTTCCAACACCGCAACCGTCGGGTTGGTGAGGCGCGAATAAATATAGCCGAAATTGTGCAGGTTAAACAAAGAGGCCGCGTGGTCCACATCCTTAAACACATAGGACGTGGTCTGATAAATCGGCGTGGAACGCGCTCCGGTGGTCGGATCGGGCGCCGCTCCCGCGTGGATCGCCCGCGTTTCAAATCCATAGGTGATGTTATGTTCGGGCAGGGGCTGCGTGCGGGTTGCTGCTTCCGTCGGGGCCTCGGGCGGGCGATTGCGCACCAGGCCCGAATCGACCCCGCTCCAGGAAAGCTCTCCTGCAAGGCGGCCGTATTCGATCTTGGGGCAGCGGTTCATCACCACCTCAAGCCCCGCCGCTTCCGCCCGAGCGCCTGCCGCGTCATTGCGCACGCCAAGCTGCATCCAGACGACTTTCGCCCCGATGGCAATCGCATCATCGACAATGGGGTCGACCTGATCGGAGGCGCGGAAAATCTCCACCATATCCACCGGCTCGGGGATCTCGCGGAGATTGGCATAAACCCGCTCGCCGAGAAGTATTTCCCCGGCAAGACCCGGGTTCACGGGGATCACGCGATAGCCTTTGCTTTGCAGGTATTTCATCACGAAATAGCTTGGCCGGTTCCAGTTGGCCGAGGCGCCGACCAAGGCAATCACGCGCACCGAGCTTAAAATTCGGCGCAGTTTGGCATCGGAATAGGGAATGGGGGCTAATGTGGTCATCGCTTTGCCTACGACTGTTTCGGCAATCTTTGCGACCGCTGTCGTCGCTTGGCAAGCACAAGCATGGGACGGGTTGCCGCGCAACCCGTCCTGTTCCTTGGACGTTCCGATTACGCGCCTGCTGGGGAAGACTTGGTCCGCCCGATCTCAACCCGCCAAACTTCCGGACCCTGTTCCAGGTAACGCCACGAAAACGCGCCCTTGTGCTCGTAATCAAACTGATAATACAGCGGCTTGGGGTCGTGATCGTTCACCAGCACGAAAGACTCGCCGACCCCCAGATTGTCGTAAGTCTCGAAAATCTTCTGGTGTCGTGCCGCGGGAATCAGCGCCCGCACATCCAAAACTTTGGGTTCAGCCATGGGAACTCTCCTTTTCTGCTTGAGAAGATGATCGGAAGTGCACAAGACCGTGCAGTGCCGCGTTCAAGCGCTCTGCTTCGTGCGGAAGATCTCGGCGGAGCTTGGACCAGCCTTCGGCGGCAAGCCGGCAGGCTTCCTCCGCATTGCCGCTCTTTGCCAAGGCCACGAGCGCCGTAATGAAGAGCCGGTTGAGCACGGCCACAGGCGTGCTTTCGGCCTCCGGGTTCTCCGTCATTCGCGATCATTCCTCGCGAATTCGGAAATGCGCCTTCGCGACGGGGGACATCATGCGCGGCGACCATGGCGGGTCCCAGACCACATCGACGAAAACCCCCGTGATCCCCTCTTCTTGCGCCAGACGCTCTTCCACGCCGGAGACAATGAAACCCTGCGCGGGGCACCCCGGCGTCGTCATGGTCATCCGCACGTCAACCACCCGGCCGTCGATGTTCACGTCGTAAACCAGGCCGAGATCGACGATATTGAAGCCGAGCTCGGGGTCGATCACGTCATGGAGTGCCTCCCGAACACTGGCTTCGGTGGGCAGCGGCGCATCCTCGCGCATCGGCTTAACCTCCACGCCGAATTAGGAGCCGAAACGCGCCGTCATCGCGTTGCTCGACCTTGATCGCGGCCCCGCGCGCCTCGAGCTCGGGATAAAGAAACACGGGGTTGCGCTCGTTGATCGCCTCCAAAACCTCGCCGGGGGCAAGCTCTTCCAAGGTCTGCAAAATGCGGATCATGGGCTCCGGCGGCATCAACCCGCGGTTATCCAGCGTGGTCTTGGGGGTTGGCCAATCGGTGTGGGCAACGGGTTCGGTGCGGTTCGCATCCGGCTGCCGCTTCGGCGTTTCGCTCGCCGAGGCTTGGCCTGGCGTAAACAAAATTTCCCATTCCCCTTCGCCGTGACGCGATGCCACGTGCCCGAAACCCTTCCGTCCCAGCACGTGGTAAAGGGGGATCGGCTCGAATGTGGTCAGCAAGCGCAGCGGTTGGCCCGGCTCAAGCTTGCCGACCGCCTCGAGAATTCTTGGCAGCGGTTCGCCGCCGCGGCGGAGCTCGTCCCGAACATCGAGCGTCAATGGCGCGAGCATCGTCATGTTCAACCTCTCTTACGGTTGGGGAAGGTGGAAAGGAGAGCCGGGAACCGGCGCCGGCCGCGGCGTCTGCGCGTAATGCCCACGCCAGGCGCGCCGGTATTCGCGCGCGAGCAAAGCGGTGGCGACGAGGCTTACCGCGATTGCACCGCGCAGAAATGGAGCAAGGCCGAGCCAAGCCGCGGCAGCGCCGACGGCAATCGCCGCAAAATACGCGACAAAGACGTATCGCGCGGATCTCTCGTTCACGAGGTCTTGCACGCGCGGCACCGGGCCTCTGCCGAGCCGACGCCCGAAGCGCGCAAGCCAGGCAAGGAAGGGGATGATTTTATAGAGCTGCGAGAGGCCAAGCCCGGAGAGCCAGCCGAAAAGTACGACAAAGAGCAGGCTCGGTGCGGCTCGGGTCCAGCCGTGCGAGAGAGCGGCTGCGAGCGCCAAAGCCAGGCCGATGCCGAGGCTGATGAAGGCGCCGATCGCGGCCTGGTTGTGCAGCTCGATCTGCCGGCGCTTGCGGTCGCGATAAAGCCGCGCAATGTCGATCAGATAGAGGAGAATCGCCAAGCCGATCGCCGCTTGCCCGAAGAGTTTGATGCTTTCAAAGCCACCCAGGAGTGCCGCGGCAAATCCGAGGATTGCGGTTCCGAACACGGCATGGCCCCAAGCGCCGCGCTCGTGCGGGGCCAGCATGAACATCGGCAAAAGCTCGTAAGAGACGCCGATTGCGGTGAGAGTGAACCAGCCGCCGAGCCCGGCCAAAGCGTGATCGGCCACGCCGTTTGCCAGCATCGGCCCAAGGGCTTGTGCCGCAGCCGGCACCGTGAGCGCCAGCGCGAAAGCAAGGCCAAGGCTTACGGTCAGAAAGAGCAGCACCAACCCGGCGATAATAAAGCGCGCGCTCAGCGGAAGCGGGCGCTTGCGTGCCAGCGGCACGGCAAGATTGAGAATTCCTGCCAAAATCCCGATCACTACCAAGCTGCCGCCTGCCGGAAGGAGCGCCGCGAGCGGGCTGCCTAAGAGGAAAAATCCCAAGACCATCCCGGCAAGGCCAAGCTCGATGAACGATAGCGTTCCCAGCGAAAGGCGCTGGCTTAACAGCGGGCTGTTGGTCACCACCGGCACGAATTGAAACAGCGCGCCAAACATCAAAAGCGTGATCCAGCCGATGGTCAGCAGATGCACCACCGCCAGAGTCGGGGCGGCCAAGTCGGCGACACCGGCCCATCGCACGCCTGCCGCCACAAGCGCCTGTGCCAAAGCGAAATTGCCCAAAGCGCAGGCGAAAATTGCGGGCGTCCAGCGCGAGATGCGATCTGTGGCGGTCGGCGTGAGCATGGGTTGGGCTCGGTCCGGCTTGCTCATAAAGATATATTATTAGTGTATCTTTATAAGTCAGAGATGCAATCCTGACAAGAGCCTTTTTATCTTTTTCCGCCGGGGGGCCTTTTCCGTTGTGAAGGCATGGACGGCGCGGCAAGGGCATTCACGTCGAATTAAGCCCGATCTGGCAGCCTCAGGAGAGAGGCAGGCAGAGCCACGCCTCTGGATGGAGCCACTTAGCCCGATCACGGAGATGCATGTCCAATCTTGTTCTGGAGCTGCGCCAAGGAGAAATGATGATCGTCAACGGTGCCGCCATTCGCTTCCGAACCAAGTCTCGGATCGAACTTGTGGCGCATGCGCGGTTTCTTTTCGGCAAGCAGATCATGCGGCCGGAGGAAGCTTGCAGCCCGGCGCGACGCATTTATTTCGCTCTGCAAATGGCGTATATCGGCACTGAAGAAGAACGCCAGATTGGCTTGGAAAACGCGCGAACCTTCATTGCCGAGTTCAAGGCGGCCACCACTTCCGCCCTTGCCAGAGAAATTCTCGACCGGGCGCTTGCGGCCGCCGAGGCCGATGACGGCTACCAGGCATTGCGTCTGGCCCGGCGCATCATCCGCCACGAAGATGCGGTCTTGGGAACTCCGCCGCGGGCGAGCGCAGCCGAAGGGGGCGGGTGAAATGCCCAACGCGTTTCGCCGAAATTGCAGCGAAGCGCGGAGGGCGCAAAGCCCCGCGGGCAAACACGGCGAATGGCCCTGTATCCGCCCGGCGTTGTGAGCCGCGCCTTATCCCAGAAGCGAGAGCATTTGGCCTAAGCCGCCGTTCGCAGTGTTGCTGGGCTGAAACAGCGCGAGCACCCCCGAAGGGCCGGGGGCGGGCGGCGGATTCTCCTGTGTCAGAGCGAGATACTGCTCCACATATTTTTGGATATAGGCCGGGTTCTTGAACTTGCTGAGATCCACGGCCTTGCTGAGGATGGCGACTTGCTGGTTGAAGTCCAGCAGGCCGAATTGCTGCGGCTGGTTGGTCACCGTTTCCACCACGTTCAGCAAGGCGGGATCCGCCATGAGCTGGTCGATGGAGGTGATATTGCCGATGGTGCGCGTGAAATACAGCGCCTGTTGCATCCCGGGAATTTGGTTGCCTTCGTTCTGCTCGAACTGATTGAGTTGATATTGGCTGATAATCGTCTGGATGGTCTTCGGGTCCGAGAAGGGCGGCGGGTTCCAATTCGACATAAATTGCGCAAAACGCAGATAGAGCGGGTTGGCGGATTGCTGGGCAAGCGAATTCGGATCGGCCGGGTTTTGCGTCATCAAATCCTTAAGAATGCCGGTTTCGTTGATTGCCGAACTCAGGCCGAACGCCCCAAGAACGACCTCCAGGGCGCGATAATTGTTCAGCAAAGCTTGCGGCGAGCTGAGTTTCGGCGCGACGTTTTGGAAATAAGCGATATTGCTCTGCGTCGTTGCATCCGTCTTTTCAACCCGACTGGCGTATTGCTGCTCGTTCTTCTCGATGGCGAGATAGATGGGAATGGGGGGCAAGCCTCCGATGCCGGACATCGTATTTTCTCCTCACCGCTCCTTTTTACAGGCTCCGGCTAAACGGGAAGTTAAGCTTTTCCCCCCATAGTCGTCTCAACCGGCCAAAATGTCGGGCGATTTCTCTATTTCGGGAGAATTTCCCATGTCTTTTTCGGTCAATACGAACCTCGCCGCCTTGACGGCTCTGCAAGTGCTGAACGATACCGAACAGCAATTGAACCAGACGCAAAATGTGATCTCCACCGGGCAGAGCGTTTCCACGGCGCAGGACAATCCGGCGATTTATTCCATTGCCCAGACGATGAACGCGAACATCGCGGGGCTTTCTGCAGTGCAAAGCGATCTTGCCTTTGCCCAATCGGTGCTGACCACGGCAAGCAATGCCTCCACGCAGATTTCAAGCCAACTCGCTTATCTGCAGCAAACCGTCACGCAGGGCGAGCAAAGCGGTATCAGCGCTGCCACGATCGACAGTCAGATCAATAACATCCTCAATAACATCAACGCGTTTGCCAATAACGCGACATTCAACGGCGTGAATCTGCTGGCAACCGCTTCAACCCCGGGCGTGCAGCAGACAAGCCTCAGCATTGTCGACTCGATCAACGATACCAACCCCGTGACCGTCAATTCCCAGATCACAGGAGCCAATGCCAACATCGTACAACAGTTGGGGCTTTCCAATCTCTCCGTGGCATCGACGGGAGTTCAAATCTCCTTCAGCAGCTCCTATACGCCGGCTGCGGGAGATTACTTGCAGCTCTCGAATGGAACGAATAACTGGATCTTTGAGTTCCAAACATCGGGCAGCGCACCTGTTGCAGCGCCGACCGGCTACGTTCTCGGCGCCAACGGAAGCGGCGGCACCAATTATCTGGTGAACGTCACGGTCAGCAGTACGGCCTCACCAATGCAGTATATCGGCGCGCTGATCACCTCTTTGCAGCAGCAAGGGTTCGGCGCTTCGCTGGACAATAGCGGGAACCTCACCATCACCGGCAACAACATCTCGTATCAAAATTCCGGTGGCACGGCACAGATTTCCGGGTTTGTCAAAACCGGCACGGCGTATTCGGCCACAATTGCCACGCAGGAAACGGGCACCACGGCAAGCGGGCTTGCCGCCGGCCAGGGCGCGCTCACCTTGGTGCAAAACGCCATCAACAACATGAACAACATTGCGGCGACCATCGGTTCCGCGCAGCAAGAAGTGACAGGGCTGCAAAACTTTGCCTCTTCGCTCAGTTCTGCTCTCACCGAAGGTGTCGGCGCACTAACCGATGCGAACATGGCTGCGGAAAGCGCACGGCTTGCCTCGCTGCAAACCAAGCAGCAACTCGGCATTCAGTCGCTTTCCATGGCGAACGCGCGGCCGCAATTGATGCTGCAGCTCTTCCGATAAACACAGCACGGAAGGTGGCCGGGAGAAAATCCCGACCACCTTCTTCTCGCAAGTCTTGACGAAAAGGAACCATATTCGTTCATGACATCGCGTCAGGAAGAATCACTGCAAGACACAATACCGTTCGGCAATCTTCGTAAACCGACCGCATCCGGCATTGCGCAATATGAAAATTTCGGCGCGATAGCAGGAATGCCGCAAGAAAACGAAATTCTCGCTTTCAGCATTGTCACTTCCCAATTGGCCGCCGCAAATTCGGAACAAGAACGCATCCGCGCGCTGCATCGCAATACCAAACTTTGGGCATTTGTCCTGCAAGATATCGCGCTCAGCTCCAACAAATTGCCGGAAAATTTGAAAAAAGAAATCGCTCGGCTCGGCGCTTGGGCCATGCGCTACAGCACCAATGCCATCGCGCAACGCCTTCCCCTTGAGCCGCTGATTGCGGTCAACCGCAATATTATTGACGGGCTGAGAGACCAACTCGCACGTTTGCAGAATCTCCCGAAATCCGATTCGACTCCAAAACACACTGCCAACACGCCTCAAGCGAGCGGCCCGGAGCATCACCATCAAGGGCTTGTGCGGCCGGTCATCGCATAATCCGCCACACGTTCCAGATCGGCCGGCCTGAAACAATCACGCTTGGCACACACTTCAACGCAGCGACAAGGCCGGCAAAAATGCGCCCCAAACGCGCAACCGCCTTGGCAGCCGCGCGCTTGGCAACAGGCTTCAGTCAAAACCCAAAAAGCCGGGCGCTTCCGCAATCGGCTGCGCCGCGCGCAGCGCCGCGAGATCCGGCACCGGGCGCGTCGTGCGCGCATCCCCGGCCAGCGCCGCTTCCAACGCCGCCGCCACCGCCAGCACCAACGCATCGCCGCCTCGCGGCCCGACAATCTGCAACCCGAACGGCATGCCGTGCCGGTCCCGCCCCACCGGCAAGGAAAGCGCCGGATGGCCTACCAAACTCACGGCATAGGCGAGGGCGAGCCAATGGAAATATGTCTTGGTCGCTTTGCCGTCGATTTCGCGCGGGTAAAGCTCCCGCCAGGAGCGGGGGCTGATGGTAATGGCGGGGGACAAAAGAATGTCGAAGCGCTCGAAGAAAGCTTGCCAGCGCCGATAAATCACGGTCTGCATGGCCTCCGCGCGAGCAATCTGCTCCGCCGTGAGCGAAAGACCCTCTTCCACATTGGCGCGCACATTGGGCCCCACCAGATCCGGGTGCGCGCGCACGCGTTCGGCATGGGCGGCAACGAAGGCGACCGCGCGCAAGGTCCCGAATGTTTCATCGGTACCGGAACAATCCGGGTGCGTTTCCTCCACATGGCCGAACAGCCCGCGGAATAACGCTGTTTTTTCCGCAAACACCTCGGCAATCTGGCGCTCCGTAGGTGCAAAGCCGAAATCGGGCGTCAGCGCCACACGCAGCCCGGCAAGATCCACCGGCGCCGGGAAGGCAAACTCCTCCGGTCTCCGCAACCTGCGCCCGTGCACGGTATATGCAAGCGGGTCGGCCGCGTCCTCGCCCGCCATAACGGAAAGCAGCAGGCAAAGGTCCGGCACCGAGCGCGCCATCGGTCCCAATACCGAAAGCGGCGAATAGCCCAGCACGCGCATCTCGTTCGGAACCACGCCGGGCGAGGGGCGAAAACCCACCACGCCGCAAAACGCCGCCGGGTTGCGAAGGCTCCCGCCCATGTCGGACCCGGTGGCCAAGGGTACCATGCCGCACGCCAGCGCCACGGCAGAGCCTCCGGAAGAACCAGCCGCCGATTTCTGCGGATCAAACGGGTTACCGGTGGCGCCGTAGACCGCGTTGCGTGTATTTGCGCCCGCCCCCCATTCGGGGGTGTTGGTTTTGCCGAGAACGATGCCGCCGGCGGCGCGAATGGCAGCCACCGCACGCTGATCGGCCTTCGGCACGTAATCGCGATAGAGCGGGCTGCCGTAAGTCGTACGCAACCCGGCCGTATCTTCCAAATCTTTCACCCCGATCGGCAAGCCGTGCAGAGCGCCAAGCGCCTCCCCGCGCATCACTGCTTGCTCGGCCGCTCGGGCGGCGGCCCGGGCCCGCTCGAAATCGCGCGCCACCACGGCATTCACGGCATGGTCCACCGCCTCGATCCGCGCGATACAGCTTTCCACCAACTCCACCGGCGAAAGCGCTTTGCGCCCGATCAAGGCACGCGCCGTAACGGCCGGAAGATCGCAAGCCTCTGTCATTGCTCAGTACCCCGCTGCCATGCCGTCTTTGCGCGGGTCTGAAGCGCCGATCAGGCAGCCCCGCGCGCGGTCAATGAAAATCGCTTGCCCGCCGCCGAGCGGACGGTCCGCAATGGCGAGCTCGTGGCCGAGCCGGGCTAATCCGGATGCGAGTTCGCCGGGAATTCCGCGCTCGATCTCCACGCGGCCTTGCAACGGCAAGACGCGCGGAAGATCCAGCGCCTCCTGCAAATCCAGCCCGAATTCCAGAAAATTGGTGAGAAACCAGGATTGGCCCATCGGTTGGTAATGCCCCCCCATGACGCCGAAGGGCATCACCACTTGTCCTTTCTCGGTCAGCACTCCGGGAATGATTGTGTGCATCGGCCGTTTCCGAGGCGCAATCGCGTTCGGGTGCCCGCGCTCCAGCCGGAAAGAAAAGCCGCGATTGTGCAGCATCACCCCTGAACGTTCGGCCAAGATGCCGGAACCGAAGGAGTGGAAGAGCGAATTGATAAAGCTGCACGCATTCCCGTCACGGTCCACCACGCAGAGATAGACCGTATCGCGATGGCGCGGCAGCTCGGCTTCGCCCGGCGGCGGCAGCGCCGAGGCGGCACGCTCGTCGGAAATCAAGCGCCTGAGCCCCGCGAGATAAGCGGGATCCAAAAGCCGCGCCACGGGCACCTCAACCTGCGCCGGATCGGCCAGAAAAGCGTCGCGGTCCCGATACACCAGCCGCGCGGCCTCGATATGCCGATGCACGCGCGTGAGACCGAGCGGCCCGCCGGGCGGCGTCTCAAATCCGCCCAGAATGCCAAGCAGCATCAGCACCAACAGGCCCGAGCCGTTCGGCGGACACTCCCAAACCTCATAACCCCGCCAGCTTGTGTGGATCGGACGCACAAATTCGGCCGCGTGCAGCCCGGCGGCGAAATCTTCCTCGGTATGCAGCCCGCCGCGGGCGCGGAGCGTCGCCACCATCTCGGCGGCAATCGGCCCTTCATAGAAGGCTTTCGCCCCGTCGCGGGCGATGGCGCGCAGCGTATTGGCCAAGGCCGGCTGGCGGAAACGATCACCCGGCGCGGGCGCCCGACCGTTCGGCAAGAACGCATGCGCTCCGGTTGAGCGGAGCTTCTCGGCCACTTCCTCCCAGTCGTACGCCACCCTGGGATGCACCGGAAACCCCTCCTCGGCGTACCGGATGGCCGGCTGCAGCAGCTCGTCCAAGCCCTTGCGGCCGTGTGCCCGGAGCAATGTCTCCCACGCCGAGATCGCACCGGGAACGGTCACCGTGTGCGGGGAAGTTACGTCAAGAGCCGAGATGCCGAGGCGCTCGAACTGCTCCAGACTGGCCGCCGCCGGCGCGCGGCCGGAACCGTTCAGGGCCACGACCTCCCCGCTTTTCGCCGGTGCATAAAGGCAGAAGCAATCGCCGCCGATCCCGGTCGATTGCGGCTCGATCACGGCAAGCACCGCGGCTGCCGCCACTGCGGCATCCAAGGCATTTCCGCCGGCCCGCAGCACATCCAGCGCAACCAGCGTGGCCGCGGGCATGGACGTTGCCGCCATGGCCTCGTTGGCATAAACCGGGCTGCGGCCAGGTAAGTGGAAATCACGCATCAACAAGGCTCCCCTACCGCCGAGTTTCGGATTTGCCCGGCCCGGCGCACCCGCACTCTAGACCGGATCCCAGGCAAACACATCCCCGCTCCGATCAAGCGGCACGAACGCTTCGCGTAAAGCCGGCAACGCATGTTCCGCAATCCGCTCGGGCGTCCAGCCCTCGCTGTGATGAATACCGCGCACGGGACGGCTTTGGCTCATCAGGAAAATTTCGTTGTGGCGGGTGGCGAAAATCTGCCCCGTCACCTCCCGTGCGGCATCGGACGCCAAAAACACTGCCATCGGCGCGTTTTTATCGGGGGTCATTTGCTGTAGCTTCGCCACGCGGGCCTTCTGCTCTTCCGTCTCGGCCGGAATGGAGCTGGTCATGCGGCTCCAGGCAAATGGAGCGATGCAATTCGAGCGCACATTGTAGCGCTTCATATCCAGCGCGATGGATTTGGAAAGGGCGGTAATCCCAAGTTTTGCCGCCGCGTAATTCGCCTGGCCGAAATTGCCGATCAACCCCGAGGTGCTCGTCATATGCACATAGGCGCCGCTTTCCTGGCGGCGGAAATGCTCGGCGGCGGCACGGCTGACAAAAAAGCTTCCGTTCAGATGCACATTGATCACCGCCAGCCAATCCTCCGGCGACATTTTGTGAAAAATCGCATCCCGAAGAATGCCGGCGTTGTTCACCACAATGTCGATCCGCCCGAAGGCATCGAGCGCGGTGGCGATGATGCGCTGGGCAGAGGTCCAGTCCGCCACCGAATCGGTGTTGATCACCGCCTCGCCGCCGCGCTGCACGATAATTCCCCGCGTCTGCTCAGCCGGCGTGGCAGACGCCCCCTCGCCGGCGAGCGAGGCGCCCACGTCGTTGATCACCACTTTCGCGCCCGCCAACGCCATGGCGATCGCGATTTCTCGGCCAATGCCGCCGCCGGCCCCGGTCACGACCGCGACTTTGCCTTCCAGCATCGCTTGCCCTGCCATCTCCGTCTCCGTTCACCGTGGATTCTCAGAAAGAAAACAGGCTGGCGAAGCGGAACGGATCTGGCAAGGGCACCTTCCGGCTTCTCAGGACCGAGCTCAGTGTGAAAGCAGGTGATTGCGGTCTCCGAGCAGCGCTGCCAGCACGGGCTCGATGGCCGCGGCCATCCGAGCCTGGCCTTCGGCGGATGGGTGCAACGCGGGCCGCGGCGGCTTGAGCTCAGGATCAAGATAAAGGCTTTCCGCAACTCGCCCATCGCGCAGGAAGACGGCGCTGAGATCGACAAACTTCACGGCCGAGTCGTGCGCGTAGACTTGGCCGAGAGCGGCGTTGACTTGGGCGCGCTTTCGCTCGACCGCCTCGCCCCGCCCGCTCGGAAGAATTCCGAGCAGCAGAATCTTGGTTCTCGGCAGGCGCTTGCGCAGAGCCTCCACATCGGCGCGGATGCCGGCCAGCGTATCCTCGGCGGACCAATGGAGCCGTCCGAAATTGTTGGCCCCGATCAGCACGACAGCCACCTTAGGCGCGATCCCCTCCGCCTCTCCGTGCTCGATCCGCCAGAGCAAATTGGCGGTGGTATCGCCTGTAAACCCGAGGTTCACGGCATGCCGATCCCCATAAAAGCGGCGCCAGATCGGGGCATAATCGGCAGCGGGGTCGGTGCTGGAGCGCTCGTAATTCTGGGTGATGGAATCGCCGTAAAACACCAGCTCCGGCTTCTCATTGCGGAGCTCCGCCGCTTTTGCGGCAAAGCGCGCGCGCCACCACGGCAGGTCAAGCCGGGCGATGGGCGTGGCCGCAAGCACCACGCGGGGCCTTTCCGCCCAAGCCGAAGAAAGCCCAAGCCCCAAGGCCAAGAGCAGAAAAAGTCCCGCGCGGCCGATCATCGGATCATCGAAGCCCCAAATAAAGCGCGGACGCGAGCCCGACGCCGATGCAGTAATAGGCAAACGGGTTCAGCGCCCATTCGTCATGGCGGCGGAAATAGCGCATCAGGAAGGCGGCTGCGGCAATGGCAGTGGCGCCCGCGGCCAGGGCGGCAAAAGCGGCAAGTTGAAAGACCCCCGGCGCCACCTCGGCTTTCAGCAGCTTCGGCACCTCAAGGGTGGTTGCAGCCAAAATAATCGGGGTTGCGATCAAAAAGGAAAAATGCGCCGAGCCTTCATGGTCGATCCCGCGCAGCAGTCCGCCCACGATGGTCGCCCCCGAGCGCGAAATACCGGGAATCAGCGCCGTGCATTGCCAGAGCCCGATGCAGAGCGCATCAACGGCGGTCAAATCCGCCAGCGGCCGGTGCGTATGCGCGCGCAGCCGCTCGCCGAACAGCAAGAGCGCGCCGTTCAAAACCAGCACAATCGCCGCCGTCGGCGCCGATGCAAACAAACCTCGCAGCCACTTTTCCAGAAGAAACCCGGCAATAATGGCCGGAATGGTCGCCACCACGATCAGGGCAAAAAGGCGGCGGCTTGCCCGCACGTCATCGGCTTCGGCCAATCCCAACACGCCTTGCGCCAAGCCCAGCCAATCGCGCCAGAAATAGAGAATCAACGCGCTCGCCGTGCCGAGGTGCAGCATCACCAGAAACGGCAAAAAAGCAGGATCGTGTTGATCCAGATGCCAGCCCAGCACGGCCGGCAACACCACGGCATGGCCGAGGCTGCTGACCGGAAACAATTCGGTCGCACCCTGCAGAACGGCGATTCCGAAAGCCTCGAGTGCTCCCATGCAGCGCGCATCTCCTGTCATGAAAAGGTCCGGGTTCTTTGCCGAAACGTGCGGGCTTGGCAAGCCTGCATAAGGCCTTGATAAAGGCTTTTCGTCTTTCAGGTCGAACGGGCATGACACTCGAACAATTGCGCATTTTTGTGGCCGTAGCCGAGCGCGAGCACGTCACCCGCGCCGCCGAGGCGTTGCACCTTACGCAGTCGGCGGTCAGCGCCGCCATTCAGGCGTTGGAACGGCGCCACGATACCCGCCTTTTTGATCGTGTCGGGCGCAATGTGGTGCTCACCGAAGCTGGGCGCGTCTTTCTTGCCGAAGCGCGCGCCGTGCTTGCCCGGGCCGAAGCCGCCGAGCTTGCGCTGGCGGAGCTTGCCGGCCTCAAGCGAGGGCGGCTGTTGGTGCAAGCAAGCCAGACGATTGCGGCGTATTGGCTTCCTCAGCATCTGGTGCGGTTTCGCCAGTCCTGGCCGGGTGTGGAACTTCGGGTGCGGGTGGGCAACACCGCCGCGGTGGCCCGCGCGGTGGCGGCGGGCGAGGTCGAGCTCGGTTTTGTCGAGGGTTCGGTGGATGACACCTTGCTCCGCACCATTCCGCTGACCAGCGACCGGCTTTTGCTGGTGGCCGCGCCGAGCCACCCTTGGGCGGGGCGCGAGAGTCTCGGCGTGCAAGAGCTCGCCGAAGCGGCCTGGGTGATGCGCGAGCCCGGCTCCGGCACGCGTTCCGAGCTGGAAGAAGCCTTGCAAAAAGCTGGCCTCGCGCCTGCCGCCCTCACCGTGGTGCTCGAGCTTCCCGCCAATGAAGCGGTGCGGCGTGCGGTGGAGCTCGGTGCGGGGGTGGCCGCGCTGTCCGAGCATGTTCTGGCCGACAGCCTGGCAAGCGGGCGGCTGGTTCGGCTGCCCTATGCGCTTCCTGCGCGCGCCTACAGCGTAGTGCGACACCGCGAGCGCCGGCTCTCGCGCGCCGCTCAGGCACTGCTGGATCTGATTGCCGAGCGGCCGGAGCTGCCGGAGCTTGTGGGCGCCCTCTCGCATAAAGCTTCGTAAACCGAAAGCGTCTGCCGGCAGATAATTTCCGAGGCAAAGCACGTCTCGGCAAGCCGGCGCCCCTCGGCCCCGAACCGAATTCGCATCTCTCTATCTTGAATAAGCGTGGCCAGCGCCTCGGCGAGGGCGCGGGCATCGCGCGGGGGAACCAAGAGCCCGTTTACCCCATGGCGCACCGCCTCACGGCAGCCCGGCACATCGGTGGCCACCACCGCCCGCCCGGCCGCAAGCGCCTCCAGCAGCGCTTTCGGCAGGCCTTCGCGATAGGAAGGAAGGCAGACGATATGGGCGTTTGCCAAAAGCTCCGGGATGTCGCTGCGGTTGCCGAGCCAGCGCACGGCGCTGTCCGCTTCCATGGCACGGAGTTCGGCTTCGCTCAGTGTGCTGCGGCTTGCCGGATCCGGCGCCCCGACAAGCCGGAATTCCGCCTTGATCCCTCTCTCGCGAAGAAGCCGTGCGGCAGCGACAAATTCACGCACGCCTTTTTCCGGCACCATCCGTGCCACCAAGAGCACTCGAACCGTCCCTTCCGGTTCGGGCAAGGGGCGAAAGCGTTCCAACTCCACCCCCGCGCCGCGGATCAGCACGGTCGATTCGGGCTTGACCACGCCGGCGCGAATGAACTCGGCTTGATCGTCCGGATTTTCGAAGATCACGCGCCCCGGAGTGTTGCGAAGGGCAAGGCGCAGCAGCAGCCGAAGAATAGGGCGCAGCAGCCGCGCCAACGGGGCTTCCGAAGCGAAGACGAAACCCATGCCCACAGGGGCGTTCACAACGCGGCGCACACCCGCCAGCCGCGCTGCCAGGCTGCCATAAACCACAGGCTTCAAGGCAACATGATGCACGAGATCCGGACGAATGCGCCGATAGGCCGAAAACAGGCGCAGGAGCGTAGCAAGCTCCGAAAACACCCCCAAAGAGGCGCGCTCAAACGGCACATCGATCACTTCGATACCCTCGGCGCGAAGGCTTTCGGCCGCCTCGCCGGCGCGGGTCAGCAGCGAGACCTGCCATCCGGCTTTCTGCGCCGCGCGCGCGCGGTTCAGAAAATGCGAGGCAAAAAACCAATCGGCCGCGACGACAAACACCAGCTTTCCGCGCCGGGAAGGCTGCGCCGGCAAGCTTTGTCCCAAGCGGGGGATCGGAATTCTCCGCGCGGGGGGGAACGGGCCGGCTTTAGAGCGTCTTGAGGAAATCGGCGAGCCGTTGCGCCGCTTCGGCCTTGTCAATCCGTTCCAAAGCCGCAAGCTCGGCTGCCAGGCGATCCATCGCCGCCTCAAAGATTTGGCGCTCGGAGAAGCTTTGATCCGGCTGGCCCACCTTGCGGTGCAAGTCTCGGATCACCTCGGCAACCGCCAAAGGATCCCCGGAGTTGATCTTGGCCTCGTATTCCTGCGCCCGGCGCGACCACATCGTACGCTTGATGCGCGCCTTGCCTTTGATGATGGCAAGCGCTTCCTCAAACATTTTGCGGCTGACCAGCTTGCGCAGACCGGCGCTTTGCGCCTTCGAGACGGGCACCCGCAAAGTCATGCGGTTTTCATCGAAGGTGATGTGGATCAGCTCCAGCCGATGGCCGGCGATTTCCTCAACCGCGATCCGCTCGACCTTGCCCACGCCGTGGGTCGGATAAACCACATAGTCGCCCACCTCGAATCGTTCCGGCTTGCTGCTCGTGCGGCTGCTGCCGGACCGCGCCGCACCGGGCGCTTGGCCCATGTTGAGGCGAGGGGGGAAAGACTGGCCGGCATGCGGAGCGGAATGGGCCGAGCTCGCCGGTGGGTCTCGCTTTTCCGAGGCCACAGGAAGATCGCCCGCTTTTACCTTGGCAGGCTGATCGGCAACGTTCTTCTCAGTGGTGGCCTTCGGCCGAGGAGTTTTCGTTTTTGTTTCACTCGCTTTTACGGCATCGGAAGAGGGGATTTCGGCTGTTTCAGTTTTCTCAAGCAGCATTGTTTCTTCGGTTTTCATACGCACACGTGGACTGATTCAACAAACCAAGAGTGAACGAACCAATTCCGCGCTCCGCCCAAGAGTTTCGGAACAGCCGTCGCTCCTGTTGCAATGTTGCGTTCGGCTGCCCGCGAAGCACGATGAAAAAATCAATTTACATCCGTAGATTTCAGCGAACTACGGAAACGCTGTATTTCTACCATATAATGGCTCATATGTCTATCGTATGACGGTTGAGAAGCCGCCTAAAATTCATCTTGCTATGTTTTGCCGTTACATGGACAAAGCTTATTAAAATTTACTTTTGTTTCAAAAAAGCTTTAAAGCTTCGCAGGATTGGGAGAGAAAAACTTGTCCTTCCCCGGCTTTCCATTCCATTCTTCTGCGTCAGGAGGCGGCTCTCCTTTGCGGGTAATGTTCGGCCATTGGGCAGCGTAAGTCCGGTTAATCTCCAACCAAGCGGCCGCCCGCTCGTCGCTATCCGGCACGATGGCCTCGGCCGGGCATTCCGGCTCGCAGACTCCGCAATCAATACATTCGTCGGGATGGATCACCAACATGTTTTCGCCTGCGTAGAAGCAGTCCACGGGACAGACTTCCACGCAATCCATGAACTTGCAGCGAATGCAATTTTCCGTGACCACGTAGGTCATCAGCGGCTTCCTTCCGGCGCCTTGCGCATCAAGAGTGAGAGGGGTTGTTTGCGCGCCCATATGACCTTGAAGGCGCTTTTGCGCAAGAGTTAGGTGCCGTTTCCTTCCGCAATCTCTTCGTAAAGCTGCGTTGCCGTCCCGGCAGGGCCGCGTCGCTCCGCCAGCGCCAGCACCCGCACCACGCGCACCTTGGAAGAAAGCGGCACGGTCAGAATATCGCCCACGCGCAGCTTCGCGTGGGGTTTGTTGGTCGGCTGGCGATTGATCCGCATCAGCCCGCTCTCGGCCAATCGCGCACAGGCGGCCCGATTCCGCAAAAACCGGGCGCACCACAGCCATTTATCGAGTCGTTGCCAGGCTCTCTCTTCCGAATCCAACGCGTCCTCCCTTAACCGCGCCGCAATGCGGCCAAAACCGCAAAAGGCCCGGAAGGGGAGGGCTTCGCCCGAGCATTTGCCCGCCGGCGGAGCGCCCTCCGTTCCGAGCGTTCACGTGCTGCCGTTTGCTTCAGGCCGGCCACCACATCGGCAAGGTGATGCGCCTTCACCGCTAGCCGCATCGCCAGATCGGCGGAGTTCGCCTGCTCGCCGCGGCGTGCGGCCTCGGCCAATTCCTTGGAAATACGCTCGGCGATATCGAGTCGCAGCAAAACCGGCCCCGCGGCCACCCAGCCCATGGCCAGCGCAAAGCCATCCGGCCAGTCGGCCGGCGGGGGAATGCTGATGCGCGAGGAGGGGGGCAGCCGCGGCACCGGACAATCATGCTGCACGGCCCAGAGAACGGCCCGCAACGAGAGCGCGCGCGGCTTAAGCAGTAGCGGGAAAAACCAGGCATGGCGCCCGGTCTTGACGCCGAGTTTCTGAAGCTCTCTCCGTAAGGCGGGGGTGAGAAGGCCCGGGTTTGGCCGCGGCAGCACGCCCAAACTCTCGCATAAGCGGTGCACCACGCCGCGCAGGGCGGGCGTATCCTCCGCCGCTTTCGCAGCCGCAAAGAGGGGCGCAAGCGTGGCGGCGATATGCCGATCGACAAAGCCCTGCAGCCTGCTGCGAATCGCCTCGCGCTGTCGGCCGTCGAGCAAATCGCTGCCGGCCACTTCCACCAGCGGGCGCAAAACCGTGGGGCCGTGGACCAGTCGCCCGATCACGGCCCCGTCCCAGAGCAGGGTCGCTTTCGGGGAAAGCGCGAATGCGGCGTCCTCCGCGGCTTCCAGCGCGGCCACCCGACGGGGGATTTCCACCGCCAAGGCGCGCCGCGCAGCGCGCAGAACCATGCGGCGTTCATCCCAGCCTTCGGGCCCGGACCCGACGGCCGCGTCCGAATCGGGCTCAAAGCTAAAGCCGAGAACGCGGCCCACCGTGTGGCCTTCTACCACCACATTGCCGTTGCGCGCCACGCCGGCCAGCAGCGGCTTCTGCTCGGCCTCCGCAAGCCGGCGCAAGAGATGCGTGGCGCGGCGATCCACAAAGCGCGCTAGCAGACGCTCGTGCAGCGCGTCGGAGAGCAACTCCTCGGTGGTGCGCGCACGTTCCTGCCAAGCTTCCGCGTTGCGAACCCACTCGCTGCGGGCGGCGATATACGACCAGACCCGAATCGCCGCGAGCCGGTCCATCAGCGCTTCGATCTCGCCATCCGTTCGCGCCAGCGCCTGAATGTGTTCCGCAAGCCACGCCTCCGGCAGGCGTCCTGCTTCGGCAAGGTGCATAAAGACGCGCGCGCAGAGCCGCGTGTGGCTGTCGTCGGCGATTTTGCGAAAATCGGGAATCTGGCAGGCTTCCCACAGCAGCCGCACGCGCGTGGGGGACCGCGCTTTCTGCCGAATTTCCGGCACGTCGGCGAGCGCGGCCAGTGTGAGAAAGTCGGAAGCATCGTTGCCCCGCGCCAAGGCCGCGTGCCCGGAAGGCTTGGCAAGGCTCGCGAGCAACGCATCGATGCTTTGGAAATCAAGCGCGGAGTTCCGCCAGCACACTTGGCGCAGCGGCTCGAAACTGTGCTCTTCCAAAGCGCGCACCACGTCATCGTCCAAGGGCGGACATTCCGCCGTGGTGCCGAAACTGCCGTCGCGCATGCCGCGGCCCGCCCGGCCGGCGATTTGCGCAAGCTCCGCCGCGGAAAGCGACCGCCGTTGATGGCCGTCGAACTTGTTCAGGCTGGCGAAGGCCACGTGATCCACGTCCATATTCAGGCCCATGCCGATGGCATCGGTGGCGACCAGAAAATCCACCTCTTTGGCTTGATAGAGCGCCACCTGGGCGTTGCGCGTGCGCGGCGAAAGCCGGCCCATCACCACCGCGCAGCCGCCGCGGCGGCGGCGAATCGCCTCGGCGATGGCATAAACCTCTTCGGCGCTGAACGCGACCACCGCCGTGCGCGGCGGCAAGCGCGAAAGCTTCATCGGCCCGGTGTGAAAGAGCCGCGAGAGGCGCGGGCGCGTCTCAATCACCGCTTCCGGAACCAGGCGCGCCAGCAAAGGCCTGATCGTTTCCGCCCCGAGGAACATGGTTTCCACCAGCCCGCGCGCGTGCAAAAGCCGGTCGGTAAACACATGGCCGCGATCGGGGTCCGCGGCGAGCTGGATTTCGTCAACCGCGAGAAACTCCACTTCCCGGCCAAGCGGCATGGCCTCGACGGTGCAGGAGAACCACCGCGCTTCCGGCGGCACGATTTTCTCTTCCCCGGTAATCAGCGCCACGAACCGGGCGCCCTTGGCCGCCACCATGCGCTCGTAATTTTCGCGTGCCAGCAGCCGCAGAGGAAAGCCGATGATGCCGGAGCGATGCGCGAGCAACCGCTCGATCGCAAGATGCGTTTTGCCCGTATTGGTAGGGCCGAGCACGGCTCGAACCCGCGGGGCGAAGTCCAACATGCATCTAAATTTCCGCTTCCTTGGCGGTTTTGCAAGCCCGCTCAAAGCACGTATCAAAAACTATCACAAAACTGTCTTGCCCCGATTGCAAGCCGGCCCGTCCGCACGCATATCGCGCGCCGAGAACAATTTTCCGGAATCATTATAGGCCTTTTGCAGGAAGGACACCGTGTCATGACCGATGCCGCAGCAGCCCATCGTTCCGAGCAGGCCGAGACCATGCCGTTTTCGGCCGAAGTGGACCGCCTGCTCGATCTCGTGGTGCATTCCCTCTATTCCGAGCGAGAAATATTTTTGCGCGAGCTGGTGGCGAACGCCGCCGATGCCACCGATCGCCGGCGTTTCGAGGCGCTGAGCGCGCCCGAACTCGGCATGCCGGAAGCGCCGAAAGTGCGAATCGAGCCCGACCGCGCCGCGCGAACGCTGACCATCAGCGATCAGGGCATCGGCATGAGCCGGCAGGAACTCATCGATAATCTCGGCACCATTGCCCGCTCCGGCACGCAGGCTTTTGCATCCGCGCTTGCCGCCAACAAAGCCGAAGAGCGCGCCGCCCTCATCGGCCAGTTCGGCGTCGGCTTTTATTCCGCGTTCATGGTAGCCGATAAGGTGGAAGTGATCTCGCGCCGGGCGGGGACGGAAGAAGCCTGGCGCTGGATTTCCGAGGGCCGCGGCAATTTTCAACTCGCCCCCGCAACGCGTGAGCAGCCCGGCACCGATGTCGTGCTGCATCTCAAAGCCGATGCCGAAGAGTTTCTCGATCCGTGGCGGCTGGAAAGCATTGTTCGCAAATGGGCCGATCACATCACGCTGCCGATTGTGATTGTGCGCGAGGGCAAAGAGAGCCCCGCAAACGAAGGCACCGCGCTCTGGCGTAAGCCGAAATCCGAGGTCAGCGAAGAATCGGTTGTCGAATTCTATCGCCATCTCGGCCATCTCTTCGGCAAGCCGTGGGCGACGCTGCACTGGAAGGCCGAGGGCGCGCTGGAATTCTATGCGATGCTCTTTATCCCGAGCGAGCGGCCGTTTGATCTTCTAACCGATCGCCGCACCTCGCATCTTCGCCTGCATGTTCGCCGCATGTTCATCACCGACGAGGCCGAGCTCCTACCCCCTTGGTTGCGCTTTGTGCAAGGCGTGGTCGATAGCGAGGACTTGCCGCTGAACGTCTCGCGCGAAATGTTGCAGGCAACGCCGATTCTGCCGCGAATCCGCAAAGCGCTCACCAATCGTCTGCTCACCGAACTCAAGGCCCGGTCGAAAGAGCCGGATTATGAAACGTTCTGGCAAAATTTCGGTGCCGTTGTGAAAGAAGGCTTGTGGGACGACCCCGATTATCAAGACGAGATCGCCGCCATCGCCCGGTTCCGCTCGACGGCCGTGGAGGGTTGGACCTCTTTTGCCGATTACCTCGGCCGCATGCGCGAAGGCCAGGAAGCGATCTACGTGCAAGCGGGGGAAAGCATCGAGGCCTTGCGCGCTTCGCCGCAACTGGAAGGTTTCCGTGCGCGTGGCATCGAAGTCTTGCTGCTTTCGGATCCCATCGATGCGTTTTGGCCGGATCGGTTTACCCGCTTTGAAGGCAAGCCCATCCGCCGCGCCGCGCAATCGGCGGCCGATTTGGAAAAGTTCCCGATGGCTGCCGATCAGAAGCCGGCGGAAGCGGAGCCCGATCTCAAACCGCTGCTGGCGGCGATGACGGAAACCTTAAAAGATCAGGTTTCCGAAGTGCGGGCCAGCGGGCGCTTGGTGGAAAGCGCGGTGGCGCTGGTTCCCGCCCAGCACGGGCCGGATTTGTATCTGCAGCGCATGATGCGCCGTGCCGGCCGCAATGAGCCGCTACCGCCGCCGGTTTTGGAGATCAACCCGCAGCATGCTTTGATCCGCTTGCTGGCGAGTCGCGCCGCCAAAGCGCAGGATGTGGCGGAAGCCGCGCGCGTGCTTTTGGACCTTGCACGCCTGCAGGAGGGCGAGCCGCCCGCGGATCTCGCCGGCTTTTCGCGCATCGTCTCCGAGGCGCTGGCGCGCGCCTGGGCGGAAACGGGGCAATAGGGCAAGAACATGGTGCAAAATATCCTCGATCGCGAGCTGGATTGTCTGTCGCCGGAAGGCGTTCAGGCCCTGCCGCTTTACGCCGTGCGGGCGGCCGAGCAGGAGCAGCTTTGGGCAAGCCTTGAGCCGAGTGCCGCCCGTTTCGCCCAAGCGAGCGGTTTTGCCGCGCGCACCGGCGAACTGGTGCTGCTGCCGGGCGGGCAGGGGATCTCCGGTGCCGTGCTCGGATTGGGGGATGATCGCTCGCCTTGGCCGTTCGGCGATCTTGCCGCCCGCCTGCCGGAAGGCAGCGCGTGGCGGCTGATTCCGGGCGATTTCGATGCCGAGCTCGCGGCGCTGGCGTTTTGCCTCGGCGCCTATCGCTACCCGGCCTTCAAACCGCCCAAACGGGCGCCGGCGCGGCTCGTTCTGCAACCCACCGAAAAGGCGGCGATAGAGGCACGCGTGGTCTGGATGGTGCGAGACCTCGTCAACGCCCCGGCCAACCTCTTGGGCCCGAGCGAGCTTGCCGATGCGGCGCTGGGGCTTGCCGCGCGTTACGGAGCCAGAGCCGAGCGCATCGAGGGGCCGACGCTCGCTGCCGAATTTCCGGCCGTGGCCGCGGTCGGGGCCGGCTCCGCCCGCCCGCCGGTCGTAGTGCGCCTGCACTGGGATTCCCCGAAGGCTCCTGCCGATGCCCCGCTGGTCTCGCTCTGCGGCAAAGGCGTGTGTTTCGATTCGGGCGGATACGACCTCAAACCCTCCGCCGCCATGCTCCGCATGAAAAAGGACATGGGCGGTGCCGCGACCGTCATGGGGCTTGCGCGGCTGATCATGGAAGCGGAATTGCCGGTGCGGCTCGCGCTCCGCATCGCGTGTGTGGAAAATAGCGTCTCCGGCCATGCCATGCGGCCGATGGATGTGTTGCACACGCGCGCCGGCATCAGCGTGGAAGTGGGCAACACCGATGCCGAAGGGCGGCTTTTGCTCGCGGATCTTCTCGCTGAAGCGTGCGAGGAGAAGCCCTGGCTGCTTCTGGATTGCGCCACGCTCACGGGAGCCGCGCGCGTGGCACTTGGCCCGGATCTGCCGGCGTTGTTTTGCAACGACGATGCTTGGGCCGAAGCTCTCATTGCCGCCGGCCGCGCCGTGCACGACCCCCTCTGGCGCCTGCCGTTATGGTTCGGTTACGATTCGTGGTTGGAGAGCTCGATCGCCCACATGAACAATATTTCAGAAAAAACCCATGCCGGTGCGATCGTCGCTGCATTATTTCTTCAGCGTTTCGTTGCACGGGATGTCCGGTGGGCTCATATTGATTTGTATGCCTGGAACGATCAGCCGCGCGCGGGGCGTCCGGAAGGTGGCGAGGCGCAAGCCATGCGGGCGATTTTTTCCGCCCTTTCCGCGCGGCTTGCTGAGGCGCCGCAGAAAGCGGCGAAATGAAAATGGGTAGAACGGCTTTCCACCGGGTTGTTGCGCATCCGATGGAGGAAATAAGACGGAGAAACAAGAAAGGATTCGTGTCATGGCGGCTACTCCAACACCCGATCAGCTGATTGCGATTTTGCGTGAAACCATCGTGTCTTTGGTGCGGCGGGAGGGGCCTGATCTCTCGGCTCGCCAGCTTGCCGTCTTGCTGACCTGCTATTTGCAGGAAGGCCCGCACACGGTGCGCGGGCTGGCGGCGACGCTCAACGTTTCCAAGCCGGCCATCACGCGTGCGCTGGATCGGCTGCAGGCGTTTGATCTGGCGCGGCGCAAGCCGGATCCGATGGATCGGCGGAGCGTGCTCGTGCAGCGCACGCCCAAAGGCGCGGCGTTCCTGCGTGACCTTCGCGCCATTATGTCGGAGGCGGCGGCCACCGCTCGGCGCGGCGGTCATGGCGCAGGCGAAACGTCTCGCCGATCGGCCCATGCCGCGCATGCCTAAACCGGGTGGCTGAGAGCAGGAGTCGGGCGAGGGGACTCGAACCCCGATTCTCCTGATCCGAGCTCCGATTCACACGCCCGCCTTGCGCGCGCGTGCCAGCACGTACGCGAGCCAGAAGATCTGCGGTATCAAGGGGAGCGCGAGAAGAACAAGTTTCGCGCGCCCTTCAAGGCGGACAAAGCCGATCGCGCAAACGCCGTTCATCACCGTAAAAGCCCAGTAGATGAGCGTAATTGCGCGCGCATCCATGCCGGCGCGATGCGCCAACTGGTAAAGATGCTCCCGATGCGGCACCGTCAGCGGCTTGCCGGCAAAAAGGCGGCGCGCGAGCGTTAATGCGACATCGAACAAAACAGCAAACAGCAGCATCGGCACCAGCGTGAAAGACATTTCCACTTTCTCGAAACGGCTTGCCGCCACCCCGAGCACGGCCAGCACAAAACCGCAAAACTGGCTGCCCACATCGCCCATGAAAATGCGCGCGCGCGGAAAGTTGAACGGCAGGAATCCGGCAAGTCCCACAACCAGCAAAAGCGAAGCGAAATAGACGAACCAGCCGCCTTGGCTTGCGGCAATACCGGCCAGAAAGGCCGCGGCAATCAGGGCGACGCCGCCCGCAAGACCATCCAGCCCGTCAATGAAATTCATCGCATTGGTTGCGAAGAGGATCCAAAACAACGTGGCCAGGCTGCCGAGCCAGCCGAAATCGACGGTGCCGAAGACCGGAAGATGAAATTCTCTCACGAAAAGCCCGCTTCCCACCGCCAACAATGCGGCAAAAAGCTGGGCCGCGAGCTTTATGATGAAAGGCCAATCAAAGATATCATCCAAGAACGCCACGCCGGCAATCGCGGTTGCCGCCAGAATCACCCCGCGGAAATACGGATCCGCGATGCGTGAAAACTCGGCGAATCGATAAAGAATCGCCACGCCCACCAGAAACGCCACCACAATCCCGACCCCGCCGCCTTTCGGGATGGGGCGGAGATGCGCCTTGCGCGCATCCGGATGATCCAGCACCACGCGAAAGCGGATCATGCCCCAAACCAAAAGCGCCGAAAGCAAGGAAAGCGCCGCCGCGAACAGCAAGTGGCGCAGCAGACCGTAAAGCGTCAAGGCGAATGCTCCTCCAAACCGGAGCGGACCATGGCGGAGGGTCGAAGCGGGGGCAAGTCTGCCCCGAGCTCCGACCGGGGCGGCCCCTGATGTGAAAGGCTGGCAGGGCCGGCGCTTCGCGCTATAGGAAAGGCATGGCCACTCCCCGATCGCTGTCCCGAATCGGCCTCAACGTGGTGGTGGATGCGGCGCTTGCCGCCCTTGCCGTCCCCACGGCGCTTTGGCTTGCCGTGCCGGGCGAAGATCCCTTTACCCCGGCATGGCTGCCCGGGCTCGGCGCACTCACACTGCTTGTCGCCGGGCTGCCCATGCGGCTCTTTACCCAATACTGGCGCTATGCCGGGATCGGCGATCTCCTCAGCGTGGCCGGCAGCAGCCTGCTCGGGGCGGGCCTGTTTGCCGCCGCACTCCTCGCGTCGGGCCGCGCTTTGCCCACGCCGAGCTTTCCCGTCATCCACGCCATGGCTCTGCTGGTCTTGCTCGGAGCTCCGCGCGTCGGCTATCGGCTGCGCCAGCGCGCCAGGAACAGCCGCGGCAACGGGGCGCAGACCGAACCGCGCTCGGTGCTTTTGGTCGGCGCCGAGGAGGGGACCGACCTCTTCCTCCGCGCCTTGGCCGATGATCCGCGCGCCGGTTTGCGCGTGAGCGGGATCATCGCGCTTTCCACCCGCCAGCCGGGCCGCCGGATCCATGGCCAACCCATTCTCGGCACGCTCGATGAGGTCGGCGCCGTCCTTTCCCGGCTCCGCGCCGAGGGTCGGCTTCCCTCCATGCTGGTTCTCACCGCACCGGAGCTCTCCGGGCAGGCCTTGAGCGAGCTTCTCGATGCCGCCGAGCGCGAGGGCATTCCCGTGCGCCGTGCGCCTCGCCCCACCGCGCTGCATCCGGCCGGCCGGCAGGGCGGCGGGTTGGGTGCCGAAACGCAGCTCCGCCCCTTGGCGATCGAAGAATTACTCAACCGCCCGCAAGTGCCGCTGGATCGCGAAGGCATGGCGCGCTTGATCCAAGGCCGGCGCGTCTTGATCACCGGGGCCGGCGGCACGATCGGCTCCGAGCTTGCCCGCCAAGTCGCCGCATTAGGGCCCGAATTCCTGGTTTTGCTGGATAACGGGGAATATGCCCTTTGGCAGATCGATCTCGAGCTTTCGGAAAACTACCCGCATGTGAAGCGCGAGGCGATTATCGCCGATATCCGTGATCAAACGCGTATTGCCGGGATTTGTGCCGCGGTGCGGCCGGAACTGGTGTTTCACGCCGCGGCGCTCAAGCATGTGCCGATGGTGGAAGCCAACCCTCTGGAGGGCTTGCTCACCAATGCCGTCGGCACACGCATCGTTGCCGATGCCGCGCGCGCCGCGGGGGCGGCGGTGATGGTACTGATCTCCACCGATAAAGCCGTCAACCCGACCTCGCTGATGGGCGCTTCCAAGCGCCTGGCCGAGATGTACTGCCAAGGGCTCGACATTGCCGCGCGCAAATCGGGGGCCGGCATGCGGTGCATCACCGTCCGTTTCGGCAACGTGTTGGGCAGCACGGGCTCGGTGGTGCCGCTGTTTCAGCGGCAATTGGAGCGCGGCGGGCCGCTGACCGTCACGCACCCCGATATGCAGCGCTATTTCATGACCGTGCGCGAGGCGGTGGGGTTGGTGCTGCAGGCAAGCGTGCTCGGCGCCGGGAATGCCGCCTTGCCGGGCGCCGAGGCGGGCGGGATTTTCGTGCTCGATATGGGCAAACCCGTCAAAATCGTAGACCTCGCGCGGCAGATGATCCGCCTTGCCGGGCTTCGCCCCGATCAAGACGTGGAAATTCGTTTCACCGGCTTGCGGCCTGGAGAAAAGCTTCACGAAGAACTCTTTCACGGCAAGGAACCGCCGGTGCCCACCGGCTATCCGGGGCTCCTGATGGCGGGCTTGCGCACGGCGGATCCCGCTATCGTGGGCCGCGCGCTCGATGAAATTGCGGCGGCTTGCCGCGCCGGGCAGACCGGGCTTGCGCTTTCCATTCTCGGCCGCATGGTGGAAGAATTCGCGCATAACGCGCAAGCCGCCCCCCTCAACGCACCTCCGTTGCGCTAGCGGCGCGAAACCTTCCATTTGACGGACATCATGAAAAATTCCCCCATCGCCTTTCTCGATCTCAAAGCCCAGCAACGTCGCATTGCGCCGGAACTCTCGCGCCGACTTGCCGCCGTTATGGAACATTGCCAATTCATCCTGGGGCCCGAGGTTGCCGAACTGGAGGAGAAATTGGCCCGCTTCGCCGGGGCAAGTCATTGCGTGGGCGTAAGCTCCGCCACCGATGCCTTGCAAATGGCGCTGATGGCGGAAAAAATCGGCCCGGGTGATGCCGTCTTCCTGCCCGCCTTCACCTACACCGCAACCGCCGAAGTCGCTTTGGTCTTGGGCGCAACCCCGGTGTTCGTTGATATCGATCCGCGTACGTTCCAAATTGATCCCGAACATCTCGCCTTTCGTATCGATGAAGTCGCGCGGCGCGGCACGCTTGCCCCGCGGGCGCTGATCGGCGTGGATCTCTTCGGCCAACCTGCCGATTGGCCGCGGCTGAATGCCGTTGCCCGCAAGGCCGGCCTTTACGTGATTGACGATTGCGCACAAGCCTTCGGGGCAAGCCTGCACGGCGAGCGGCTGGGGCGGATGGCCGATGTCACGGCGGTGAGCTTCTTTCCCTCCAAACCGCTCGGCGCCTACGGAGACGGCGGCGCTCTCTTCACCGAAGATGCCGATCGCGCCGCGCTTTTTCGCAGCCTCCGCACGCACGGCGAAGGATCCAGCCGCTATGAAGTTTTATTCACGGGCATGAACGGCAGGCTGGATACGCTGCAAGCGGCGGTTCTGTTAGCGAAATTAACGGTCTTCGAAGAAGACCTTGCCGCCCGCGAGCGCATCGCCCGCATCTATGATGCCGAACTTGCCGGCGTGGTGGAAATCCCCACGCGGGTTGAGGATGCCACCAGTGCCTGGGCCATCTACGCGATCTTGCTGCCCGATGGAAAAATTCGCGCCCCGTTACAAGCGATTTTGCGAGAAGAAGGCATCCCCACGGCGATCTATTATCCCAAGCCGCTGCACCGTCAGCCCGCCTATCTTACCCATCACGACGGCACGCCGTTGCCGGTTGCCGAATCCGTCTCGGAACGTATTCTGGCCTTGCCGATCTATCCGGATCTCGCGGAAGCCGATGCACGGCGCATCGCCGATGCCCTTCGCCGTGCCTTGCGCTCGCTTTCTTAGATAAGCGTAATGTCGGGAAACGGCCCCGGACGGATGACCGCGCGCCATCCGCCGCAACCGCCGGGAAAATCGCCTCAGAGGCCGGCGTTGCGCGCTACCGTGCGACCGATCCCCGACCAGTCGATATCCTCGCCTTCCTTGGCCAGCGTTTCCAGAAGATGGTCGCGGAGCAGGCTCAGCAGCGGCATCGCCACGCGCTGCGCCTCGGCTGCCTGGCCCACCAGGCGCATGTCTTTGAGGCCGAGCGGGGCGGTGAACCCGGCCGGGCGGAACCGCTCCTCAACCAGGATCGCGCCATAATTCCGATAGATCGGCGCATCGAAGAGCGAGCCGGTCAGTACCTCCAGAAGTTTCGCCTTCGCCACGCCGCCTTTCTGCGCCAAGGCAAAGGCTTCGGCCATCGCCTCGATTGCCGAGAGAATCATGAAATTGCCGCAGAGTTTCACCAGATTGGCCGCCGCGGGCGTGTTGGAGACGGTGAACACGCGCTGGCCGATCGCCGCGAAAATCGGCGCGGCGGTTTCTAAATCCGCGGGCGCGCCGGCAGCCACCACGAAAAGCTTCGCCGCCGCGGCAGCCTCCGGGCGGCCGAAAACCGGGGCCGCGACATAGCGCTGCCCGCGCTCCGCATGCAACGCCGCTACCCGCTCGGAGGTCGCAACCCCGATGGTGCTCATGGAAAGGTGCAATGCTCCGGCCGGGAGCCCGGCCAGCAGGCCCTCCGCCCCGGAAAGCACGGTCTCCAGCGCGGCATCATCGGCCAGCATAGTCATGACAACTTCCTTGCCCGCCGCGGCATCTTTGGGCGTTTTTGCCGCGGTCGCGCCGAGCGCCACCAATGGGCCGGCTTTTTCCGGCGAGCGGTTCCAAACGGTCACATGATGCCCGGCCCGCACGAGATTCATCGCAATCGGCGCGCCCATTTGCCCCAATCCCAAAAACCCGACCTGCATAGGTGTTTTCTCCTTGCCAAAATGGTCTACGCCCGTTTGCGGATGTCGCCACTCCGCGGCGGCAATTGTGAGAGTGGGCGAATCCCTCTAGGCTTTCCGCAATCTAGGGAATTACCGCCGATTGCCAATTCATCTTGGAGGAAAGTCCGTGTCTTTGCCTCGTCGAGTTTTGCTTGCCTCTGCTGCCGGCGCCGCTTTGGCCGCGCCTTTCATCCGTGCCTCCGCCGAAACCGCGGCGCTGCCCACCGTCCGCATCGGGGTGCTTACGGATCTTTCCGGCCAGTACCGCGACAATTCCGGCCCCACCTCGGTCTTGGCGGCGCGGCAGGCGGTGGAAGATTTCCGACCGGAGACCCACGGTTTTCGGGTGGAAATTCTCGCCGCCGACCACCAACAAAAACCCGATGTCGCCGCGATGATCGCGCGCCAGTGGTTCGATACCCAAGGGGTGGACGCGGTCGCCGATATGAACAACACCGCCGTGGCGCTCGCGGTCGGCAATATCGTAACGAGCAAGAATAAGGCGCAACTGATCACCGGCGCCGCCTCGGCCGACCTCACCGGCAAATTCTGCCACGCCAATATGGTGCATTGGGCGCCGGACACCTGGGGCGATGCGCATTCCACCGGCAATGCCGTGCTGCGCCAAGGCGGCGATCGTTGGTTTTTGATCGTGGCCGACTACGCTTTCGGCCACGCGCTGGAGCGCGAGGCGCGGGCCCTGGTGGCCGCGGGCAAGGGCAAAGTGCTGGGCAGCGCCGCCTATCCGTTCCCCGGCACCACGGATTTCTCGTCGTATCTGGTGCAAGCCGAGGCCAGTGGAGCGACGGTCTTGGGCCTCTGCAATACCGGCGGCGATATGGAAAACTGCGTGAAGCAGGCACGGGAATTCGGCTTGGCCGAGCGGGGGATGAAAATCGCCGCGCTCCTCGGCTTTGTCACGGAAGTGCATTCCATGGGGCTAGCCACCGCGCAAGGCTTGCTGATCTCGGAGACCTTCTATTGGGATCTGAACGAGCGCACGCGCGCCTTCACCAACCGGTTTCTGCCGAAAACCAACGGCAATTATCCGTCCAGCCTGCATGCAAGCTGCTACAGCGGCGTGCTGCATTATCTGAAGGCGGTGGCGGCGCTGGGGCCGGAGCGCGCCAAGGCATCGGGGCGCGAGACCATCGCCGCAATGAAGCAGATTCCCACCGAAGACGATTGTTTCGGCCGCGCCCGCGTGCGGGCGGACGGGCGCTTTGACTGCGCAGTGCATCTCTTCCGCGTGAAAAAACCATCCGAAAGCCGCGTGCCTTGGGATGTCTACACCCTGGTCGCCACGACCCCCGCCGGTTCCGCATTTCGGCCGCTGGCGGAGGGCGGCTGTCCTCTCGTGCATGCCTAGCCGGCGCGAAGGAGCAAACGCCATGCGCAACGACGCGGTTTCGGAGACTTCCGTCACAGGCGCCTCGGCTGTGCCGGACAGCCGCGGCCTCAATCTCTGGCGCGCCGATCCGGTTCTCCGGCGCCTCACCGCACTTTACCTGCCGGCCGAGCTTGCCGCGCACCTCGCCCCGCATCTGGATTCGCTCGGCGCCCTGGCCGGTGGAACGCTCGATGAGCTCGCCGCGATTGCCGACCGCAACCCCCCGGTGCTCAAGACGCGCACCAGGCGGGGCGAAGATCTCCAGCAGATCGAATATCATCCGGCGTATCGGGAAATGGAACGCCTCGCCTTCGGCCGCTACGGCCTCGCCGCGCTCTCGCATCGCGGCGGCGTGCTGGGCTGGCCGGAGCCGATGCCGCCGGCGGCCAAATATCTGCTCACCTACTTATTCGTGCAGGCGGAATTCGGCCTGATGTGCCCGGTCAGCATGACCGACAGCCTCACCCGCACGCTCTGCAAATACGGTGATCCCGCGCTGGTCGATCGCTACTTCCCGGCGCTCACCAGCCAGGATTTGGATGCCCTGTTTCAAGGCGCGATGTTCATGACCGAGCAAGGCGCCGGCTCCGATGTGGGCGCCTCCACAACGCGCGCCGAACCTGCCGAGGACGGCACTTGGCGCCTCTTCGGCGAAAAATGGTTCTGCTCCAACGCCGATGCCGAGCTTGCCATGGTGCTCGCGCGCAGGGCAGGGGCTCCGGCCGGAACCCGCGGCCTTTCTCTGTTTCTGCTGCCGCGCACCTTGCCGAACGGGGCGCCGAACGCCTTCAGCATCCTCAGGCTCAAGGACAAGCTCGGCACGCGCTCGATGGCGAGCGGCGAAATCCGGCTGAACGGGGCGGTGGCGTTTCTGGTAGGCGATGCCGAAGCCGGCTTCCGGCAAATGGCGGATATGATCAACAATTCGCGCCTTTCCAACGGGGTGCGAGCGGCCGGGCTGATGCGCCGGGCGGCTACCGAAGCGCTCTTCATTGCGCATCGGCGCGTCGCCTTCGGCCGGCGTTTGGTAGAAATGCCGCTGATGCAGCGCCAGCTTCTGAAGCTGTTGGTGCCGATGGAACAGGCCCGCAGCATGATGTTCCAAACAGCCGAGGCGCTGCGCCGGGCCGATAAAGGCGAGCCGGGGGCCTACGCCTTGCTGCGCATTTTAACCCCGCTGATCAAGTTCCGGGCCTGCCGGGATGCGCGCAAGGTCACCGGCGATGCCATGGAAGTGCGCGGCGGTTGCGGTTACATCGAAGAATGGCCCGATCCGCGCCTGCTCCGCGATGCGCATTTGGGTTCGATCTGGGAGGGAACCAGCAATATCGTGGCGCTGGATGTGCTGCGTGCCGCCGCGCGGGAGGGATCTTTGGCGGCGTTGCAGGCGCACGTCACGGGGCTCGCGCAGGCGGCGCCCGGCTTGCCGGAAGTCCGTGAAATTCTGCCGCGTGTGCTCGCCTTGGCCGAAACCGCGAACGCGTCGCGCAACACCGGCGCCAACACGGCGCTCGCGCGCCAGGCGGCATCGGCGCTCTATCATCTCACCTCCGCCGCTGCCATGGCGTGGGAAGCGGAACAACTCGCGGATCCCGGAAGGCTGGCTTTGGCCGGGCTGGTGCTGCGCCATCGGGTGCTGCCCCGCGATCCGCTTGACCCGGCGGAGCCGGATCTGCCTGAGCTCAACGATCTTCTCTACGATCCCGGTGCCGCCGCTGCCGCTTTCCATTAACGCCGTTTCCCGCAGGCCGCGCGCGACTGCTGAGCGCGATCCGGTAACGAACGGATTCACATGTTGCCGAACAATGGGGCCGCTGCCAGACTGGGCGCGCCCATGCGCGCAGACGCCCGCCCTATGCGGGGGCGGTTGCGCCTCGGCCTTTCGAGAAAAGGAGCCGCCATGACGCGTGACGAAATCCTTTCGGCCTCGGCCATGCCGCTGACCAGCCCGAGCTATCCGAAAGGGCCCTACCGGTTCGTCGGGCGCGAATATCTTCTGATCCACTATGAGTCCGACCCCGACGCAATCCGCACCACGCTCCCCGAGCCCTTGGAACCGGACGGCAACCACGTGATTTTCGAGTGGATCAAGATGCTCGATAGCAGCGGCTTCGGCAGCTATCAGGAAAGCGGCATCAATATCGCCGCGAAATGGAAGGGCACGCCTTGCAATTACAGCGCTATGATGTTTCTCGATGATGAATCCCCAACCACGGGCGGGCGCGAGATTTGGGGGTTTCCGAAAAAGATCGGCACGCCCAATTTGCGCGTTATCCATGATACCCTGACCGGCACGCTTCACTACGCCGGTTACGAGGTTGCCTTCGGGACCATGGCTTACAAATATCAGTCGCTGGCGCAGGATCACGGCGAAACCCTGCAAGCCATGCACAAACTCAACGTCAATCTCAAGTTCATCCCCGATGTAGACGGCAAGCCGAAAATTGCCCAGCTGGTCGGCTATCGCCTTCAGGATGTCAAACTCTACGGGGCATGGGCCGGGCCGGCGCGGTTGCATCTTATTCCGCACGTGAATTGCCGGGTGGCCGATCTGCCGGTGCGCAAAGTCTTGTTCGGCCGGCACATTATTGCGGATCTCACGCTCCCCTACGGCGAAGTTCTCTTTGATTACCTCGCCTGAAGAATTGAACGCCCCGGCGTTCATCCTGACGGCCGCCCCTTAAGCTTTTCCGTTTTGCAAGCTGCTCTGTTTGCGCGCCGCGGCCGCCGAGCGGCCTTCGCTGCTCCGGACGGATCCGGTCTGCGCCGCGCGAGCGATCGGCCGCATTTCATATGGAGAGCTTGTCTTTCTTATTGTCAAACGGCAGGATACGCGGGTCTTATCGGCGCCGCCGCGGAGGGAACGACGCCAGGGAGGAAACAATGACAACGAGACGAGAATTGCTGCAAACTTCGGCCGCAATAACCTTGCTTGGCGCCATGGCCCAACCGCGCCGCGGCGCAGCGGCAGCGGGGCCACCGATCCGCGTGGGCTGTTCGATCACCCAAACCGGGCCTTATTCCGCCCCGGCGGTCTTTGAGCTCCAAGGCTATCAACTTGCCGCGGCGGAGCTGAACAAGGCCGGCGGAGTGCTCGGCCGGCCGATCGAGATCGTCGCCTATGACGATCAGGGCAATCCTTCCACCGCGGTGCAGCTCTATCAGAAACTGATCCACTCCGACCGTGTCGATTTGCTGGTCAGCCCCTATGAGGCCGATTTGGTTCTGGCGGTGGCCCCGCTCGTCACACGCGCCCGGATGGTGATGCCTTCACTCGGGGCCAATATCGAACCGTATCAAGGCAAGTACCCGTATCTGATCCAGGCAATCACCCAGACACCGCGCTACATGGTGCCGGTAATCGACCTTGCCGCGAGCCGCGGCTACAAGACGGTGGCGCTGCTGGTGCAGAACACCCAGTTCCCGCAAGAACTCGCCAAAGGGATCGCGGATGAGGCGACGGCAAAAGGAATGTCCGTCGTGTTCCGCGAGGCTTACGCGCCCACAACCACCGACTTCAGCGCACTCGTGCTCAAGGCGGCGGAACGGAAGCCCGACGTCATTATCGGGGCCACCTATCTCGCCGATGCGATGGGCATCGTGCATGCCGCCAAAGCGGAAAATGTGCAGGCGAAGATGTTCGCCTTCAGCATCGGCCCGGTCGAGCCGGAATTCGGCAAAGGGCTCGGGCCGGCGGCGGAGGGTATCTTCGGCACCACACTTTATTTCCCTAGCCTCAAGACGGCCGGCAACGAAGCCTTTGTCGCCGATTTTACGGCCAAATTCGGCCGCGCGCCCGATTATCACGCTGCGGTTGCGTATGCGAGCTTGAAGGTCTTGGCAGGTGCGGTCCAGCGGGTCGGCAGCCTCGATCAGGACAAGATCCTCCGAGCGTTGCTGCAGACGCAGACGGATACCGTGGTGGGGCGCTTCGCGCTCAGCCCCACGGGCATGCAGACCGGCTACACCAGCTACGTTCTGCAATGGCAGAAGGGAAAGCAAGAACTGGTCTGGCCGCGCGAGCAAGCCACTGCACCGGTCGAGCTGCCGCACCCGGCGTGGTAACATGGCGACCTTCGCGACCCTTGTCGTCCTGGGCCTGCTCTGGGGTGGCGTCTATCTGCTGATGGCGGAGGGGCTGAACCTCATCTACGGCGTCATGAAGGTCGTCAACCTTGCGCATGGCGATTTTATCGTCCTGGGTGGGCTGCTCGCACTGACCCTCTTCGGCCGCTACGGGCTATCGCCGGTGGTCGCCTTTCCGCTTGCGGCCGCTTTGCTCTTCGTGATCGGTGCGGCCGTACAGGGCGGGGTGTTGGAGCGGATACTTCTGGCCAAGCCGGAGGGCGAGCTGCGCACGTTGCTCGCGACCTTCGGCCTTTCCTACGTCGTCGCAAACACCAGCTTCTTGATCTGGGGATCGCAGTTTCAATCCATCCCCTTTTTGCAAAGCGCCTTCGCCGTCGGGCCGATTGCGGTGCCGCAGGGGTTGCTCGCATGCTCCTTGCTGGCCGCTGCTCTTGCCGTGGCCGTGCATGCTTGGCTCCGGCACACGGCGGTTGGCCGTGCCGTCCGTGCCACGGCGCAATCGGCGCTCGGCGCCGCGGCATGCGGGTTGAATGTGCGACGGCTGCGCATCGTAACCTTCGCGCTTGGTGCGGCCATGGCGGGTGGGGCGGGGGCGTTGGTAATCGCCTTGGTGCCGTTCCAGACCTCCAGCGGCGGCGACCTCACCGTGCAGGCTTTCACCCTTATCGCCCTCGGCGGGCTGGGGAGTTATCTCGGCGCGTGGCTTGCGGCCGAGCTGCTCGGCATCACCGAGGTCATGGCCCAATATTATCTCGGTTCCGATGCGGCGGCGGCGGTGATTTATCTCGTTTTTATCGCCGTGCTGGTGTTCCGCCCGCAGGGCCTGCTCGGCAGGACGATGCGGATATGAGCGCGGCACGCGCGGCCCGTCCCCGCTTCCTCTCCGACCGCGCCCAATTTGCTCTCCAAGCAGCGCTGCTTGGCGTGCTGGCAGCTTCGGGGCTGCTGATTGCCGGGCAAGGCAACGGCTATGCCGCGCAGCTTGTGTTCAATGTAGCCCTCTCCGTGTTGCTGGCCACCGGTTGGAACGTGATCGGCGGGATGACCGGCTACGTCTCGTTCGGCCAGGTCAGCTTCTTCGGACTCGGCGCCTACGCCGCCGCGATCGGCGTGCTGCATCTCGCTCTGCCCTGGCCGATCGCGGCGCTGCTGGCCACCGCCGCGGCAACCTCTCTGGCCGTCCCGCTCGGCCTGATCATGCTCAGGCTGAACGGTATTTTCTTTGCCTTGGGCATGTTCGGGCTTGCGCGCATCCTGCAAATTGCCGCCAACGGGCTGAACATCACCGGCGGCCCGATGGGCACGACGGTGCCGGCGGCCGAAGGGCCGGCGTTTCCGGCCGCGGTTACAGTGGTCATCGCGGCGGCTGCAGCCGGCGTGGTTGCCGCGTTAATGCGCACGCGGCTCGGGTTGCGCTTGATGGCCATCCGTGATGACCCGGTGGCGGCCGAGGCGGCGGGGGTCAATGTCTGGCTTGCCAAGGTCGCGGCCTTCTGCATCGGCGCCGGTTTCGCCGCGATCGGCGGAGCGCTTTACGTTTGGAACATCGGCTATCTCGATCCGAGCAGCGCTTTTGCCGGCACGATCGAGCTGCAGACGGTGCTGATGGTGCTGGCGGGGGGCATCGGTACGGTCTGGGGCCCGGTGGGCGGCGGCATTCTGATGTCGCTCCTCGGCACCGTGCTCTGGGCGCGCTTTCCCATGGAGCAGCAGATTGTGCTCGGGGCGCTGACCATGCTTATCGCGGTGGCCTTACCGGGCGGGCTGATGTCGCTTTTGCCCCGTCGCGGGTGGATGGCGCGGCCGCCGATCTGGGGTCCGCCGCGCGAGGCCTCGGAAGGCACGCTTCTCCCCGCTGTCCGGGTTGCGGTGGCCGATACCCCGGGGCCGGTGCTGGTCTGCCGCAACCTTGGCAAGCGTTTCGGCGGCGTGGCCGCGGTGGACGGCGTCGACCTTGAGGTGGCGCCCGGCGAAGTGTTGGCAGTAATCGGGCCGAACGGAGCCGGCAAGAGCACGCTCTTCAATCTGCTTTCCGGCTTTGCGGTGCCCAGCACCGGCGAGGTCGAATTCGCCGGCTGCAAAATTGCCAACATCCGGCCGTACGTGCTGGCCCGTCGGGGGGTTGCGCGGACCTTTCAGACCAGCCGGTTGTTCCCCACCCTATCGGTCTGGGAAAACGTGCTACTCGCCGCCATTTCCCGACATCGCCGCAAGGCCCATGCCGTCGCTGCCGCAACCGAATTGCTCGAACGCATGGGCCTTCGGGAGGACTGGGCCCGGCTGCCGCAGGGTTTGCCGCCGGGCCGTCGGCGGCTGCTGGAAATCGCCCGTGCTCTGGCGCTGGAGCCCAGCGTACTGCTGTTGGATGAGGCGATGGCCGGCATGACCGGACCGGAGATTGCCCAAGTGCACCAGGTCTTGCGCGCGGCAGCGGCGAGGGGTTGTGCCATTGTTGCAATCGAGCATGTGCTGCCGGCCATCGCGCCGCTCGCGGCGCGCGTGCAGGTGCTCGATTTCGGCCGCACCATTGCCGAAGGAGCCCCAGCGGAGGTGCTGCACGACCCTACGGTCATCGCCGCTTATCTCGGCACCGATATGGCCGGGACCGAGTTCGCCCATGCCTGATCTGCTCCGCCTTGACGCAATCCACGCCGGTTATGGGGGTATGCCGGTGCTGCGCGGGGTGGGGTTTGCTCTCGCGCCGGGCGAGACAATGGCGATCGTGGGCGCCAACGGTGCCGGCAAAACCACGCTGCTGCGCGCCATCATGGGCGAGGTAGCGATCTCGGCTGGCAGCGTGTGGTTCGCGGGCAAAGCGCTGGCCATGCTCCCGATGCATGCCCGCGTGCGGCTCGGCATCGGCTATTGCCCGGAAGGGCGGCAGTTATTCCCGATGATGAGCGTGGCGGAGAACCTCGAACTCGGCGCCGCCGCTGCCACGCGCGCGGAGCGTGCCGCGCGGCTTGAGCGGGTTCTGACGATCTTTCCCAAACTGCAGCGGCTGCGCGGCCGGCTCTGCGGCGTGCTCTCGGGCGGCGAGCAGCAGATGGTGGCCGTCGGGCGCGCGCTCATGGGTGCGCCGCGCCTGCTTTTGCTCGATGAACCATCGACCGGGCTCGCACCCCGTGTGGTGCAGGAACTCTATGAGTCGCTGCGGGCACTGTTGGGGACAGGGATGGCGATTTTGGTGGCCGAGCAGAATGCCCGCGCGGCCATGCGCTTTGCGGCGAAAACTTTGGTGTTCGAGGACGGGCGGATTGCGCTCGCGGGCGCATCGGCCGCGCTGCTGAATGATCGGCGCGTGATTGATGCCTATATCGGCGCGGGCGGAACGGCCCCCGCCGCCGCGGGGCAGGGGCGAATCTGAAGCACCGCCCGATCGGCAAATTGCCGTTTCGCCCCCGCGTGCCGGGCTTTTCTTACCAAGTGATGGTCGCAACCACCATGGCATGATAGGCGCCGGCCGCCAAATCCTGCAGCGCCGGCACGCGGCCGTAGAGATAGACCGTCACCGGCCGGTTTGTCGGCGGAGACGGGTCGAAGTAGGTCTGCGTCGCTCCGCTTCCGTCCCCCCAAAGGGCGGTGCATGCCGGATCGAGACAGATTGCGTAATCGGCTTCCGAAGAGTTCCCCTTCAGCTTCGGGCCGCTTGTGCCGTAGGAGAGGGCGATCCGCACCGGCACGCTTGCCGTGCAACGATAGGCGAGCCTACCGACCGCGACCGTATCCGAAAGGGCAAAGACCTGGTAAGTGCCGAAGGCCAGCGGCGAGACCTCAACCCGGCATTGACCCGCACCGGGCGGCGGCGCTGCAGCTACCGGCTCTCGCAGCGCAGGGCTGGATAATATGAGAAGAACGACAAGCCCTGTTAGTGTTGCACGCACGTCAGTTCGCCCAGTTTCACAACCTTGGCGCTCGATTTGGGAATTCGCAGGGTCATCTCGCATTCGCCACCGGAATAATGCACAACGGCCGGATAGCTTCCCGGCGGAATGTTTTCGAGATAGAATTCCCCACGCCGTCCGATCGGCGAAGAGGGCTTGCCGGGCGCCGTAAGGTCGATCTCCCCGAAGGAGGGTATCTCCAGCTTGCCGGCGTGCGAGACCTTCAGCCGCCCGAGAAAAGCTTGGCGCCGCGACACCGGAAAGTTGACCACGGCGCCGCCACGGTAAGGGGTGGCGACCGTGAGATGCGTGGCACCCACATTGTAGTCCACCGGAATATCGGTGTCTTTGATGGCAAGATCGTTGCCGTAGTAGCTGATCAGGTCGGGCACCAGCAGGTCGCCGTTGGAATCGGTCTTGCCCATCGGCTGGTTCGAGAGATAGCCGGTCACGCCCTTGACATCCGGAACCCGGAGCAGCGCGTAGCTGTCCTGAATGGGGCGGGTCGCGAACACACCGCCGCCGATCGCCACCAGGCCGCCCGCGAGGGTCAGGCTCGCGAGATTGTGCCCGCCCACATTCGATTCATCCAATTCGTAATAGCCGTAATCGCCGTTATACTGGAACTGCGCGAGCCCCTGCGGCGACGGACCGGTCTGGGCCTGCACTTGATAACCATAGCCGGGGCCGAGCGGCAGCCCTCGTTGAACGTTTACGCCTTCGCCCATGAAGGTGTCGTGGAAAGCCGTCGCGATGGTGCTGCCCAGCGCCCAGTTCAGGGCCACGTAGATATCGGTGGAGGCGCGGGTGGCCACGGAATAGCTACGCGAGACGTTGATTTGCAGATTGAGTCCGTCCCAGAGTTGCACCATCCCCAGCACCGACGCGCTCCAACTTCGGCCGGCATCACGGAAATCGTTATAAATGAGGGAAGGGGTGATGCTCACCCTCTCGGTGAGCTGGATGCCGGCAAACAAGTCGGCTTCCAATAACGGCCGATCATACTGCGGCAGCAGCCCCAAAGTGGCAAAGTGCGGGCTAGTGTATTGAACGATCCCGCCAAAGCTGAAGGAAGAAGGCGAAAGCCACGTATAACTCACCGCTCCGGATTCGCCCGAACCCGCGCTGCTTCGGCTGAACGCCGCGTTCAATCCCAATTGGCCGACCGGCAGGCGCAAGGTGAGTTCCGGGCCGCCGCTGAAAAGGCCCGGTTGGGTTTGAAAGTAGATGCCCGGCGTGAGCCAATCGGCCAGGCCGTAGCGATGCCACATCGAGAATGCAGGTTGGGTATAGTCGAAGTTGCTGATGCCGAAATTCTCTCTCACATAGCCAAGGCTGTAGCTGTACTGCTGCAAGCCCGTCTTAAGGACGCTCGTGCTCAAATAATAAGGCATCATCAGGGTTTGCTGGACGCCGAACGGATTGCGGATCACCACCTGGGCATTCCCGGCGCCGGCCTGAAGCGGCAGATCCTGGAGCGTGAACTGGCCGGGCGGCAGCTCGATGGTTCGGGTCAGCACCCCGTTGATATAAACATAAGCCGTCGAAGGCATGGTGAGCGCCCCGGTCATCGTAGGCGAGGGAAAGTAGATGAAATAAGGGTCGAGCGCGAAATTGGTGGCGTAGGTGATCCCGCCCATATATGCCTGTCCGCCGATCAAGCCGGCATTCGCAATCGCATCGCCGACGGTAAGCCGCGCGAGGCGTTCTGTATCATCGACGATCAAACTGCTCATCAAGCGCACGGGTGTTTCCTGGGGGGTGGTATAGGCGCTGTTGTAGAACAGGATGCCTTCGATACTGACCCCTGATTCGGTGAACAGGCTCGGCGTTATGAAACTCGAGAGACCGCCGCCGTTTTGCAGGTTGAGCGAGTAGTTGAGAAAAGCGCTCGGCGAACTCTCATAAGTCAGCCCCGCCGGCCTGATCGAACGCATCTCGATCGTCGTGGCCGGCAACAGCGAAGGCGCAACCTTCAAGCGAAGCGTGCCCGACTGCGTGTCAAACGTATAGGTGACATCGGGCGCAAGCGATGACAGCAGAACAAAATTCTCCCCTTTCACGGGGCGTTGTTTTCCGGCGAATTTCTGCACTCCCGCCTGGTGCAACCCATCCACGCTGACCCATACGTCCTGGTTTTCGAGCACCGCCAAGATATGGCCCTTATCCACTTCGTTCACAAAAAGCGCGAGAAACACGCGCTTGACGCCTTTTGCTTGGGCTTGGGCCGGCGTCGCGTAGGCAACGCACAAGCACACGATCGAGAGGATCAGGAGGACAACGGCATTAGCGCGCCCGCCCGCCCGGCCGACGTGAAATGCACGCGCCGGGTGCAACGGCGGCATTGCCCTCGTAATTTTGTCCATCTGCGGTTACAACCCGGATGGTGACTTCCCTGAGCGAACCACAGGCCGAGGGCGGGATCGGCAGACGGTAGTTGCGCACTCCGCCGGCCAGGATGTACCACCCCGGCTGCTCGAGGGTGAAAACGGCGGCGCCGGAACCGCCGCGCCCCTCCACGCGAATCTTCAAGGGAATGATGTGAACGGTGCCGGTGTTCTTGAGATCGAAGCCAAGCTGCCCGGCAGAAAGCCCGATATTGCCGACGGTCAGCTCCTTGGTGATCACCGGCGGGCGGAGGAAGATCGGCACCCCGACCTTCGGGGCCACCTGCACTTCGACGGTGTGCCCTCCCGTTGGGGCTCGGCGCAAAGCGGCCGGATCGGGAAGCTGCTCAATGAAGATCCGGTAGGTCTTTTCCGCCGTGTCGGGCGTGGCGGTGGTTCCGACGCGGATATTTTGCGTTGCTCCCGGAGCCAGCTCGAAGAGCTGCGGGAAATACAGAATATCGTCGGTATCGGAGAGCTTTAATGTTCCGTCCGGATTTTGCTCCCAGACATAGGCTTCCACCTGAAAGCGCAGCGGGTGCGCATCAAGGCTGTGAACGGCGAGCAGGGTGACTTCGCCGGGGCGGGAGAAATCGATCGAAACCGGCTGGATCTCGAAGTCGCCCGGGTACGCCGGGAGAGCCGAAAACAACAGAAAGGCCGCGGCCGCAGCAAGGACGCTGCGGCCACGCCGCAGAAACAGCCATCGGTTGAGCATATGGGCAGGGCAGGTTGGGTTAGAAGTTGACCGTTGCGGTGATGGTGTCGGTATAGGTGCCGACGGGAACGTCCTGGCCTGCCGGGGCTTGACCGTAAGCGGTCACCGTTACGGCGGTTTTTGCGGAGGTAAAAGGCCCTAAGGTCGGTGCAGTCGCCCGTGTGTTTTCCCACAACGTCGTGAACGTCGAATCCTGGTAGAAATCATAGCCGATGTAGTTTCGTTTACCGTCGGACGCGGCACGATGCGAGCCGGCTGGCGCGTGTTTCGAATTTCTGCCCCTATTCAGACCGACCCATACGCTCGGAGTGTTCTTGGTGCAATTTACGGAAATAAACGTCGGAACGGTGACTCGTAAGGGCGCCGAGGCATTGGCCACCACCGGGTCGTAGTTGCCGAAGTTGAAGGTGCCGGAGGTCGTTATCCTGCAGTTCCGCACGATCTTCATGCCGACCTGGAAGGTCGCTGATGAACTCCCCGCCTGCACCGGCAAAGCCGGCAGGCCGAATGCGAAGGGCAGTAATGAAAACAAAAGAAGATAACGAGACGGCTTGCCGCCCAACTTCAGACGTCTCTTGGCCGGGTTGATGACCGCCTTACGCATAAGAACGTAAATTCCGTGCGGCATGGCGCGCCCGTTTTGGCCGCACGCTCTTTGCACGCAATATGCTGCAAAGCACTTTCCCGGCTCGGGTTTCATGCCCTGCGCCTCCTTCTTCCCCCCTTTTCTTTCGAATCGACGCTGTTTACGCTCGGATAAGTAGCGAAAAAATAGCGTTATATTATCATAATTAATTAAATTCAAGACAACATAAAAATAAAACATTATAAAATATTGGACATAGAATTAATGAGCTCAAGTATAATTCTAGGGCTTAGGAAAGCTAAAAAAGCGGCTGACGTGTCGCAAAAATCGGAGGGCGTCGTCGTTCGTTAACGGCGTAATGACGGAATCAGGAAAAGGCGAAATGGAAGCCGCTGGCTTCACGCACGTAAAGCGCGTGAAATGCTCCCCCGTGTTCGGTGACTTTTCCTGAATTCCATCGGCCGCTTCGGGGCGAGGCGGGTCTTATACGCCGCCCGATCGGCAAATTGCCGTTTCGCCTTAGGTGTCCTTCACCCCGGCCAAAGCCAAAATCTTTTGCGCCTGTAACAAATGCGGCCGATCGAGCATCCGCCCTTCCAAGCCCACCGTGCCGGCACCCGGATGGGCAGCAAAGGCCGCAACAACACGCTTGGCTTCTTCGATCTCTTTTGCCGAAGGGGTGAAGGCGCGATGAATAATCTCCACCTGCTCGGGATGAATGGCCAATTTACCGCTGAACCCCGCGGTGCGAGCGGCGCGCGCCTCGGCTTCCAGCCCGGCGGCGTTGCGAAAATCGGTAAACACGGTGTCAATCGCCTGAATCCCGGCAGCGGCAGCAGCGGCAAGGCAAAGCGAACGCGCCAAGAGATAGGTGTGTTCCAACACACCCGCCTCGGTGCGGTTCGAAACCGCGCCCAGCGCGGTGGCAAGATCCTCCGCGCCCCATGTGAGCCCGGCAAGGCGAGGCGCGCCGTCGGCATAGCTTCCCATCTGAAACAGCGCGCGCGGCGTTTCGGTCGCGACCGGAATAATTTTGACCCCGCCTAACGCAAGCCCAAGCCGCGCCTCCAGCGCATCCAAATAATACCCAAGCCGAATAATATCGGCGACACCATCGGTTTTCGGCAAAACAATCCCGTCCGGCGCACCGTCCACAACGGCGGCGAGATCCTGCAACGCATCGTTCGTGTTCAAAGGATTGATACGAACCCATAACTGCCGGTGCGTGCGATCCCGATGCGCGAGAAGATATTCTTTTACCAATCCCCGCGCAAACGGGCGCCGCTCGGCAGCAACCGAATCTTCCAGATCCAAAATCAACGCATCGGCGGGGTTCGTTTCGGCCTTGGCGAGTTTGCGTTCGCTATCGCCGGGCACGAACAATAAAGAACGCAAGATCATCGCGCCGTCCTCACGCGGGCCGCTTTTTCATCAGCGCCGACCGTTTGCACGACGCAACTTCCTCGCCGCGTTGGTTAAAAGAACGATGCTCAAAGACAACAATTCCGGCATCGGGACGCGAACGGCTTTCGCGGCGCGAAAGCACACGTGTTTCCGTGCGCAAGGTATCGCCGATGAACACGGGCGCAGGGAATTTCACCTCTTCCATGCCGAGATTGGCAATCGTGGTGCCGAGCGTGGTATCGCCCACGGAAACGCCTACCAT
>JAIMBF010000149.1 GCA_023511585.1 Terriglobia bacterium
CCGGCAGGGCTTTGGCAACGGGCCGGCTGGCCTGGCTGCGTGGGGCTGGTCATCCTCGTGCAAGCGGTTATGATGGGCCTGGTTTTCGCCTTTTGGCGGCAAGAACAAGCAATATGACAAAAAAACAATACTACGGAGGAACGTCTATGCCCCTATTGCGCCGCACTCTGCTGCAAACCGCCGCCGCGACAACTCTTGCCCCTTTTGGGCGTGCGCGCGCGCAAACGCCGAAGATTTCCATCGGCGTTCTCACGGATCTATCCGGCACATATCGCGATAATACCGGCCTCACCTCGATTGCTTGCGCCCAACAGGCGATAGCGGAGTTCCGTACGATGAAGCCGGAAATTACGGTGGAATTTCGTTCGGCCGACCATCAAAACAAGCCGGACGTCGGAGCAACGATCGCGAGGCAATGGTTTGATGAAGGGGTAGATGCCATTGTCGATGTGCCCACCTCTTCGGTGGCGCTTGCGGTGGCGCAAATCGCGCGTAGCAAGGATAAAATTCTGCTCGATGCCTCCGCGACCTCTACGGCGCTGACCGGTTCGCAATGCTCGCCAAATACCATTGTTTGGAGTTTCGATACCTACATGCTCGCTGTTTCCACCGGCGGAGCAATGGTGAAAGCGGGCGGCAAAACCTGGTTCTTCGTCACCGCAGACTACGCTTTTGGCCATAGCCTGGAAGAGCAAACAACCAAGCTTGTACTCGCCGCCGGGGGGAAAGTGCTGGGCCGGGTGCGTTATCCGTTTCCCGACACAACCGATTTTTCCGCCTTTCTGCAACAAGCGCAGGCAAGCGGGGCGCAAGTGTTGGGGCTTGCCAATGCCGGGCTAGATACTGTGAACTGCATCAAGCAAGCGCACGAGTTTGGCTTGCCGCAAAGCGGCATGCGCATCGCACCGTTGTTGATGTTTATCACCGATGTCCATGCGCTTGGACCGAAACTGTGTCAGGGGCTTCATCTCACGGAGAGCTTCTATTGGGATCTCAACGACCGCACCCGTGCTTTCACCAAACGGATTGTTGCCAGAACGCCAAACAATTGGCCAAGCCAGGCACATGCCTCAAGTTACTCCGTTACGCTGCATTATCTTAAGGCAGTCGCCGATATGGGTGTGGCGGAAGCGAAGAAAAGCGGTCGCGCTACGGTGGAACGCATGAAGCGCATCCCCTCCGACGATGACGCTTTCGGCAAAGGCTATATCCGCGCCGACGGGCGCGGCGTCTTCCCCGCCTATCTGTTCGAGGTAAAGTCTCCGGCCGAGAGCAAGAGTCCTTGGGACCTTTATAAGCTGCGCGCCGTCACGCCCGCCGAGCAAGCCGTGCACCCGCTGGGTGAAGGCGGCTGCCCGCTGACCCATCTCTGAGCACTCGCCCTCGAAACCCCTGCCTTTGCGAATGTGTCGCAACGCGTTATGCTTCTGTGTCAACAATCACTGTGTTCGACCGCGCTTTGGCCGCACGGAGGGCTTACGCATGCGGTCGGGATCGAACCTTTTGGAGATAATGTCCATGCATCTTTCACGCCGTCATCTGATCCAAGGTGCTGCCGCCAGCGCTGCCATCGCGCCGCTTGCCCCTGCGCGCGCGCAAACGCCGAAGATTTCCGTCGGCATTCTGAATGATCTCACCGGCACGTATCGCGACACCACCGGTCCCACCTCCATTGCCTGCGCGAAACAGGCAGTGCAGGACTTCGCGGCCAGCGTGCGCAACATCGATGTGGAAATTCGCACGGCGGACCATCAAAACAAGCCTGATGTCGGCGCGTCCATTGCACGGCAATGGTTCGATGAAGGAGTGGACGTCATTCTCGATGTGCCGACCTCTTCGGTAGCGCTTGCGGTGGCGCAAATCGCGCGCAGCAAAGACAAAATCTTGCTCGATGCATCCGCCACCACCACGGCGCTGACCGGCTCGCAATGCTCGCCGAACACCATTGTTTGGAGTTTCGATACCTACATGCTCGCGGTTTCCACCGGCGGCGCGATGGTGAAAATGGGCGGCAAAACTTGGTATTTTATCACCGCGGATTACGCTTTCGGCCACAGCTTGGAAGAGGAAACCACCAAGGTGGTATTGGCCGCCGGCGGCAAGGTGCTCGGCCGATCGCGTTACCCGTTCCCCGAGACCACCGATTTTTCCTCCTATCTCCAGCAAGCGCAAGCAAGCGGGGCGCAAGTGTTGGGGCTCGCCAATGCCGGACTCGATACGGAAAACTGCGTGAAGCAGGCGCATGAATTCGGCTTGCCGGAGAGCGGCATGCGTATCGCCCCGTTGGAGATGTTCATCAATGATGTGCATGCGCTTGGGCTGAAAATGTGCCAAGGCCTTTATCTGACCGCGAGTTTCTATTGGGATCTCAACGATCGCACCCGTGCATTCACCAAGCGTGTTGTACAAAAGACGCCGAACAACTGGCCGAATCAGGCGCAGGCCTCAAATTACGGGCTGATGTTTCATTATTTAAGAACGGTTGCCGATATGGGCGTAGCGGAAGCGAAGAAAAGCGGTCGCGCTACGGTGGAACGCATGAAGCGCATCCCAACCGACGATGATGCCTTCGGCAAAGGCTATATCCGCGCCGACGGGCGCGGCGTCTTCCCCGCCTATCTGTTCGAGGTAAAGTCTCCGGCCGAGAGCAAGAGTCCTTGGGACCTTTATAAGCTGCGCGCCGTCACGCCCGCCGAGCAAGCCGTGCACCCGCTGGGTGAAGGCGGCTGCCCGCTGACCCATCTTTAATCTTAACCTGGGGCTATCCCCGGGGCCGTTGCCGGTCTGGTCTTCGGCGAGTGCGCTTGCGTCTCTCCGGCTGGTTTTTCATCTTTGCTCCGGAAAAAGGGGGGAGCTTGAACCCATGGACCTTGCGTTGGAAAGTCTCAGCTTGGCCAAGTTCGGCATCGGCCAGCCGGTTCTCCGAAAGGAAGACCCCACGTTGCTCCGCGGCGAAGGGCGTTATACCGATGACCTGAATTTGCCCGGACAAGCCTATGCCGTGATGCTCCGCAGCCGGCATGCCCACGGCATCATCCGCACGCTCGACACCGCTGCCGCCCAAGCCATGCCCGGCGTGCTGGCCGTGATCACCGGTAAAGACCTGCAAGCAGCAGGCTACAAAAGCCTTCCTCCCGGCCTGCAAGTGCCGCGCCCTTCGGGGCCCCCCATCCCTCCGCAGCCGCCATTGGCCGTGGAACGCGTGCGCTATGTGGGCGAGCCCATTGCATGCATCGTGGCGGAAACGCTTCAGCGGGCGCGCGATGCGCTGGAAGCGGTGGAACTCGATATCGAACCGCTTCCTGCGGTGACCGATCCGGATTCCGCGACTGCTCCGGGCGCGGTGCAAATCCACGCGGAAGCTCCAGGCAATATCGCCTTTTCCTTCCATTACGGCGATACCGAGAAGGTTGCGGCAGCCTTCGCCCGAGCGGCTCATGTTACGCGTCTTAAGCTTCGCAGCAATCGCGTCGTGGTCAACCCCATGGAACCTCGCGCCGCGATCGCAAGCTTTGATCCTGCCGATGGGCGGTACACTTTGCGCGTGGGCTGCCAGGGTGTCTTCGGCCTCCGCAATTTGCTCAAAGAGGCGCTTGGGGTTGAGATCGGGAAAATCCGTGTGCTTACCGGCAATGTCGGCGGCTCATTCGGGATGAAAGCCGGTGCCTACCCGGAATACGTCCCCATCCTCTACGCTGCACGCTTGCTGGGGCGCCCCGTGAAATGGCGCGATGAGCGCTCGGAAAGTTTCCTCTCCGACAGTCACGGCCGGGATCATGACATGACGGCCGAGCTCGC
>JAIMBF010000150.1 GCA_023511585.1 Terriglobia bacterium
GTGGTAAACGGTACCGTAATTTATATGCGCGATATTGCCTACACGCATGACGGTAACCCCCCGCAGGTCAATATCGTACGCGTCAACGGCACACGGGCGGTGTTGATGCCGGTGGAAAAAATCGGCAATGTTTCCACCCTGAACGTCATCGCCGAAACAAAAGCCACGCTTCCGCGCATTGAGCAAACGGTGCCGAAGGGCATTGAAATTCATGCCGTCGGCGATCAATCCGTATTCGTGAAAGCCGCGGTGGATGGGGTGATTCACGAAGGCATCATCGCTGCCGCTTTAACGGCATTAATGATTCTGCTGTTTCTCGGCAGCTGGCGGTCAACCCTGATTATTGCCATTTCCATCCCGCTCTCAGTGCTCTCTTCGATCATCGTGCTGTCTGCGATCGGCGAGACCATCAACACCATGACACTCGGCGGTTTGGCGTTGGCGGTGGGGATGTTGGTGGACGAAGCCACCGTTACCATTGAGAATATCAATTATCATTTGGAAATGGGCAAAGATATCGAAACCGCCATTTTGGACGGCGCGCAACAGATCGTTATTCCGGCATTCCTCTCGTTGCTCAGTATCTCGATCGTGTTCGTGCCGATGTTCGCATTGGGCGGTGTGGCCGGCTATCTTTTCCGCCCGATGGCGGAGGCGGTGGTGTTTGCCATGACGGCTTCGTTCATTCTCTCGCGAACGCTGGTCCCGACCATGGCCATGTATCTGCTTGCCCACGAGCACAAAGGGCACGGAGAAGGCGAGGAAGGCCATTCACACAAGCCTTCCCGAAATCCCTTGGTGCGTTTTCAACAGGGGTTCGAGCGTCGATTCGAGGCCATGCGCCATGCCTATCGTAATGCGTTGGCGGGTTTTCTTGCCCATCGCGGACGTTTTGTGGCGGTTTTCATGGGGGGCGTGGTCGTATCCTGGATGCTTGCACCGTTTCTAGGGAGGGATTTCTTTCCCTACGTCGATGCGGGTTCCATGTATTTGCATGTCAGCGCGCAAACCGGCACGCGTGTCGAGGAAACCGCCCGCCTCATCGACGAGATCGATAATGTTATCAAGACACGTTTGATTCCCGCCGATGAGATCGATTCGATCGTTGACAATATCGGCCTGCCGATCAGCCTCACCGCTCTTGCGTACCTCAATACCGGCACTATTGGCCCTCAAGACGTCAGCACCTTGATCACGCTCAAGCCCAATCATAAGCCGACCCCGATCTATATGCGGCGTTTGCGGCGTGAATTGCCGAGGTTGTTTCCGGGCGTAAAATTTTCCTTCCTACCGGCCGACATCGTCAGCCAGATTTTGAATTTCGGCTCTCCGGCACCGATCGACATCAAGATCGCAGGCCAGGACGAGGATGCAGTCTATGCCTATGCAAACGAGTTGATGAAGCGTCTCGCGCGGGTGCCGGGGGTGGTGGATTTGCGCATTCAGCAACCGCGTAATTATCCTACGGTTCGTGTGGATGCGGATCGTACGCTGGCCGGCCTCGTGGGCCTCACCGCCGGAGATATCGCGAACAGCTTGCTCACCGATCTCTACGGAAGTTTCCAAGTCGCACCGAATTTCTGGCTCAACTACGACAACAATGTCGAGTACCCGATCTCGGCGCAAGTTCCGCAGTACCGGATCCAGAACCTCTCCGATCTTGCCAATTTGCCGATGACGTCGGCGCTATCGACGGATCCTTCAGATGTCAGCCGCGCTGCGGGGGCGGCGGGCGTGCAGGGGCAGATTGCAGCCCCGCGCAATCCGGTAGACCGAAATCTCGGCTATCAGATCCTCGGAGCGCTCAGCCGGTTTGGCCTCTACGGCTCGCAGGCGGTGGTCTCGCATTTCAATGTCCAGCCGGAGGTAGACATTTATCTCGCCAATCAAGATCGCGATCTCGGGGCGGTCGCTGACGACGTGCAGCGGGTGCTAGACGAGACGAAAAAAGATGTTCCGAAAGGCGGGCTCGTGCTGTTTCGCGGTCTCGTGACCACGATGCAGCAAGCCTACGGCCAGCTCAGTTTCGGCCTCATCGGTTCGATCGTGCTGATTTATCTGCTTTTGGTGGTGAACTTTCAATCCTGGCTTGACCCGTTTATCATTATTACGGCTTTGCCCGCGGCCTTGGCAGGCATTGTGTGGATGTTGTTTACCACGCACACGACCCTCTCCGTTCCCGCTCTCACCGGTGCGATCATGTGTATGGGGGTGGCAACGGCAAATAGTATTTTGGTGGTTTCCTTTGCGCGCGAAAAACTTGCGGAGGGGCTGGATTCGGTCAGCGCGGCTCTTGAAGCCGGGTTTGTGCGTCTGCGTCCGGTGCTGATGACGGCCTCTGCCATGATTATCGGCATGGTGCCCATGTCGCTCGGGCTCGGCGCCGGCGGCGAGCAGAATGCGCCGCTCGGTCGGGCCGTGATCGGCGGGCTTGTCTTCGCAACCGTCTCGACATTGTTCTTTGTGCCGGCGGTGTTCAGCATCATGCACCGCAACGCCAACACCGAGAAAGAAGAGGTGCAGGAAGGATAAGCCAGGAGATCTGCCTAACCGCAGATCGCCTTATTTACCGGCAAAAACGCTTCCGCTGCGGGAACGGTCCGCAAAGCCTCGTAATAATCCCACGGGGCCCGACTCTGCTGGGGTTCTTTCACGCGGTAGAGCGTGAGATCATAAATTACCCGCCCGTCGCTTCGCACGTGCGCGGGCCGGCCGTGATAGTCCACCGGCAAGGCTTTCATCGCCCGCGCCACGGCAAGCGGATCATCCGAAGCCGCTTGCTGCATCGCGTGCAAGAAGTGCCGCGTTGCCGTGTAAATCACCGCCTGATTTTTCGTCGGCATGGCTTTGCGCGCGGCGAAGAATCGTTGCGCAAACGCGCGTGATTGCTGGTTTTGGTCCCAATAAAATCCTGCGGAAAAGGTAAGCCCGCGCGCAACCGGAAGGCCTAGGGCGTGAATATCGGTAATGTAGGTCAGAAACCCGACGATCGTCGGTCCACCGGGCCGCAGCAGGCCGAACTCCGAGGCTTGTTTGATCAGGTTGATCAAGTCATTGCCTACCGATGCAAGCCCGATGGCATCCGCGCCCGATGTTTGGGCGCTTATGATTTGCGAGCCGTAATCGGTGGCTCCGATGGCATGGCGCGCCGCACCGAGAACACGCCCGCCTTGCTGTTCGATCACGGCCGTTGCATCGCGCTGCAATGCCAGCCCGAATGTGTGGTCGACGGTGATGAAAAACCAATTTTTCGCCCCGCTATTCAGAACTTCCAGCGCGGTTCCGGCGGTAAGCGCATGCGTATCATCCGCCCAATGCGTGCTGGTCGGCGCGCAATATTTGGCGGTGATATCCGACGTTGCCGCAGCCGTAATCATCACGGTTTTGTTGCGCTCGCGTGCCACTTGCAAAACCGCGAGAGCAATCGCGGTTACCGGCAGATCGACAATCGCATCCACGCCTTCGGCATCATACCACCGTCGCGCAATTGCTGCCGCAACGTCCGGCTTGTTTTGATGGTCGGCATGGACGATTTCGATCGACCGGCCGAGCACGGTATTGCCGATATCATGCGCCGCCATCTGCGCGGAAAGCACGGAACCGAGGCCTCCGCTATCGGCATAAGGGCCCGTTTCATCCGTCAGCACCCCGATCCGCACGGCGCGCCGCTGCGCTTTGGCATAAGGGGCTATGGCAATACCGGCACTTGCAAGCGCGAAGGCGCGACGGGAGAGTGAACGCATGTCTCAAGCAACCTCGACAGGGATGGAGAGAAAACCGCGAAA
>JAIMBF010000151.1 GCA_023511585.1 Terriglobia bacterium
TGAACTTCGGGGTTCATCATCCGAATTGGCGCCCCGTCCAGAAAAGCCAGCACGTTTTCGATAGCTTCGCGATAAAAGACGGAAAAAACCTCCCCGACGTTATACCCGATATGCGGGGTAAGAACCGTGTTGGGTGCGCGCCGCAAAGGATGCTCGGGCGCGAGAGGCTCGTGATCGAAGACGTCCAAGGCCGCAATGATCCGTCCCGATTGCACGGCGGAAAGCAGCGCGGCCTCGTCGATTAACGGCCCGCGCGAGGTATTGATCAGAATGGCGCCGGGCTTAAGGCGCGCGAGGTCTTCTCGGCCGAGCAATCCGCGGGTCGTGGGGGAAAGCGGCATATGGAGGCTCACGGCATCGGCAGTGGAGAGCAAGGTGAGCTTGTCGGCGTATTCCGCACCGCCTGCCTGGGCGCGCTCGGCCGTCAGATGCGGGCTCCAAGCCAGCACCCGCATTCCGAGCGCCTTTGCGTAGCCTGCAACGAGCGTTCCAATTCGCCCGAGCCCAATGATGCCGAGCGTAAGCCCGTTGAGGATAATCCCCGTTTTGAGACCCTCTTGAAAACGGCCGGCGCGGATCTCTTGGTCTGCCAGCGGAATGTGCCGCGCTGCGGCAAGCAAGAGCCCGAGCGTGAGTTCCGCAGTCGCGATCAGAGAACGGCCGCCGGCAGTGTTGCACACCAGGATCCCCCGCTGCGTGCAGGCTTCCAGGTCCAGGGACGCAGCGCGCATGCCGGTGAGCGCGATCATGCGCAGCTTGGGCAAGCGAGCCAACAGCGAGGCAGAGAACGCGGTTCGCTCGCGCATGGCGATCACGATATCAAATCCCGCAAGTGCGGCGGCTGTTTCTTGCTCGTTCGCGAACGGCTTGGAAAAAAATTTCAGTTCTGCCCGCGCCTCAAGCTTCGACCAATCCGCGCTTGCTCGCGCGATATTTTGCCAATCGTCCAAAACCGCCACGCGCACCATTGTCATGTCTCCCCTTCGTTTTTACGCCGGAGCGTTACCACCCTTCGGATGCGGCCAAAATGCGCGTCGTTGCCCAAGGATCCAAGAGGGATGTGCCAACGCGTCTCGATAGCGATGGAAGAGCCGCCCCAGAAGTGAGGCCGACGGTCCTTCGCCACGGCAAGGGGATTCGCCTCCAGTTCTGCCCCTCCATAGCCGCGGGGAATGCGGCAAGCAACTCTGAGGCGAGGGTGCGCAAAGACGGTCTGGCGTAAGAAGCCAAATCGGCGCATTGTTTTGAAATGGAGTTTACGCAGCAATCAGGTTTTCAGCGAAAGCTCGGCATCGCCGTCCATACGACCGAGGCAGGTTTGCTGGCTTACATCATCGATTCGCCGCCGGAAGCACTCCCTTCGGTTGCGCGTGATGATCTGATTGTCGCTTGGCGGGCGGCGCGGGCGGCGGCACTCGCGCAGAGCTCCGGCCTGCCGCGCGGATTGCACTTTTGCCGCCAGGACGGCTCCGTCTTCCGCCTGGTTTTGGCGGATGCGGATGCGTGTTGCTGGGCGGCTGCCGTGGATCGACTGGCGGGCCTGCACACCCCTTACGGTCTCACGCTTTGCCTTCGTCTGCTGGGGCTGGTCGACTTGTTGGCCAGTGCCCGCTGGGCAGGTTGCTTCTTTGACCTTGCTCCGGACGGAGTAACGCTGCACCCCGATTTACTGGCGGCTGCGGCGGCATTGCCATTGAATGCGGAAGCGCGCTTTGATGAAGCTCTGTTTCGCGCTCGCCTGCTTCCCCGCATAGGTTCTCGTTCTTTCCACCCACAAAGCCGAGCTTTTGCATGATCCAACGTCTCTCGGGTTTTTCCCTCCCTGCCATTGTGATTGTGTGTAGCGCTTTCATCGGGTGCGCGTCACCGAGCTCCTCTTCAGGCCCGGGCCAAGCCCGCTCGTCGATTGAATCCGAATGTCGCGCACGGGCGGACCAGGTTTATGCTCGCCAAAATCGAGCCGATGTTTATAAGAACGACATTCTTGCCGCGCGCACGGGGATGGCTCCGCTTTCCTCAAACGGTTTGTTGAACAATCCGACCCAAGGGTTGCCAGAGCGCTATGATCAGTCGAGCATTTACCAGCGTTGCCTTGTTGAGCATGGATTCACTATTCGACCGACCGTGAATCCGCCATCCGGATCAGGACAATAACGGCCCACGTTTTTCGGCAGAGGAGCCCGAGGTGAGCAAGATCCATCGAACCGGTGCGAACGACATTCTCTCGCAAGCGGTTGAGTATCACGGCTTCGTGTTTTTGCAGGGTGTCGTGCCGAAGAATTTGACCCAAGACATCAAAGGCCAAACGGAGGAAGTCTTGGCTGAGATCGATCGGCTTTTGGAAGTTCACGGAACCGACAAAACTCGGCTTTTACAGGCGATCATCTGGTTGAGCGATATCGGCAATCGTAACGCCATGAATGCGGTCTGGTCGGCTTGGTTGCCAAAGGGTGCAGCGCCGGCCCGCGCGTGCGTTGAAGCGAAACTCGCGGATCCGCGGATATTGGTCGAGATCATGGTGACGGCCTGCCGCTAAGCCGCGCATGGGCGTTGAGCGGCGGGTTTTATGCCCGGCGACACCGGTGCAAGATTTCGAGCCCATTTCTCTCAAGGCATCCGCCCTTTTCCAGGGGCCGATGGAAGAGCAACGGGGAGATTGCGCTTGCCCAGCCGGGAGGAGGCTTTCACTGAGAGGGCTTTTCCTCACGCGAAAGAAGCGCGATCAAACCATCAAGCTGCGCTAAATTCCGATAATGGATACGGATATGCCCGGCCTGCCCGTCGAAGAAAATCTCCACTTTTAATCCCAGCCGTTCCGAGAGGTCGTGCTGCAGTGCCGCGGTTTCCGGATCTAATGGCCTTGATCGGCTTTTCGTTGCCGTCGGCTCGGCCTTGCGGGAGACAAGTGCTTCCGTTTGCCGGACATTGAGCCCACGCGCGATGACCGCCAATGCCGCCTTTTCCGGCTCGGGATGCGCAAGCAATGCGCGCGCATGGCCCGCGGATAACGTGCCTTTTCGGACTTCCGCTTTGACCGAGGGCGGGAGCTGGAGCAGGCGTAAAGTGTTCGCGATATGGCTGCGGGATTTTCCGACCGCTGCGCCGAGTGCTTCCTGGGTGAACCCGTGTTCGACCATGAGGCGACGATACCCTTCGGCTTCCTCCAGGGGGTTGAGGTCCTGTCGTTGCAGGTTTTCTACCAAGGCGGCGGCCATGGCATCGACATCGGTCAGCTCCCGGATGAAAACAGGCACTTCATGCAGCCCCGCCGCTTGCGCGGCTCGCCAGCGACGTTCTCCGGCAATGATTTCATAGCGATCCGGTGAAGAGCGGGACGGCCGCGCCAGCAAGGGCTGTAAGACGCCATGGGCGCGGATGGAGTCGGTGAGTTCCGCGAGCGCCTCGTCGTTCGTTTCCGAGCGTGGCTGAAACGGCCCGGGCTCCAGGAGCGCAACGGAGATGAGATGCACCCCGCTGCCGGCGGCATCGGAGGTGCTTTCGTCGACCTCGCCGAAGAGCGCGGCAAGACCGCGGCCAAGGCGGCGTTCGGGACTTTTGGGGCTCATGGAACGACTCCCTGAAAGCTTCGCTCGCGACGGAGCAGTTCCCGGGCCAAGCGAATATAGGCTTGTGCGCCCGGGGAACGAAAATCGTAAAGCATGATGGGTTTCCCGTGGCTTGGCGCTTCGGAGACTCGGATATTCCGAGGAAT
>JAIMBF010000152.1 GCA_023511585.1 Terriglobia bacterium
TCGGGTGGATTGCTCCTCGAAGCCGAGTTGATGGTGCAAGCGCTCGCAACCGACCTTGCAAACCTTCCAGACGTCTCGGCCTGCATCGCCCGAGACACGCGGCTCCCGCGTTTGCCTCTTTCCCTTCCGGTAGTTCCCATTGCTGATGACCCTTGGAAGAGATGGGCGGAAGCGCTTGCTCAGGTAGATGCTTTCTGGCCGATTGCGCCGGAAACCGGGGGTGTGCTTGAGCGGCTTGCGCATATGGCCGAAAAGGCAGGCGTTACCCTGATCGGGTGCCCGCCCCCGGCGATTGCGCTTGCGACATCTAAACGCAGAACGATAGCGAAGCTTGCGGCATCGGGCATTCCAACACCTTATACTTTACCTCTCGCCGCTTTTCGTCAGTTACCCCATAGCACTTCGGGCTTTGTCATCAAACCGGACGATGGTTGCGGAGCGGAAGGGGTTCGCATTTTCGAGAACCAAGGAGAGCTTGACCGATATGCCGCGAGTGCAGCCGCGACCCAAACCGAGACGAACCTCATTATCCAACCTCGCATCTGCGGAGAGGCGCACAGTCTCTCGCTCATTTGCCACAACGGCGAGGCGGCACTGCTCTCCTGCAACCGTCAGCTTCTTACCGATACGGGCGCACAACTCCGATATGCTGGCTTCGTCGTCGGAGGGGCGGAAAAATATCGAGAAACCTATAGTGGCCTTGCTGCGCGAATAGCCGCGGTGATGCCCCAACTTTCCGGCTATGTCGGGGTCGATCTTATAGCTTCGCCCTCCGGCCCGGTTGTGCTGGAGATCAATCCGCGCTTGACGACGCCTTATGCCGCTCTTTCCCAGTCTTTGGGAACAAATGCCGCAGCACTCATACTCGCATCCGCTCGTGGCTTACCTCTGCCGGCTGCGCGGCCGAAGCGGGCAGTTCGGTTAACCCTCCACCATAAGGAGGCGCGGGAAAAGCTCCATTGAGGTCTTTTCTATTCAACCCATACTGCTTGGGGCAAACGGCCTAATTCGGCTGGCCTACCGGATTTGCCGGGCGCTCCCGTTGTGACCTCTCAATTCCCGGTTTGAGGCTTTTCATCCAGTGGTTTCCCCCGCTTCGATCTCGTTGCGGGAAACCTCTGTCACCGGGTCTCCGTATAGCCCCCCGGAATGCCAAAGCAGCCAAATCGTCCGGCGCTGGCTCTTTGGTTGGCGATGCCCCACAATGCGCATCGGCGGTGGTTGCGCCTCCAATCGCACGTCTTTTTGATGAAATTCTTTTTCTACATCGTCAGCGCGTAATTATACCACTTCTGTTGATTTCGGGCGGCAAGTCTGTTGCCGGCCTTCTTCCGTCGCGGTCAACCGCGCCTGAAGTGCACGCCGAGATAACCACAACTCATAGCGTTCGCGCCGCAACGGCTTACCCCAAAGACTCTGAGGATTGAAGGCAAAGCCGAGTGCAAAAAGCAAGATATCCCGAAACAGGTCGCGATTAGCCTCCATGAATCGTCCGCGTGGGTCGACCGGCGCCGAAAACCCGAATTGCAAAGCCACCCGTATCAGTTTTGCTTTGCGCCCCCGTGTTACAAAAGCAGTTTCCGCAAGCACGGCTCGTACTGCGCCCAATTCAGGGTTACGCTCCATCTCAGCCGCCAGTAACGTGAGGGATCGGTCAAGCATTTGGCGAAATTGCACCGCCCAGGCAAAACCGGAGCGCCCTTCTCCATAGAGCGGAATATGCTCATTCCAAAAGTGTAATGTTAAAATAGGGTCTCCCGGAGCAATCTCGGTCCCGTCACCAAGACGAACGTGCTTTCTTGCCACGCCGGGCGCGATACGTAATAGGCACGCGCCATTTGCTGAAAATTCGCGAATGCGGTAGTGACACCGCAACGCACGATCAAGTGCCAGAATAGCTCTTCGAGCGAAGCGCGACAGGAACGACGGCCCATGCTGCTTGAGTACGATGGTACCGAACGTTGCAGAGGATGTGTGCACCCAATCTGAAAAGATTGGATTAAAGTTCTGGAACACGCATTCTCCTGCCGAGCACGCAAAACATCGGCTCACAAGTACTGGCAAGCATTCGCCTTGCCTAACGCAACTGTTTCACAGGGAATGCCGTTGCCGGGCGCAAGTGTGCCTAACTCGCTGCCCAAAAGCAAGCCTCTATAATCCGCCTTATTTCCCCGCCGGCGCCGAGAGCCCAGCAAGGATGAGGCGAATCCCCTCCGCATGCCAACGCTGGATCGCCTTGTGGTCTGCCCCTAACCGCTCTCCAAGCTTGCGCCAGGAAAAAAGATGACGCTCCGAAATAGGGTGGACAAGAGCCCGAGCGGCCACAATAGAACGTAGCACGAAACGCGACTGGGGTATCAGGCCGAGCCAGGAAAACGCTTCATCCATGCGCGAGATCGCGCCCGGTTCCGGCGGGGGGAGACGAACCCGGGCCGTGGTCCATCCATAGGCTTCCATCGCGTCATGTATCACATCAAGCCGTACCTGCGCCAAACGCGGCGAATAACCGCGGTGGGGCAAAGCAAGCAAGGTGCGGCCTGCCTCTTCCAATCGAGCGACCACGCCTGCCGTATCCCAGATCCCCGCTTCCGTTATGTGCATCTTACTCACAGTCCTCGTAGAATCCCGGCAAAGGATAAGGCAGGCCCTCCAGTATCGTTCCCCGGGTCAGCAAGCCCCAAGCGAGTGGGTGGCCGGGGGGAAGCGGCGGTCGCTCAGCCTTTTCGTCGTCTTCTTGGGTCGCCGCTGTTTCCTCCACCCCCTTCTTCCGCGGTTCGGCGGCGGTATCAGAAAAGAGCTGAAAACCCGGGCTGGCGAGGCATTTGACACGGTTGAGCACCGAGTTACGGGAAACTCCGAGCCTTGCAGCAATTGCATCCCAGGTCTGTCCTTCAGCGCGGAGCGCAGTTACAAGGTTATCGGCGGTCTTGGTCCATTGAATTTTTTGCGGCATCGCGATTCCGATTGGTGTTGGTTGGGGAAGCTCTTGGAAAATCGACCTAGGGTTGAGCCAGGGAATTGGCATTGCCGCGTATTGTTATATTTTCTAACCGATTTGTCAAGTCTTCTATCTTGCCAAGTCAGCTAATCTAACCTAAATTTTTTTATTATGGCAGCAAAGCGAACCAAAACCTCCCGCGCCAGCACGCCGGGCGAGCGGATCCGTCAGGCCCGGTTGGAACGGGGAATGACACAAGAGGAATTGGCCGAAAGGGTCGGCGTCTCACGGTCTGCGGTGGCGCAATGGGAAACCGACCGGGCCGGCCAGGTTGGGGCGCATCTCACACGCATCGCGCAAGTGTTGGGCGTAGGAGCGGAATATTTGCTTTCCGGGACGCAGGAGTCCGCCAGGGGGGACGAGCTTGCGCTGCTCCGCCTTTATCGCGCTTGCTCGGCGGAAGATCGGGCGCTGTTACTTCAAACCGCACGCCGCCTGGCAAAAGGCTGAAACACGAGCTTCGGCTATATACCGCGGGGATGGTATCAAGTGTTTGTCCCTTTGGCGGTAAGTTACCGGTGCAAGCTTTCAGCAATATCTCGCACGCGGCTCATCACTTGATGGGCAAACACAATCCCGCCCGGCTCAAGCGGCACGCCCGCGGCTGCGAGGGCTCCTGCTGTCCAGGTATTGCATGTAAAGGTGGCGTCATAATTTACCTCTGAAGCATAAAAGGCGCTCTCCGCATTGGGGCCAGCAGCAA
>JAIMBF010000153.1 GCA_023511585.1 Terriglobia bacterium
GGGGCGATCCTGTGCACGGCCCCACCGGCGTGGCCCGGCCGTCGGGCCGGTTGCGTTCTTTGATGCCATGATTGAACTCCGTTGCATCCGTTGGTTGTTTTCTTGCCGCCGCGTTCCTCAAAAACAAGACTTTCCAAAAAGCCGATACGCAATCATTCTTGTTCCGTACAATATCGCCGAAAAATAAGCGGCAGCCTTGATCAATATCAAAGAAGCCAAAATCTTATCGCGTAAATCCAAAGCTCTCGTACTCTGGCAAATGACGGGGGATAACTCATGGCATTGTGGTCCCTTACGCCTTTGCAACCTGAAGATCCTTCTTGGGAGGCAAGCTCTTATCGCGGGGTCGTGATCGTAAGAGCGCCCAATGAGGCACGCGCGCGCGAAGCGGCCGCGAAGGCTTTCGACGTCAAGACACGTTTCGAGCCCGGAGCGGGTGTCCACTTTCCCCCCTGGACCCGGCCTGCTCTTGTGAAAGCCGAGCGCATCCGTGATCCGCGCTTTGCAGCAGAAGGACCGACGGAAGTGCTTGAACCACGGCTATGAAGAGTTATCCCCCTTGTCCCAAGCGTTCATCGGAACCGATAAGCGATCTGAACGCCGGCTTCCGAGTTCCGTTCAAAACTTTCCGGTAAAATAGAGGTAAAATAGAGGAGAAACGGTCATGGCTGAGGAAGAAAAGAAACCGACATCCCAAACAGAACCGGCAAAGGCAAAGGTGCCGTCGACAGAACGCGCCGCAGTGCCGGAGATTTTGCGCCCGTTTGAAAGCCTCAGACGCGAAGTCGACCGGTTGTTCGAAGATTTCGGCCGCGGCATCTGGTCTTTTCCCTCTCGCTCGCTCTGGGAAGGCCTCGCCCCGAGAAGCTGGCCTTTCCGCTCGCTCGGGGTGTTTGACGTCGAACCGTTTTGGCGACGTGGCGCCGCAGCCCCTGCCGTTGATATTGTGGAACGAGAGAAAGACTACCAAATCACGGCCGAGCTGCCCGGCATGGATGAAAAGGACATCGAGATAAAAGTCTCCAACGATATGCTGACCATCAAAGGCGAGAAAAAGGAGGAAAGGGAAGAGAAGAAAAAGGACTATTATCTTTCCGAACGGAGTTATGGCGAATTCCGGCGCTCTTTCTGGCTGCCGGAGAGCGTGGATAGCGAAAAAATCGAGGCAAATTTCGCGAAGGGCGTGCTGACGATTACGATACCGAAAAAACCGGAGACGATTGCGAAGGAGCGGAAAATCCCGATTAAAACAAGCCAGGCGTGAACGGGTCGGATCGGCCGACCCTTCCACCTGCTCCGTGGAGCCCGTGAAAGCCCATGTTTCACGGGCTCCGAACAGCAAAAGCAGCACAAAAAGCAAGGCCGCAGAAATGATTGGCAGATTCCGGCGGCCGCTGTCCGCAAGCTTCCTGCGGTCTCTTATTTTTGCGTGCGGGCTGCCGGAGTTTTTTCGCCGAGCGTGCGGATGACCTCCTTGAAATGATCCCACTCCGTCGCGGGCCAGGTTTCCGTCTGCGCATGCCCATAGGTGCGCACCACGGCGGAAACTTTGCTTGCGGTGTCGAGATCGGGCGCGTGAAAAATATCGACATAGTCATAAGGCCCAAGCACCGCGTAACTGCCGACCCATTCCACATCGGGGCAGGTCGCGCGGATATGATCGGCCACCTTTCGCTCCAGGTCTTCCAAGGCTTTGGGCGAACGGACCGCATCCGGGGTCAAGCGCGTAAGCATGATGAAGGTTTGCATGGCTTGCTCCTTTTTGGTTGCCGAGGCCATCGGGTTGCCGAGGCCGAGTTCCGGCCTGCGGGCATGTGCGCAGAACTCTATAGAAACGCCCGAAACTCCTCCATAAGCATTGATCTTTATCAATCGAGAAAAAACCCGGTTGCTGTGGCAGGGCTTCGATTGGCGGGCAAAGGGGGCAAAAATTTTTTCGGATTTTAGATATAGATCAAATCGCGCCCGGCAATCTTTTGGCATTGAGGCAAGCACGGCGCTGCGATGAGCAGACCGTTGGTTACCGTTTCCTATTCCTCCCTCAAACTCGGCGGCGCCTCGGCGCCGCCTTTTTTCTTGCGAAAGCTTTTGCCGAGCTTTCCCTGCCGGGAGCATGATTGATCGAGATCAACGCATCGGCAAACCGTGGAAAACTAAGTTAGCGACGGTCGAAATTTAAAAGTTCGGAGAAGGAAATGTCCGCTTCAAAAGCATCCGTGCGCTGGTTTGCCACGCTGGGAATTGCCGATATTGCGGAGGTCGGCGGCAAGAATGCCTCGCTCGGAGAACTCTACAGCCGGCTTGCCCAAGCGGGCGTGCGCGTGCCGAACGGCTTTGCCTTAACCGCCGGCGTCTATCGCGAGGCGCTGACTGCGGCCGGCGCGTGGCCGAAACTCCGCGCGCTTCTGGAGCATTTGGATGTGACCGACGTCTCCGCCCTGGCCCAAGCCGCAGCAGAGGCGCGTAACATTGTTTATGCGGCAACCGGCACCGCCGCGGTGAAAAATCTGCTTGCCGAAGCCTATGCAAAGCTTGAGGCCGAATACGGTGCAGGGGTTGCGGTTGCCGTGCGCAGCTCGGCCACTGCCGAAGATTTGCCCACCGCAAGCTTTGCCGGCCAGCACGAGAGCTATCTCAATGTGCGCGGGCTGGAAGATGTCTTCGAGGCCTGCCGGCGCTGCTTTGCTTCTCTCTTTACCGATCGCGCCATTGTCTATCGGGTCAATAACGGCTTTGATCATTTCAAAGTGGCGCTCTCCGTCGGGGTGATGAAAATGGTCCGCTCGGATGCGGCGTCCAGCGGCGTGATTTTCACCCTCGATACGGAGTCCGGCTTCCGCGACGTGGTCTTTATCACCGCATCCTACGGGCTTGGCGAAAATGTGGTGCAAGGCCGCGTGGATCCGGACGAGTTTTACGTGCATAAGCCCACTTTCCGCGAAGGGCATCGCGCGGTGCTTCGGCGCGTGCTCGGCCGGAAGGAGCGCACCATGGTGCTGGCCCCCGGCCATTTCGGCTCCGCAACACGAGACGAGCCCACGCCGCCCGAGCGCCGCGCCCGCTTTTGCCTGACCGATGCCGAGGTGCTGACTCTCGCGGACTATGCCATCCGCATCGAAGATCACTATTCCGCCGTTGCCGGCCATCCGGAGCCGATGGATATCGAATGGGCGAAAGATGCCGAAGACCAAGGGCTCTACATCGTGCAGGCGCGCCCCGAAACCGTGGCATCGCGCAAAGAGCCCGGCAAATTGGAAACCTATAGCTTGCGCGCGGACGCCAAACCCTTGGTGAGTGGCAAAGCCGTGGGCGGGAAGATTGCCGCGGGCGTGGTGCGCGTAATCGGCGGCCTTGAGGATCTCGCGGCCTTTCATCCGGGCGAAGTTCTGGTTGCCGCGGAAACCAGCCCGGATTGGGAACCGGTGATGAAAACCGCAAGCGCGATCGTCACGGATCACGGCGGGCGCACTTGCCATGCCGCCATTGTTGCGCGCGAGTTGGGGGTTCCCGCCGTGGTCGGCGCCGGCAATGCGACAAGCCGGCTGAAAAGCGGCGAAACGGTGACCGTTTCCTGCGCCGGGGGCGAAGTGGGGGCGGTTTATGCCGGGGCATTGCCGTTTGTGGTGGAGCGGGTCGATGCCTCCAGCCTCGCCATGCCCAA
>JAIMBF010000154.1 GCA_023511585.1 Terriglobia bacterium
AGCATCGCCGCTCAAAATCCGGCAGTTTTGCCCTCGTCTTGGTCCGATAAGGACTGGGCGGGGGTTTTTGCGTTTTGAAGGGGGAGTCTATGAGGATCGCAACAAGGCGCCGCTTTTTGCAAGGCGCCGCAGGGCTTGCCGGGGCAGCCGCTGCCGGCTTTCCGCAAATCTGGATCAAGAATGCGGATCTCGCACAGGCCGCCGACGGCCAGATCAAGGTCGGCGTGCTCTATTCGCTGACCGGTACCACCGCCATCATCGAAACCTCGTTGAACCAGGCAACGCTGATGGCGATCGAGGAAATCAACGCCGCAGGCGGTGTCAACGGTCGCAAGATCGTTCCTGTGGTCGAGGATCCGGCCTCGGATCCTGCAACCTTCGCCGAGAAGGCGCGCAAGCTTGTCATCGGCGAGAAATGCGTCAGTGTCTTCGGCTCCTACACCTCGGCGAGCCGCAAAGCGGTGCTGCCGGTCTTCGAGCGCTATCATAACCTCTATTGGTACCCGACCTTGTACGAAGGTCGCGAGTGCTCGATGAACGTGATCTACACCGGCGCCGTACCGAACCAGCAGCAGCGTGATTTTATCCCGTGGTTGGTCAAGAATTTCGGCAAGCGATTCTATCTGATCGGCTCCAATTACATTTATCCGAAAGAGGAAAACAACGTCTGCAAAATTCTTTTGCAGCGCCTCGGCGGCGAGGTGGTTGGCGAAGAATACGTGCCGCTCGGCCATTCCGAGTTCAGCTCGGTGATCGAGAAATTCAAGAACACCAAGCCGAATGTGATTTTCTCAACCGTTGTCGGTGACTCCGTGGTGGCGTTGCACCGCCAGTACAAAGCGGCGGGGCTTGATCCGGCCAAAATGCCGATGGCAAGCCTGACCACCTCGGAGGAGGAAGTGCGGGCGATGGGCGGCGAATTCGCGGCCGGCCACTTTACCTCCGCGCCCTATTTTATGTCTTATGAATCGCCCGAGAATGCAAAGTTCGTCGACGCATTCAAGAGGAAGTACGGCAAGGATGCGGTGACCAATTTTGTCTCGGAGCCTGCTTACTTCCAGGTCTATCTGTTCGCGCAGGCTGCAGCGAAGCTTTCGGGCTCCGATCTCACCCCGCCCAATATCCGCAAAGCGGCATGGGGGCAAGAATTCAAGGCTCCCGAAGGGTTGGTGAAGATCGATCCGCAGAACTCCCACACTTATCTTTGGCCGAAAATCGGCCAAGCGCAGAGCAACGGGCAGTTCAAGATCATCGAACAATCCAAGGAATGGGTCGAGCCGGATCCCTACTGGGCCTATCCGGGCCAGGTCTGCACGCCCAACGGCATGGTAGAAAAGAAGGCGTAGCGCGGTGATAGGGCGGCGGGCGTTTTCCGCCGCCCTTTTGCGAAACATCCATGGTCGATATCTTTAACCAAGTCTTTTCCGGTCTCAGTATCGCCTCGATCCTGCTGCTGATCTCGCTGGGGCTTGCCATCATTTACGGCACTGTCGGCGTCATCAATCTCGCCCACGGCGAGTTTGTGATGCTCGGTGCTTATACGGTTTGGTTTCTTGAGGCGAAATTCGGCCTCGGCCTTTATTCCTGTCTCGTATTGGCATTTCTTGTCGTCGGCGCGCTGGGCTTGTGCGCGGAGAGGCTGGTGATCCGCCATCTCTATGGGCGCGTGCTGGACACCATTCTCGCCACCTGGGGGATCGGCGTTATTCTGCAGCAGGCCGTGCGGCTGACGGCGGGGGCGGAACTGCGCTACGTGAAGATGCCGGCGGAGTTGAGCCAAGCGGTCGCGCTCTTCGGTGTGGACGTCTCCACCTATCGGCTGTTCGTGCTGGTGCTCACGCTTGCGCTTTTGCTTCTGACTTATGCCCTGATCTTTCGCACATCCTTTGGCCTACGTCTGCGCGGTGTGGTGCAAAATCCCGAGATTGCGCGCTGCTTCGGCGTCAACGCCTCGCAGATTTATTCGCTGACTTTTGCTTACGGCGCAGGCTTGGCCGGGGTTGCCGGCGCGCTTGTCTCGCCGCTCAAAAGCGTCTCTCCCGATATGGGCACGGGCTATATCGTCGATGCGTTCATGGTGGTTGTAGTCGGCGGGGTGCAGAGTCTGCTCGGCACGGTTGCCAGCGCCGGCATCCTCGGCGAGCTTTCCGAAGGCCTCGCTTATCTTTCTAACGACACCATCGCCAAGGCGATTGTCTTCCTCGGCGTGGTGGTGCTGATCCGTTTCCGGCCGCAGGGCCTGTTTGCCGTTCGCGTCCGGCGAGGGTGACATGAGCAACGCACGTATCTATCCGCTTTGGGCAAAGCTCCTCGGTTACGGAGCGTTTTGCATCCTTATTCTCTTGGTGCCGTTGGTCGTTCATGACGACTACCTCTTGAACAAAATTGCCCGCTATCTGGTGTTCGGCATGGTGGCGTTGGCGTTGTCGATTTCCTGGGGTTACACGGGCATTCTGAATCTCGGTCAGGCGGTTAGTTTCGGGCTTGGCTCCTATTGCATGGCGATGGCGCTGAAACTGCGCACCATTCCGATTCAGACAGGGGCCGAAGGGCTGCCGGACTTCATGGTCTGGAACAATGTCAAATCGCTTCCCTGGTTCTGGGAACCGTTCCATTCCTATGCCTTTGCCATCGCGGCAGGTATTCTTGTTCCCGTCATTCTTTCCTTTCTGCTTGGTATTTTCGTATTCCGCGCGCGCGTTACCGGCGTTTATGTCGCGATCATTACGCTTGCATTGCTCGTTGTGATCAATCTCATCGTCATTGACCGTCAGCGCTACACGGGCGGCTTTAACGGCCTGACCGATCTTGTGCCGCTGGAGCTGTTCGGGATCACCTTTGATCCTTACGCCGTCGCAACCTACTATCTGATCGCGATATCGCTTGCGGTTGCATTGTTCCTCGGGCTGGCCGTGGTCCATAGCAAAACCGGCCTGATCATGCAGGCGATCCGCGATGATGAGATGCGGGTGCGTTATTTCGGCTACGATGTCGCGGCCTACCAGACTTTTGCCCTCTGCCTTTCGGCCGGCATCGCCGGCTTCGCGGGGATGCTTTACACGCTGGTCATGGCGTTTGCCTCGCCGACCTTCCTTGCCGTGCCGATTAGCCTTTCCATCGTTATTTGGTGTGCGGTCGGAGGGCGTTATTCGCTGCTTGGATCAGCGTTGGGCGCGATCATCGTTACGGGCGTGCAAGGCAGTCTTTCGGACACGCCGGCGTTTTTGGAAACCTGGACCCTCATTATGGGGGCGCTCTTCATCGCCGTTGTGCTGTTCCTGCCGCGCGGGCTCATTGGTCTTATCGACATGATTCCACTCGGTCGCGCACCGAACACGCTGCAGCGGTCCGGCACCTCGGCGCGGCCTGCACCCAGCCGCACCAGTATTCGGGCAGGATGAGACGAGACGAGGCGATGGCTATTCTCGAACTGCGTGACATTACTGTCGACTTCAGCGGCTTTCTTGCCATTTCCGGCCTGCATCTTGCGGTTCGCGAGGGCGAATTGCGATGCCTGATCGGTCCCAACGGCGCGGGCAAAACCACGGCGCTTGATGTGATCTGCGGCAAGACGCGCGCGGCATCCGGACAA
>JAIMBF010000037.1 GCA_023511585.1 Terriglobia bacterium
CGAGTTCTCCCCCGCTGAGTGCACCGCATATCTCAGGCACGCCGGATACGCTTCAGTGTAATCGGATCAGGCTCTAGGAGCTTGGTTTTCAGCGCCAGGGCAATGAGCCGGGCAGGCGCGGGCTTATCCTAATGGCCGCAAGGGGTTGGATTCGGCAGGAACCGAAGGAACCTCCGCAGCCGAGCTTACGCCTTGGGGATGGCAAAGCCGGTTGCGTCAAAAGCCTGGAACAAACGCGCTTCGGCCTCTGCCGAAAGCGGCATATTGGGTGGGCGAATATGCTTCCATGCGGGTTCCGACCAATGGCGGGCCAGCAGCGATTTAAGCCCCGCAATCAGGGGCGTTGCGGTCACGGCTTTGCGGATCGCGGAAAGCAAGGCTTGCGCGCTCTCGCCGCGTTCGGTGCCGGCATTGGCATAAACCTCGGCATTCACCGAGGAACTGACATTCGATGCAGCGCTGATACTGCCTGCTCCGCCGATTTTTAACAAATCGTGCAACGCGCCATCATCGCCGCAATAAACCTCGAACCCTTCGGCGGCGAAGGCTTCCACATAGCCCCGGGTGTTGGCGAAATCACCGCTGCTGTCTTTCACGCCTTTCACCGCGCCGGGGAAAGCGCGCAAAAGCCGCGCGATCAGCCCAGGCGTGATCGGGACAGCGGATTGCGCGGGGAAATGGTAGAGATAGTACGCAAGCCCGGGGCCGACGCGCTCGATTACGGTCGCGAAATACGCGAACAAGCCGTCTTCGCTCGGGTTTTTGTAGAAAAACGGCGGCAGCATCAAAACCCCGCGGCAGCCGAGCTGCAGCGCTTTGCGTGCCAAGAGCACGGTATCGGGAACGGCCGGCGTGCCGACACCGGGAAGCAGCACCTTGGGCGAAATGCCGCGCGCGACCAGCCCTTCCATCAGGCCGATACGCTCTTCCACGCCGAGGCTGTTGGCCTCCCCGGTTGTGCCGAGAATAGCCAACCCGTTGCACCCGTTGACTAAAAGCCAACGGCAGTGGGCTGCCATGCGGTCGAGATCGACGGAGAAGTCCGCCTGCATGGGCGTGAGCACTGCCACGTTCACGCCGCCGAAGAGTGCGTTTCTCATCATGGCCGAGAAATCCCCCGATAGCGCCGCGGCCGAGGATCACGGCCCGGCCAAGCGGCAATGTGATCTTCCAACGCGCCGGCTTCTTGCTCGCTTACCGCCCGCCCGCGCACGGAAACACCGGCCCGATGCACGCTTTCCGGATCCCCCGAAACCAGCTTGTGCCACCAGGGCAGGTCTTTGCCTTCCGCCAAGCGCCGATAGGCGCAGGAGGGCGGCAGCCAGTCAAGCTCCGCAATCGTGTCAGGCGTAAGCTCCACGCAATCCGGCACGCGCCGGCATCGGTTCGCGTAATCCGTGCAGCGGCAAGAGTGAAGATCAAGCAAGCGGCAGGCAACTTTGGTAAAGGCAAGCGCCTCCGTGTCCGGGTCGCGCAGCTTGTGCAAGCAGCAACGGCCGCAGCCGTCGCAAAGCGACTCCCACTCCTCCGCCGACATTTCATGCAGCTTTTTGGATTTCCAGAACGAAGCCGCCATGAGCGGCAGGTTACTCCGTTTCTCTCCTCCCCCAAAAGGGTTTCTGCAAGAGGGGCGCTGCTAATGCTGCGGCTGCAGCGGGGTTGGCAAATTCTCCTGCTGGACTTGACCGCGCGGGGCGGAGGCTTGGGCCGGAGGGGCGGGAGGCGTCGGAATTTGGTTTTGATCCTCGGGGATGGGCGTGGGGGCGGTCGGTTTTGCGCCCAAGCGGCCCAATGTTGCGCGCAAAGGATTCGCCCCGGGGTTATGGACTTGCATGAGCATCACGATATCCCGCGCGCCGACGGGTTTTCCGTAATATTTCTCATTCCAGCTGCTGCGGGAGGAGAAAATACTGCCGTTAAGGGAAATACCGGCATAGAGGCCGCGGGTTTTGGCAAAGGCGACGATATCGGCGCGCAACGCGGCGGTGGTGGCACCTTCCACGCCGGCGCCAAGGACCACAAAACTCACCGAGGCGTCGGCGCCGACTTTGAATTGGCTGTTGAGGATGGCATTAAGCCCTCTCTCGGTGAGAATCATGAGGATGATTTCGGCATCCTGAATGCCGATCTGCAAGCCGAAACTCGCGCTTCCCATGGTATAAAAAGCGGGATCGGACCAAGAGCCGGCGCCATCGCGGGCGGTCAAGACACAATCGCCCCCTGCCCCACCTATGAAAAAGCCGGCGCGGAACACCCGCGGGCAAATCATCACGGCTTTGGCCTGCCGCAGCATATCGATTCGGTCCTTGTTCGACTGCGGATCCTGGCCGATCATTTCTTCCAACGTAAGCGTGGCGCGATCGACAAGCGCTTGCTGCTCTTCTTGAGCGTGCGCAGCGAGCGGCAGGAGCGCGAGCACGAAAATGGCGAGGATCCTCGGCAGCATGGTCTTCCTCCTTTCGGGGTTAGGCCGGCTCTCTGGCGCTACATGCCCGGATTCTGCAAAGGCTGCGCCTGCACAGGGGGCGGGACGGCACCGGCTGGCTCACTGGGCTGCTGCAGCCATTCCTTGAGGTTGTGACGCACCTGATACTCGAATTCCACATTCATATCGTCCATCAGCCCCTTGGTCAGCTGATAAAGCAGAGGACGGAGAGCGGCATCGCTCGAATCTTCCGGCGAATAGGTGGTCGTGCGCGCGGCCCTGGCTTCCGCAAAGCCGACCCGCGTGCCGGAGTCGGTGTAAATATCAAGCTCTACGGCCGCGTGGGCGGAAAGAACGCTTTCGCCCTTGCGCAGGGATGCGTCTTGAATTTTAAACACCGCGCGCGACGAGGTGCCGGCCGCAACGAGTCGATCTTGCGCCATCCGCCGCAAGGCGTCCAAAGGCCGGGCGGGCGAGAGCCAACTGACATCATCCTCGCTTGGGGTCCAATCATCCTCGATCTCGATTTTGGCGACATTGAGGTAGAGGTGCGTCAGATAGGAATAGGAGAGCGGCGGAAAACTCTGAGGCCCGGGCGCGTTTTCCTCAGAGCACGCGGGCGCCAAAAGCAGCGCGATCGCGCAAAGGACTGACCTGACGTTCACCGGCATTGGGCCTCCTTTTCTGGAGCAAGACTGCGCCGCAACTGCCCCGGGAAGGCCGCTTTGGTCAACTCCTCTGATTTCGCCGCCACTCACCGGGACGTGCGCCCGCGCAGTCGCTCACGCGCAAAGCGGAAATCCACATTGCAAAATTCGCACGTCATGACAATTTCGCCCGCCTCTGTGCGCATTTCGTCCAGCTCCTCGGGGCGGAACGACTCGAGAATATCCGCAAGTCGTGCGCGCGAACACCGGCAACCGAAGGCAAGCGCACGCGGTTGCGCCACGCTCACGCCCTCGGCGTGGAAAAGCCGATAAAGCAACCGCTCCGGCGCGAGCCCTTCGTCCAAAAGCTCCGACTCGGTGAGAGTTTCGGCAAGCAGCGTGGCCCGACGCCAACTTTCTTCTTCGCTCTCAATATCGCGCGGGGCGCCGCTATCTCTCGGCAGCGGAATGCGTTCCAGAATAAGCGCCCCCGCTCTCCAGCCGGCCTCGCCCCGAGCCGCGGCAAGGCGCACCAAGCTTTTGATCTGCTCGCTGGCGCGAAAATAAGCCCCTGCCATCTCGGCAAGGCTTTCGCCTTCAATGGCGACGATGCCTTGGTAAGGTTCACGCTCGGCCCCTTGAACCACGCTGAAAGCCAGATAGCCGTTGCCCAGCAAGGCGGCGGCGCGCGGGTTGGGGTTCGTTGCCAGCAAGCTCTCCAACGCCTCGCGGTTCAGCCGCGCATAGCCGCGCAAGGCGCCGTGCTCGGTGCAGTCGGCCAGCAAAAGGCGTACCGGCCCGTCTCCCCGCGCTTGCACACTAAAGGAGCCGCGAAATTTCAACGCGGTCGCAAGGCCTGCGGCCAGAGCCAGCGCTTCACCGGCGAGCCGTGCAACCGGTTCGGGATAATCGTGCCGCGTGAGCAGCGCGTCCGCCAGCACGCCAAGCCGCACCAGCCGTCCGCGCACGGCACGATGCGGAAGATGAAAGGGCAGGACGGCGCGGGCGACGACCAGATCGGGCACATCCGGGCGCCCGCGGTCGAGAAATTCGGGAAGATCAGACATGGGCAACCATATAGGCGAGCTCCGGGTTGCGCACTACTGCCAAACCCGCTGCGAAAGCCCGCCACGCTTCTGTATTTTTGCCGTCGTCATGGCTCTTGAGGCGTTTCTTCTCTGCTTAGGCCCGTTGCTCTCTCCCGCACTGCGGCCGCTTGCCTCGGCACCGACAAAAAGGGGGCTTTTGCCAGCAGGTCATCCTCAACGGTTTCGCGGCAAATGACCGCGCGGGGCTCCGCGAGCGAGCGCCAGAGGCCCAAAGGATCCATGCCCCAACGCAGCAAATACCCTGCCACCATCAGCACAATGCGCGTGATGTCGGAGACGGGGCGAAAATGGCTTTTGCGCGCAAGCTGGTGGCCGTAAATCGGCGCAATGGGAACGGCCAGCGTGCGAAAACCCAAGCGGCCGCCGACGATCAGGATTTCACTCTCAAAACCGAAGCCACGCGCCAGATATTTTCCACACGCGATCTTTCGGAGAAACTCCGCGGGATAGACACGAAGCCCGCTTTGGCTGTCATCAATGGGGTGCCTGGCTGCCCATGAAACCCAAAAATCTGCGACTCGGTTGGCAATATAGCGAGCCGGCGGCATGGCGTGCCGGGCGGCGCGACGTGAGCCGATGACAATGCGCTCGGGCCATAGGGCAGCGCACGCAAACAACAAGGAAAGATCGGCCGGCTGGTGCTGGCCGTCGCCATCAAGGGTTGCCACACCCGCCGCGCCGGCGGCCAAAGCGCGCGCGAAGCCCGTTGCCAAGGCCGCGCCTTTGCCTTGGTTGCTCCGATGGCGCACGACTTCAGCGCCGCTTGCTGCCGCCAGCGCGGCCGTTCGGTCCGTGGAGCCGTCATCCACCACCACGACATGCGGGGCTTCCGGCAAAGCGCGACAGGCTTGCACGATGCCGCCGATTGTCGCCTCTTCCTGAAAAGCGGGGATCACCACCGCCCAGCGTGGGGTGATAGGCGCGGCCTTTGGATTCTGCCGTGGAGCGGCAGAATCCAAGGGGGGTTCTCCCGCAGTCTCATCCATGGCCTAGCTGTTCGGCCCGCGTTCCATGGACACCGGCTGCCAGCGCCTCAGGCCGCTTTGCGGCAACACCGAGGGATTGACGCAAGCCTCAGGCCAACGCCCCGAGAGCACGAGAGCAAGCTCCCGCCCCACTCGGCGCTTGCGGGCCGGGTCGAACCGCGCAGAGGCGGAAGCGACATGGGCGGTGAGCGTCACGTTGTCCATTTTCAAAAGCGGGTTGTTATGGCCGGGCGGCTCGGTCTCCAGCACGTCCAAAGCGGCGCCGGCGATCCAGCCTTCCTGCAAGGCCTTGATCAGCGCCTGCTCATCCACCGTGCTGCCGCGCCCGGTGTTGATGAACAGCGCGGTCGGCTTCATCCGGCGGAAATGCTCTTCGCGCAGCATGTGGTGAGTCTCCGCCCCGCCGGGCGCGTGCATGGAAACGAAATCCGATCGTTCCAAAAGCTCTTCGAGGCTGACCGGTTCCACCCCAAGGGAGGTCATCAGCACCTCTTCGATATAAGGATCGTAGGCCAAGAGCCTGAGCCCGAAGGGCTTGGCCCGAAGGGCGGTGGCGCGCGCCACGTGGCCGAACGCGATGAAGCCGAGGGTTAGCCCGAACAAGCGGGGAATCTTGTAGAGCGCCGGCCGACCTTCTTTCCAGCGCCCTTCCCGCACCATCCGATCCTGCTGCACCAGCTGCCGAAACCCTGCCAAGAGCAGGGTCATCGCATGATCGGCCACTTCATCGATGAAAGTATCGGGGCAGTTGGTGACAGGAATACCCCGGGCGGTGGCGGCGGCAACATCCACCGTATCGACGCCGACGCTGCCCAGCGCAATCACCTTACACCGCTCGAGGGCGTCAATGATGCGTTTGCTGATGGGGATCACCTTGGCATAGAGCGCATCCGCATCGCGCGCACCGGCGATGAACGCGTCTTCGCTATCCGCAGGGACTTCGACGATCTCGGCATCGAGCCCTCGGAGCGGCTCTTTCTCATAGGCATAGTTGTCCTTGCCGAGAGAAGCCGACAGAACCGGAGTTACAATTTTGAATCGAGCCATCTTCTCCCTCCCTATTTGATGGGTTTTGATTCGTTTGCGCGCCGAGGCCACATAACAACCAAACTGCGCCGCATCGCCATATCGTTTAAACCGTAAATTGCTCAGCGATGATACGCTCGGAAAGAGCCTGATCGGGATCGAAGAGCACGCGCATCGTGATGCTTTTATCCTGATGGATCGCCACCGAGATCACGTCGCGCACTTCGGTAAAATCGGCCACCGCGGCGACGGGGCGTTTTTCGGGCTCCAGCACTTCGATCAAGACATCGGCATTGCCGGGCAAGAGCGCTCCGCGCCAGCGGCGCGGGCGGAACGGCGAAATCGGCGTAATGGGAAGCAAATCGGCCGAAAGCGGCACGATGGGGCCGTAAGCGGAAAGGTTATAGGCCGTCGAGCCGGCCGGCGTGGAGACCAAGACCCCGTCGCAGATCAGCTCGGGAAGCCGCACGCGGCCATCCACCGAGATGCGCAGCTTGGCCGCCTGACGCAGCTCCCGAAGCAGCGAGACCTCATTGAACGCCAGAGCCTCTTCCACCGCGCCGCCCATCGTGACCACATGCATGCGCAAGGGATGCAGCTCCGCCGCCTGCGCCTGAGCAATGCGGCGCGGCAAATCTTCCTCGTTATACGCGTTCATGAGAAACCCGACGGAGCCGCAATTCATTCCGTATACCGGAAGATTGCGGCCGAGCAATTTGTGCAGGGTTTCCAGCATGAACCCGTCGCCGCCGAGGGCCACCACGACTTCCGCTTCCGAAAGCGGTGCATCGCCGTAACGCGCCGCCAGCCGCTCGCGATTGGCTTGCGCAAGCGGGGTTTCCGCCGCCAAAAAGGCGATCCGCTTCGGTTCCGGACCGCTCAAAGCAATTTCCGATCGAAAACCGGCCGCGCCGCCAGCATCGGCATATCCGCCCGCACGCGCTCCGTGCGGGCGGGATCCAGGCGCGCGCTTGCCCATCCCACCCCGTCGGAGGCCTGCGCCACGACCATCCCCCAGGGATCACAAATCAGCGAGTGGCCGAATGTATAGCGCGCCTCGCCGCGCTCGAAGTGCCGCCCCCAAGTGGCAGGAGCGGCAAACCAACATTGCGTTTCGATGGCCCGTGCGCGCAGCAGCACTTCCCAATGGTCCTTGCCCGTCTGCAACGTGAAGGCCGAGGGCAGCACGATCAATTCCGCCCCGGCGCGGCGCAAAGCAAAAAACAGCTCCGGGAAACGGAGATCATAGCAAATGGCAAGCCCCACCCGGATGCCGCCGACATCGCACGTCACGATGGCGTCGCCGGAGGCGTAGGTGTTGCTCTCCCGATAGCCTGTGCCGTCAGGGCCGACAATGTCGAACAAATGCAGCTTGCGGTAGCGGGCAATCTCTTGTCCCTCGGGGTTGAAGACCACCGTCGTATTAAAGAGTTTTTCGCCGGCGAGCTCGGCCAGCGAGCCGCCGTGCAGATAAACACGGTGGCTTCGCGCCATCCGGCGCAGAAACTCATAGGCTTCGCCTCCGGCACCGTCGGCTCCCGGTGGAGGGAGAATTTCCGCCTCGCGGAATTTGGTTGCGCGATCCCCGCCCAAACAGGTCCACATCTCTGGAAGAGCGAGAAATTCCGGGCGATCTTCCCGCACCGCTTGGCCGATCAGCCGCTCGGCCTGGACGATATTGGCGCTTTTCTCGGCGCCCGGGTTCATCTGCACGACGGTGATCCGCATGGCTCTCCTCCCGTAAGACGCTCAGCGTGGGCCGCCCAACCGAGGTTCGATCCGAGTTTGCTGCGGCGCTTCCTCCTTCGGACGCGCGCGGAGAGGCTGGCTGTCCGGAGCCCTTCGCGCGGAAACGGCTGGCGCGGGGGGGATTGGGGGACGTGCCGAGGGCCGCTCATCATCCAACTGGGGCGGCTTGATATAGCTCATCATCAGCTCATCGTCTTCTGCTTCTGCCGTCCGGCGCAAAGGCTCGGGCAAACGAAGGACAAGGCTCCGAATTTCGCCCTGAATTTCATCGAGTCGCATCTCGATCGCGTCGAGCCGACCTTTGAGGCCGATGACACTGAAGGGCATGATCAAGAACGCGAGCAGGTAAAGGAGCCCGGCAAGAAGGAGAAGAACAGGGATCCACCAAGGAAGCCACGGAGGCAGCGCAAACGGCAGCGTCATACTCAAAGCTTAGCATCCTTTATGCAAGGCGCGATGCCAGATCCTTACGCCAAATCCTTTCCCGAAGCAGGCCGACTTGCAAGCCTAGATTGCCACACGCACGCCGACCTCTACCACCCGGTCCGGCGGGATGCGGAAAAATTCGGTGGCCGAGGCGGCATTGCGTGCCAGAACCAGGAACAACCACATCTGCCAAAGCGGCATTTTCGGCATCATGGCCGGCACAATGGTTTCACGGCCGAGGAAGTAGCTGGCCTGCATGGGATCAAACGGAACCCCCTTTTCGTTGAGCGCCTGCAAAGCGCGGGGAATGTTCGGGCTTTCGGTAAAGCCGTAACGCAGGATCACACGGTGAATACCGGGGGCGAGCTCTTCCACTTCGGCGCGTTGCTCTTCCGGGACTTCCGGTTCGTCCACCGTCGTCACCGTTACAAACAGGACCCGCTCATGCAGCACCTTGTTGTGTTTGAGATTATGCAAGAGCGCATTCGGCACGTAATCCGGATTACCCGTGAGAAACACCGCAATGCCGGGCACGCGCACAATGCGCGATTGCGGCAGCCGCGCCAAAAAAGAGCTGAGCGGCAAGCTTTCTTGGCGCCAACGCGCAAATAACAACTCCCGCCCGCGATGCCAGGTTGTCATGAGCGCGATCAATGCAAGGCCGATGACGATCGGCACCCAACCGCCTTCCACCAGCTTGAGCGTGTTGGCGGAGAAGAAAACCAAGTCCAGCAGCAGGAAAAATCCGAAGGCCATGGCGACTTGTAAGCGCGACCAATGAAACTGATGGCGGAAGACAACAACTGCCAGAAGATTGGTGCAGAGAAATGTTCCCGTCACCGCAATGCCGTAGGCCGAAGCAAGACTATCGCTGGTTTTGAATGCCAGCACCAGAATCACGACGGCGATCGCCAACGCCCCCGTGACCTGCGGAATATAGATTTGCCCCTCTTCCGTCTCACCCGTATGCCGCACCGTCAGGCGGGGAAAATAGCCGAGCTGCGTGCATTGGCGAGAAATCGAATACGCCCCCGAAATAACGGCCTGGCTTGCGATCACCGTTGCCACGGTCGCAAGCACGACCAGCGGCAATTGAAGCGAGCGGGGAGCCAAAAGGTAAAACGGGTTTGCGATGGCTTGCGCATCGCCCATCATCAGGGCGGCTTGTCCGAAGTAGTTCAGCACCAACGACGGAAAGACAAAAGCAAGCCATGCCACCTTAATCGGGCGGGCACCGAAATGCCCCATATCGGCATACAGGGCCTCGGCCCCCGTAACCGCCAAAACCACCGATCCGAGCACGACAAAGCTGAGCCACGGATCGCGCATGGAAACCGCCGCGGCGTAATGCGGTGAGAGCGCGGCCAACACGAACGGATGTTGCAAAATCGAAAGCAAACCCAAAACGCCGATCACCGCAAACCACACCACCATGATGGGACCGAACAGGCGGCCGACACGCTCGGAGCCGCGCGACTGCATGAGAAAGAGACCGATAATCACCACAACCGAAATGGGCAGAACATAATGCTGCAGCTCCGGCGCCGAGACTTCCAAGCCCTCAACGGCCGAGAGTACCGAAATTGCCGGCGTGATGACGCCGTCGCCCAAAAACAGGCTCGCCCCCACAACACCGATCAGCGCCACAATCCGGCGCGCGTGGCGCGAACGGACGACACGTTGCGCAAGAGCCATCAAGGCCAAAATGCCGCCTTCGCCGCGGTTGTGTGCGCGCATGATCAAGAGCACGTATTTTATAGTAACGGTCAGCACCAGCGCCCAGAAAATCAGCGAACAAATGCCCAAAATTTCGATGTTGCCGATGCCGTGTTCGCGGAAATGTTCTAGGCTGACCTTGACCGCATACAACGGACTCGTACCGATATCGCCGTAGACGACGCCGAGAACGGCAACCAAAACGCCAAGCCGAGGCATGGTTTGCCCCGGTAGGGTACGTGCAGTGGTAACGGACATCCGCTGTTCCTTTTATTGATTCCGGCTACGCTGGTGGTGGGCTTTCCGCATGCAATGCCCCAGTGAAACCGGCTGCCCGCATACGCCTGTGGCCGGAGCATCGCAAGACCGGCCGGGTTGGCGTGCTAAACACGGGCACCGAAGATCGCCGTTCCCAGGCGCACATGCGTGGCGCCGCAAGCGATGGCAACCTCGAAATCGGCCGACATCCCCATCGACAAGACCGAAAGCCCGTGTCGCGCCGCGCATGCGGCAAGCCAGAGAAAATGAGGCCTGGGGTCTTCCTGCAACGGCGGAATGCACATCAGCCCGGTCACCAATGGCCCGAACCGTTTTTTGCAAGCCTCGATGAAGGCATCGGCCTCGGCCCGCAGCACGCCGGCCTTCTGGGGTTCGTCGCCGACATTCACCTGCACGAGCAGTTGCGGCAGCCGCCCCTCTTTCTCCGCTGCACGGGCAAGGGCGTCAGAAAGCCGGGGGCGATCGAGGGTCTCGATCACGTCGGCGAGAGCGACAGCTTCGCGTGCTTTGTTGGTTTGCAAAGGCCCGATCAGGTGCAGCCGCAGGTCCGGCCAGGTTGCCTTGAGAGGCGGAAATTTCCCTGCCGCCTCTTGCACCCGATTCTCGCCAAACAGCCGCTGGCCCGCCCGCAACGCCGCTTCCACCGCCGCCGCCGGCTTGGTTTTGGTCACCGCAACCAGATGAACATCTTCCGCCCGGCGCCCGGCCGCACGGGCAGCCGCCTCGATCCGCGCCCGCACTTGCGCCAGATTAGCAGCGATATCCGGGGAAGCTTCGATCATGGACGCCAAATTCCGCACCTGGGCAGCCGCCGTCAAGGCACGCCGGAAAAAGAGACGCGCCGGCGGGCAAGCGCCGGGCTGCGCTCCCTTGCCGCCGCTTTGGCTTTTTACGGATGCCGAGCGCTTGCCGAATCCGCTCCCGCTCGCGGCTTTGCTTCCGAAGGGGTTTTCGGGTGTCATCCTGCGTGAGCCGAACGCTGCCGTGCGCGCACAACTGGCCCGTGCGCTGGCCCCTCTGTGCCGGGCCCGGCATATCGTTCTAGTAATCGCGCAGGATGCTCGGCTCGCGCTCTCCTTGCACGCGGGGCTGCATCTGAGCCGGGGGGAAATCAGCCTGCTCGGGCGGAAAGTGAGATTCCGCACCTCTTCTGCGCATAATGCGCGGGAATTAAGACGCGCTTATCAAGCAGGAGCCTGCATGGCGTTCCTCTCGCCGCTCTTTCCGACGGCAAGCCATCCGGGCGCGAGCGCCCTGGGGCCGCTCAAATGGGCCAAGCTGGCCCGGAATACGCGTCTGCCTCTGGCGGCATTGGGCGGGATTTCCAGGCAAAACCTTCGCCGGGTACCGCGGATGGCGGTGGCGATCGGCGGAATTGGTTCTTTCGCGGCCCTTGCCGGGCTTGGCTCCGGGAAGCAGGCAAGTTAGAGAACGTCTTTAATCTCGCGCACCTTGTCTCGGGCGCATGCAATGTTGTCATAGCGGTCTTGTCGCACCATGGTTTCACGCTCGGTTATTGCTGTTTTGCTTTTGAGCCTCCTCGCCGGCCTTTCGGGCTGCGGCGGCTCTCATAGCGCTTCGGGGGTCTCCGGCTCCGGGGAGGCGAAGGCAGGGGTCGGGGTGAATGCCTATCTCTGGCGAGCGGCGCTGGATACGCTTTCCTTTATGCCGCTCGCGTCTGCGGATCCGTTCGCGGGGGTGATTGTCACCGATTGGTGGCAGCCGCAGGGCTCGCCGGATGAGCGGTTTCGCGCCACGGTCTACGTGCTCGGTACCCAGCTTCGCTCGGACGGCATTCGTGTCACGATCTTCCGCCAAGTGCGCAATGAGAACGGGCAATGGGTGGATGCGCCGGTGAACCGCACCGTAACCGGCGATATCGAAAACAAGGTGCTTGCCCGTGCGCGTGAGTTGCGCGCCGAAGAGGCGCGGAGTTAAAGGGACCTTCTGCACCGAAGTCTTGCAAGCTCAAAAATTACTTTGTCCGTAAGGCCCAGCATGGATCAACCTGCTTCCGAACGCCCGGTTTCTGCCGCTTCTGCCGCCGAAGAGCAGCTTACTTACGACTTTCGCACCGCAGAGCCTCATTGGCAGCGGGTGTGGGAAGAGCACGGGTGCTTCGCCGTCCCCGACGTGCCGCACGACGGAAGGCCCAAATACTACGTTTTGGAAATGTTTCCGTATCCGAGCGGAAAAATTCATATGGGCCATGTGCGGAATTACACCTTGGGCGATGTCTTGGCCCGATACAAGCGTGCGCGCGGCTTTACGGTGCTTCACCCCATGGGTTGGGATGCATTTGGCTTGCCGGCGGAAAACGCGGCGCGCGAACGCAACATTCACCCCAAGCAATGGACCTTTGAAAACATCGCCGCCATGCGCAGCGAACTGAAACGCATGGGGTTTTCGATCGATTGGCGGCGCGAATTCGCCACCTGTGAGCCGAGCTACTACGGCCACCAGCAGAAATTGTTCCTCGACTTTCTGCGCGCGGGCTTTGTCGAGCGACGCGAAAGCTGGGTGAACTGGGACCCCGTGGACAATACCGTGCTCGCCAATGAACAAGTCATCGACGGGCGCGGCTGGCGTTCCGGCGCGCCGGTCGAGCGACGCAAGCTTGCGCAATGGTTTTTGCGGATCACCAAATTCGCGCCGGAACTGTTGAAAGCCCTCGACGAGCTGGTGCGCTGGCCGGAACGCGTCCGCGTGATGCAGGCGAAATGGATCGGCTACAGCGAAGGTGCCCGCTTGCGCTTTGCTTTGACCAAACCCGAGGGTTCCATTTCCGAAGTGGAAGTCTTCACCACCCGGCCGGATACGCTTTTCGGCATGTCATTCCTGGCGCTTGCCCCCGAGCACCCCTTGGCCGCCCTGGTGGCGGCACGGGATCCGAACGCAGCCGCGTTCATTGCCGAATGCCAGCGCCTGGGCACCAGCGAGGCCGTGATCGAAACGGCCGAAAAACGCGGTTATGACACGGGGTTGCGGGTGCGACACCCGTTTTTGCCGGATCAAACTTTCCCGGTTTGGATCGCCAATTTCGTGTTGATGGAATACGGCACCGGAGCCATTTTCGGCTGCCCCGCGCATGATCAGCGCGATTTGGAATTCGCGCGCGCTTATGGCCTGCCCGTGCTTCCCGTCGTTCTGCCTCCTGGGAAAGATGCCTCGGAGTTTGTCATCGGCACAGAGGCCTATGACGGGCCGGGAACGATGATCAATTCCGGCTTTATGAACGGTCTTGACGTCGAAGCCGCAAAGCGCGCCGCCATTGCCGAGCTGGAAAGGCTCGGGATCGGCAAAAAGGAAATCAACTGGCGCTTGCGCGATTGGGGCGTGAGCCGCCAACGCTATTGGGGTTGCCCGATCCCCATCATCCACTGCCCACAGTGTGGTGTCGTGCCGGTTCCCGAGAAAGATCTCCCCGTCCTGCTTCCCGAAGATGTGCGGTTCGATCTGCCCGGCAACCCGCTTGCGCATCATCCCTCTTGGCAAGACGTTGCCTGCCCGCACTGCGGCGGTCCGGCCAAACGGGAAACCGACACGCTGGATACGTTCGTCGATAGCTCGTGGTATTTTGCCCGGTTTTGCAGCCCGCATGCGAACACGCCGGTTGACCGCGCAGCGGTCGATTTCTGGTTGCCGGTGGACCAATACATCGGCGGAATTGAGCACGCGATCCTGCACCTGCTCTATTCGCGATTTTTCACCCGCGCCATGCGTGCCTGCGGCTATCTGAAGATCGATGAGCCGTTCACGGGCCTCTTCACGCAAGGCATGGTTACGCATGAAAGCTATCGCGGCGCGGACGGCCGCTGGCTTTACCCAGATGAAGTGGAGCGCAAGCCCGACGGCAGCCTGGTGCATCGGCAAACCGGCGAGCCGGTCACCGCAGGGCGCGTGGAAGCCATGTCGAAATCCAAGCGCAACACGGTTGACCCCGATGCCATTGTCGCGCGCTATGGGGCTGATACCGCCCGCTGGTTTATTTTGGCCGACAACCCTCCCGAGCGCGATATGGAATGGACCGAAGCCGGCGTGCAGGGCGCACACCGCTTCATTCAACGCCTCTTTCGCTTGGCAAAAAGCATCGCGGCCCAATGTCCCCCCGATCTTGCCAAACCGCAAACATTTTCCAAAGAAGCGCTCAACCTACGGCGCACAACCCACCGCACCATCGTTGCGGTGACCCAGGCCATTGAAGATTTTGGGTTCAACATCGCGGTGGCGCGTATTCACGAATTGGCCAATGCCATCGCGGAAGCGGAACGCATCCGTAACGTGGACGAGGCGGCCGGCCTGAATTGGGCAAAACGCGAGGCGATCGAAACGCTCACGCGGCTCGCGGCACCGATGATGCCGCACCTTGCGGAGGAAATGCACGCGCTGCTTTGCCCCGGCGCCGGGCTTCTTGCCGAAAAAGAATGGCCGGAGGCGGAGGCGGCGCTTGCGCAGCCCGTCACCGTGACCATTGCTGTGCAAGTGATGGGCCGGCTGCGCGGCACGATCGAGGTTCCCCCCGGAACAGACCGGGCGGAGGTGCTCGCGGCCGCGGAGGCAGAGCCGAATGTGGCGCGCCAACTTGCCGGCAAGCAGATCGTCAAGCGCATTTATGTGCCGGACCGTATTGTCAATTTCGTCGTCTCCGATTAGCAATTTCCCATGCAGAGAGGGCCAGCAAGAGGTTTGCCGAGGCGCGGCATCTTGGCATTCGCCGCTTCCTTTGCGGTGGCCGGCTGCGGTTTTCACCCTCTCTATGCGCCGGCGGCGGATGGCGAATCTTCCCCGGCGGTTCAGCAGCTTGCCGAAATTACGGTAGCACGAATCCCGGATCGGCCCGGCCAACTTCTGCGTCAGGCTTTGATCGAGCGTTTTGAACGCGCCGGGGTGGCTGTGGCGCATCGCTATGATCTGGAAGTGGTTCTGGGCTATGGCGAGGAAGGAATCGCGATCCAGCCGGATACGTCCACCACCTATCAGCGGGTTGTTGCCAATGCGGCGTGGACCTTGCGCGCGCAGGACCCAACGCGCACGATACTTGCCACCGGCAAGGCGCGGGCCATCGACGGATATAACTGGATCAACGAGCAATTTTTCCAGGCGGCTTTGGAAGAGGAGCTGGTGCATCGGCGTCTGGCCGAGCAAATTGCCGACCAAATTACTTGGCAGCTTGCCGCTTACTTCACCAAGCACAAGGCCACGGCCTAAAGCCGATCATGAAAATCGACCCCCGCAAGGTGGAAGAGACGCTATCCGCGCCTGAAAAGTTTCGCCTTATTTTGCTTTATGGGGATGACCTCGGGCTCATTCGCGAACGCGCCGAGCGGGTCAGCATGGCGGTTGTCGGCGCCCGCGAAGACCCGTTCCGCATTGCCGAGATCGCTGCCGGCCAGTTTGGGGAAATTCCCGCCGAGATGGCGGCGCTTTCGCTGACGGGGGGACGGCGCGTGGTGCGCGTGCGCGAGGCGAGCGATGCCGCAACCTCGGCCGTGCAAGAAGCGCTGGCCGGGCCGGGCGAAGCGCTTTTGCTGCTGGAAGCGCCGGGGCTTGCCGCCCGTTCCCGGCTCCGTGCGCTTGCCGAGCGCGCCGCCGATGCCGCTGCGATCGGCTGCTATCAGGAAACCGGCCGGGCGCTTATGCAGACAATTTCCGCCGTTCTTAACGAATTCGGCGTAACCGCCACCGAGGAAGCGCGGGCGTGGCTCGCTTCGCATCTCGGCGCCGATCACGCCGCCACTCGGCGCGAGCTGGAAAAACTTGCGCTCTTTGCAAACCGCGGCGAGACGATTGACATTGCCGCCGCGGAGGCCTGTGTCGGAGACTTCGCCGGCCTTTCGCTGGAGGATGCATTATTTGCCGCAACTTGCGGCGATCTTGCGGAGACGGACCGGGCGCTGGAGCTGGCCTTGGCCGAAGGCTCCAGCCCGGTTTCGGTGGTGCGTGCCGCGCTTTCGCATCTGCAAAGGCTGCTTGCGATCAAGCTCGCCGTTGCGGAGGGCGCGAGCGAAACCGAGGCCATGAACGCCCTGCGCCCTCCGGTCTTCTTCCGCCGCCAGGCCGCCTTCCGCCAAGCGCTTTCGCTTTGGTCGCAAGCAATGCTCGAGACCGCTGCACAAGGGCTGTGGGAGGCAGAACGCGCATGCAAGCAAACCGGCCAGCCGGCGGAACTCATTTGCCGCCGCGCGATTCTGGCGTTGGCGCAGCGCGCCGCACAGGCCAAGCAACGGCGTTAGTACCGGCGCTTGGCGCTCAGCGCTTACTTGCGGCCAAACATGCGCGCGAAATCGGCGGCTCCGAATTTTAGGTAAGTGGGCCGCCCGTGGCTGCAGGTCGCGGCGCGGGGCGAGCGTTCCATGGTGCGCAGAAGCGCCGACATTTCCTCCAGAGAGAGGCGCCTGCCGGCCCGAATACTGCCGTGGCAGGCCATCCGCGCGATCACCGCATCCAGCCGCGCGGCCAGCGCCGTCGCTTCTCCCCATTCGGCCAGCTCCTCGGCGATATCGCGGAGCAGCGGCGCGGGTTCTACGCCGGAAAGCGGCGCCGGGAGCGCACGCACCAGAATGGCCCCGATGCCGAAGGCTTCGATCTCCAACCCGAGTTGGGAGAGCTCCTCCGCGCGCGCCAGCAACCGGTCCGCATCGGCCGCGGTAAGCTCGACCACGGCCGGAAGCAACAAGGGTTGCGCCGGTACACCCCCAGCGTGCCATGCGTCCCGCAAGGTTTCGTGTGTGAGCCGCTCGTGCGCCGCATGCTGATCGACAAGAACGAGCGCGCCATCCGGGGCGATGGCCAGGATGTAGGTCTCCCAAAGCTGCGCCAGCGGCGCGCCCAAGGGTTGTTCCGGCGGAAGTTCCGAGGGCTCCGGCAATGATTCAGATTTTTCCGAAGTCGGGGTTTGGGGCGGCGAGACTTGGAGCGCCGGGGCCAACGGCAATTGCGCCTCAGCCAGCCCCGATCGCCGTGCCGCGGCAGCAAAAGGCAGTGGCCTCGGCAACGGCATGCGCCAAGGGGAAGGGCGGGCAAACCCCTCGGCTGTCGCGGTGCGGCCTGCGCCCTGGGCCAATTCTTTCTGAATGGTGCTGATCAGCAAGCCGCGTACGGCGTTGGGATCTCGAAAACGCAGCTCGGTTTTCGCGGGGTGAACGTTCACGTCCACGTCTTCGGGCGGAAGGCTCAGCAGAATGGCTGCAACCGGCTGCCTTCCCGCGGGGATCACGTCGCGATAGGCCACGCGGAGCGCCGTTTTGAGCAAGGGGTCTACCACCGGGCGGCGGTTGACCACCAAAAATTGCGCCGCCCCCGTGGCGCGATGCAAGGTGGCCGGGCCAATGAAGCCGGTGACCGCGAGCATGCCCCGGCGTGCTTCGATCGGCAGCAAAGCGGCGGCTTCTTCGCCCAGCAAAGCGGCGATGCGGGAAGCCAAATCCTGGACCGGCGCGTGGAAGCACACCACACCATCGATTTCCAGCCGAAAGGCGACTTCGGGGTTTGCCAGCGCCAGCCGGCGAACCACCGCCTCGGCGTGTTCTGCTTCTGTGCGCGGATGCTTAAGGAACTTGCGACGCGCGGGTGTGGCAAAAAAGAGATCGGAAACCACCACTTTGGTGCCGAAAGTACCGGCCGCCGGCCGCGGAGGGAAGATTTCCCCGCCTTCCAGATGGATCATGTAAGCGCTTTCCGCCCCGGCGGGGCGGGACGTGATGGCAAGCTTTGCCACAGCGCCGATCGAAGGAAGCGCCTCGCCACGAAAACCCAGCGTGGTGATCCGCACAAGCGATTCATCGGCGAGCTTCGAAGTGGCATGACGTTGCACGGCAAGGGCAAGCTCCGTTGCGGTCATGCCGATGCCGTCGTCGATCACTTCGATGCGATCGATGCCGCCGCCGGAAAGGCTGATGGAAACGGAGCGCGCCCTGGCGTCGAGCGCATTTTCCAGAAGCTCTTTGACCACCGCCGCCGGACGTTCGATCACCTCGCCCGCGGCAATGCGATCGATCACATGCGGGGGCAGCAGGCGGATACGGGGAGCCGAAGACGCTTCATGCGAAAGAGACATTGCTTCCAGGGTAAGCAAAATCGGCAAAGAAATCGATAGCGGAGGTCATGAGGGCCAGGTCAGGTAAAGGCCGATATCCCCGGGCATGCCGCCGGGAAATTCCAGCACGCGGGCGGAAAGATGAAAGCCGCGCGGTTTCAAATCCCGCTCCCAGCGCAGATAGATTTCCGCGGCTTCACCGCGTAAGGTTGCCGGCCAATTGGGTTCACCGACATTAATCGCCCGGCCGCCGTCGCTACAGAGCTGGCTTGGGAAACGCAGAAGCAGGAACTCCTTTTCGCCATGCGCCGCCGCCTCGCGCGCATGATGCAGAATGTCGCGCCATCCTTCATCGAAAATATGTGCATCGATAAGCTCTTTCACCCGCTCCTGCCTTGCGCGCGCCGCGTCACGACGCGTTTCTTCTCGATGATGAACCTCGCTGTTTTGAAAATCTTCAACTAAACGCTGGAAATCCGCAGCGGTAAGCGTACTTTCGCCTGCCTTTGGTATGTCGCCATCACGGCTCGCCGGCGGCCGGACACTCTGATCTTGCGATTTATGGTGGCCAAGCAGTTTGCCGAGAAAGCCGCGATGCACCGTTTGTTCCTGCTTCGCCGTCGCGGCAAGTTCGGGCGCGAGCATGGCGCGCACGAGATCAGCGCGGCTTACAATGCCAACCACGCGGTTCTCACGCACGACCGGAACCCGCTTGATAGAATGAACCGCAAGCAGCCGTGCGATATCGTTTATCTCGGTTTCCTCCGTTACCGTCACAACCGGCGCCGACATAACCTCGCGGACTTTGCGGTTTTCGCCCTGCAAGCGGGCTTGGAATTTCTCATCGAACGGCTGTTTTCCGGCAAGCAGTGCGAGCCACCAATCACGCCGCGCCAGACGTTCCTGCTCATCACGGCCGATCAAATCGCCTTCGCTTACGATCCCGAGCAGATCGCCCTTCTCGTCAACGACAGGGGCAGCGCTGATCCCTCTCTCCAGCAGCAATTGAGCAACTTGTTGAATCGGCATGTCGGGATGCACGGAGACAACTTCGGTGGTCATAATATCACGCGCTTTCATCGGTTTGTGATCCTCCCCGTCTCGCTGCGATCGATAGTCATTCCGTGAAAGGCCATTCCCTCGATATGGTATCCGGCATCGACGTAGAGCACTTCGCCGGTGACCGCGCTCATGAGGTCGCTGACCAACGCGAGTGCGGTGCGCCCCACCTCGTTTGACTCGACCTGTCGGTGCAGAGGGGCTGCGCGCGTGCTTTCGTTGATCAAGTCATCGAAATGCGCAATGCCGGAGGCAGCACGGGTTTTCACGGCCCCGGCAGAGATGGCATTGACGCGGATCCGCTTCGGCCCCAACTCATGTGCGAGGTAACGGACGGCGCATTCCAGCGCCGCCTTGACCGGCCCCATCACGTTGTAATGATCGACAACTTTTTCGGCCCCGTAATAGGTGAGCGTGATAAGGCTGCCGCCCTTATCCATCAAAACTTCCGCGAGCTTCGCCATGCGAATGAACGAATGGCACGAGATCAACATGGATTCGGCAAAGCCATCAGCCGAGCAATCCGTAAGCCGCCCGTGCAAATCCTCTTTGCGAGCCCATGCGATGGAGTGAAACACGAAATCGAGCCGTCCCCATCGATTGCGGATGGTGTCAAACACGGCTTCAAGCTCGCCGGCAGTCGCGACATTGCAAGGCAAGAAAATAGGCGCCGCCAGTTGTTGTGCGAGCGGCTCTACAAACGGCTTTGCTTTGTCGTTGAGGTAGGTGATTGCAAGCTCTGCGCCGGCATTCCGGAAATGCCGGGCAGCGGCCCAAGCGAGGCTCGCCTCGTTGGCAATGCCCACAACAAGGCCCTTCCGGCCGCTCAGGTCAATCACTTCCATAGCGTTTTCCTTATCTCTCCTGCCTGCTTTCACAACGCAGCAAAGCAGGCGCGCTTTTGAAAATAAGCGTTCGGATCGATGCATGGCCAGCAGGAGAAATACCTATGCGCACAGGAGCGCTTTTCTCAAAGAAAGGATGGGTTGAAAGCATTCGCGGAAATGCTTGCAACGCTCAGCCAAAGCTGCACGATAGCGACAGAGAATTTTTATTGAAATCAAGGGAGGAAAATCCATGCCGGCCCCTGCACGCCCCGTTCTGCTCACCGGTGCTTCCGGTGCTTTAGGCCGACAGATCGCTCACGGCTTGGGCGCTTTGGGATTCCCGCTCAGGCTGACCGATGTCGCGCCCTTCCCGGATCCCTTGCCTTCCGGCGCGACCTTCACCGCCGCCGATCTGAACGACGGAGTTGCCATTCTCCGGCTTGCCGAAGGCTGCGGCACGATCTTGCATTTTGGCGCAGTCTCCGTCGATCGGCCTTTTGAAGAGGTGATCGGCCCCAACATCCGCGGACTCTATCACATCTACGAGGCGGCACGGCGCGAGCGCGCGCGCGTGGTGTTTGCTTCTTCCAACCACGCCATCGGTTTTCATGAACGCACCGAGAAGCTCGATGACGAGTGCAGCCTGCTCCCCGACAGCTATTACGGCCTTTCCAAGGCTTACGGCGAGCTCATGGGCCGGCTTTATTGGCACAAACACGGCGTGGAAAGCGTGCTGGTGCGGATCGGCTCGTGCTTTCCCGAGCCCACCGATGCGCGCATGCTTTCCACATGGCTCTCCTATGGTGATCTGGTGCGCCTTGTCGAGCGCGCGGTTCTCGCGGACCGAACCGGCTGCATTGTGATTTGGGGCGCTTCCAACAATAGCCGGAGTTTCTGGGGCCGCGACGGGCGCGAGGTGATCGGTTGGGCGCCGCAAGACAGTGCCGATGTCTTTGCCCCGAAGCTTGCGGGCAAAACCAGCGGCAATAAGGTGGCGGAGCGTTATCAGGGCGGGATGTATGCTGCCAACGAGTATTCCCGCCCGGAGGACGCGTCTTGTGACGCCAGCCGCTACGGCGGTTAAGCCGCCTCGGCGCGGATAGCCTCGGCCAGGGTGGTGAAAATCCGGTCGATGTGGGGCTTTTCGATAATCAGCGGCGGCGAGAGGGCAATAATGTCCGCCGTCGTGCGGATCAGCACGCCGGCATCAAAGCACCGCTGAAGGATACGCACGGCCCGATCGGTCGGCTTGCCGGGGCGCGGAGCGAGCTCGATTCCGGCAACCAGGCCGAAATTGCGCAAGTCGATCACGTTCGGCAAACCTTTGAGGCTGTGGAGGGCATCTTCAAAGTAAGGCTCCATCGCGCGCGCCCGCGCGGGCAAATCTTCGCGCCGATAGATGTCGATCGCGGCAATTGCCGCCGCCGCGGCCAGCGGATGGCCGGAATACGTATAGCCGTGGAAGAGTTCGATCCCCTCCGGCGCCTTGTCCACCACGGTGTGGTAGATCTCGTTCTTCACGGCCACCGCCCCCATGGGAACGGCCGCATTGGTCAGCCCCTTCGCCATGGTGATGAGATCGGGCATTACGCCGAAGCGCTCGGTTCCGAACATGGTGCCGAGCCGGCCGAACCCCGTGATGACCTCATCGAAAATGAGCAAGATATCGTGCTTGGTGCAGATCTCGCGCAGACGCTGCAAATAGCCTTCGGGCGGGATCAGAACCCCGGCCGAGCCGGCCACCGGTTCGACGATGACCGCGGCGATGGTATCGCCGTGCAGGGCAACGAGATTTTCGAGAGCATCGGCCAAATGCGCGCCCCATTTGGGCAAACCGCGCGAAAATGCGTTGTGCTCCGGCGCATGGGTATGGGGGAGATGGTCGACATACGGCAAAAATGCACCGAACTGCTTGCGATTATTGCCCAAACCGCCGACCGACATGCCCCCGAAGCCGACTCCGTGATAGCCGCGCTCCCGCCCGATGAGGCGCACGCGTTGGGATTGTCCGCGCGCGCGCTGATAGGCAAGCGCGATCTTCAACGCCGTATCCACGCTCTCCGAGCCGGAATTGGTGAAAAACACGTAGTCGAGACCGGAAGGCGTAATTTCCGCCACCCGGGAGGCCGCCTGAAACACGATGGGGTGGCCCATCATGAAGGTGGGCGCGAAATCCATCACCGCGGCCTGCTTCTGAATGGCCTCGGTAATCTCGCGACGTCCGTGACCGGCGTTACAGCACCAAAGCCCTGCCGTGCCATCGATGATTTCGCGGCCTTCGGGCGTGTAGTAAAGCATGCCTTGGGCGCGAGCGAGCAATCGCGGAGCGGCTTTGAAGGCTCGATTCGCGGTAAAAGGCATCCAAAAGGCTTCAAGATCGTTGGGACGTGGCGTGGTTATTTCATCCATGGCATCACCTTTGCGAACTTTCCCAGCCTCGCGCATCCGAGCCCGCCGCGCAAGCATGCTCTTGAGGCGAACCATTCACGGAGGATGGCATGTCGGAAGACCGTTTGTTTCTGGCGCAACGAAGATATTCCTCGTGGTCCATGCGAGGTTGGCTTGCGGTGGCCCTGGCCGGGCTTGCCGTGAAAGAGGTGGTGCTGCCGCTGGAAGGGCCGGAAGCGGCGGAGATTAAACGCATTTCGCCGAGCGGGCTCGTGCCGTATCTCGAGCATAACGGCAATGCGGTTTGGGATTCCCTCGCCATTGCCGAATATTGTGCGGAAATTACCCCGGGGTTGTGGCCGGCATCCAACCCGGCGCGCGCATGGGCCCGCGCGATTGCCGCCGAAATGCATGCGGGGTTTCGCGCGCTTCGCCAAGCCATGCCGATGAATCTCGGTGCCCGGTTTCCCGCGCGCGCATATACCGCGGAGGTTCTGGCCGATCTCTCGCGAATTGAATCCATTTGGCGGGAGACCCGCGCCCGTTACGGCGCAGGCGGTCCGTTCCTCTTCGGCGCGAAATTTACGCTTGGGGATGCGTTTTATGCGCCGGTGGTGACGCGCATCCTGACCTATGAGCCTCCGATTTCGCCTGAATCACGCGCCTATTGCGAGGCCGTGCGCGCCCACCCTTTGGTCGAGGCCTGGTATCAGGCGGCCGCGGCAGAGCCCGAAGCCTGGCGCATCGCACGTTACGAAAATCCGGGCTAATGGTTGTTTGCAGTCAAGCAACGCCAAGGAACACACGCATGAACGCCACATTGGAGGCTTTTGAACAGGTGGACATCCGCGTGGGCACGGTGATCGAGGCCAAGCCCTTTCCCGAGGCACGCAAACCTTCCCTGCAACTTTGGATCGATTTCGGCCCGGAGATCGGCGTCAAGCAATCTTCCGCCCAGCTCACCGTGCATTACACGCCGGACCGCTTGATCGGGCGGCAGGTGCTCGGGGTGGTCAATTTTCCGCCGCGCCGTATCGCAGGTTTCAAGAGCGAGGTGCTCACGCTGGGCGTGCCGGACGAAGAAGGCGCCGTGGTGTTGATCCGCCCGGATTTCACGGTGCCGAATGGCGGGAAACTGTTCTGATGGCCGCGCATTACTATACGGTCACTTGGGACCAGCTGCATCGGGATGCGCGTGCATTGGCCTGGCGATTGATCAGCTTGCCGGCGATCAAGGGGATTGTGGCGATCAGTCGCGGCGGGTTGATCCCGGCGGCGATCGTGGCGCGCGAGCTGGAATGCCGGTTGGTGGAAAGCGTCTCGGTGGCAACCTACGAAGACGAAATCCGAGGCTTTCCCCAAATCATCAAGTTCCCCTCAGCCGCCGGAGACGGCGAGGGGTTTCTCGTGATCGACGATTTGGTCGATACGGGCGCTACTGTTCAGGCGGTACGCGGGGTTGTCCCGCGAGCACACTATGCGTGCATCTACGCCAAGCCGGAAGGCCGGAGCGTGATCGACACCTTCATTACCGAGGTTTCCCAGGATACCTGGATCCTCTTTCCTTGGGATACCGAGCCGCAATTCGTTCCACCCCTCGCCCGCCGCTCTCCCTAGGTCAAAGAAGGGTCGGCGCCGGCGCGGCGGCGTTTCGGCAAGCAGCTCTTGCTGCGCGTTACCGCGAGGCGAGCATCGGGCAACCGCCGGCATTGAGCGGACGAAATGCCTTTTCGGGCGGGATCGTCGCCACCCGAACATAATAATCCCACGGGCCGTGGCTTTCGGCGGGCGATTTCACACGAAAGAGATAGCTCGCATGCACGGCGCGCCCATCGGCACGAATGATGGTCGGGCCAAACAGAGGATCGTCGATCATTTTTCCCTTCATGGCCGCTACCGTCTTTGCGCCGTCTAGTGTGCGCGTTTCTCGCACGGCACGGAGATAGGCCATGGTTGCGGAATAGACGCCGGCATGCTCCATGCCGGGCATGCGCCCGCCCATCCGCGCGCTCCAACGCTTGCTCCAGGCGCGGGTCTTGTCATTGAGGTCCCAATAAAACGGTGCTGGGAGAAGCAGCCCTTGCGCGGTTTCCAGCCCGATAGAATGAACGTCGGAAATCTGCAGGAACAGGGCCGCAAGCGTCATGCCTTTGCGGGTGATACCGAACTCGGCCGCTTGCTTGATGGTATTGATGGCATCCGCCCCGGTGTTGGCCAGTGCCAAGACTTTTGCGCCAGAGCTTTGCGCTTGCAAAAGCGGGGTGGAGAAGTCCGTGGTTCCCAAGGGAACGCGCACGACGCCCAGAACTTTTCCCCCGCCGGCAGTCAAAGCTTCGGTGGCATCGCGCTCCAAGGTTTTGCCGAGGGCATAGTCGACGTCCAGAAAAAACCAGGTGTTCAGCTTCTGCTCAAGCAATGCGTGCACCAGACTGTGCGCTTGCGACCAGGTGTCGGACACCCACTGGACGGTGGTCGGGGCGCAGGCCTTGCCGGTGAGATCCGAGGTGGCCGAGCTCGAAGCCAGCGCGACACGGTTTTTCTGGCGCATGAGGTTTGCAACCGCCAAAGCAACACCGGAGTTCGGCAAATCCACGATCGCCGCCACCCCGTCCTCATCCACCCAGCGACGCGCAATGCCCACACCGACATCCGGCTTGTTGAGGTGATCGGCGGAGAGCACCTCAACTTTCAGCCCTTGGGCTTCGGGGGCGAAATCCTCCGCAGCCATCTGAGCGGAAACCACCGACCCCCGACCGACTTGGTCGGCAAACGGGCCGGACATATCGGTCAGCACGCCGATGCGCACCACGTTATCGGGCAATTGCGCCAGGGCCGGATGCCAGAATGCCAGCACCGAGGCCAGAAGCATTCCCGCGAAGACACGAGGCATGGTTTGGTCTCCTCCCGCAGTCTGCCGTCTCGTTTTATGTTTAAAGGTTCAGCATAGGTTGGTTCTTCTCGCAAGTCAGCCTGAGAGTCTTCCGCATGGGCAAAGTTTCGGCTAGTGCTGACGCATGGGCCGCACTGCAAGCATCGTCCGCACCACTTCGGAGACAAAGATTACGTTAAGCCTTGACCTTGACGGCAAGGGCGAGGCGGAAATCGCCACCGGCATCGGGTTTTTCGACCATATGCTCACGGCCTTTGCGCGCCATGCCCTCTTTGACCTTCGCATTTCGGCGGAGGGGGATTTGGAGATCGATGCGCACCACACCACCGAGGACGTGGGCATCGTGCTCGGCCAGGCGATCGCCGCCGCGTTGGGCGAAAAACGGGGCATTCGCCGATTCGGCCATGCCGTGGTTCCTATGGATGAAGCGCGCATTGAAGCGGCGATCGACCTTTCCGGACGCGGTTATCTTCTGTGGGCGGTGCAGTTCGGCCAACCGCGAATCGGCGAGATGGATACCGAGCTCTTTGAAGAATTTTTTCGCGCCCTGGC
>JAIMBF010000155.1 GCA_023511585.1 Terriglobia bacterium
GAGCGGCGAATCAGAACCTGATGCCGATGATCAAGCCAGGCACGCAGCATTTCGCGCAAGCTCATCACCCGCGGCGTACGGTTCGCATCCAAGACGTTCATATTCAGAGTGAAACGGCTTTCCAACGCGGTTGCGCGGAAGAGCATTTCCATCAACGCGTTGGGATCCACGCTGCGCGATCGCGGCTCCAGAATCAGACGCACTTCCGTTGTGCTTTCGTCACGGATATCCGCCAGCAGAGGAAGTTTGCGCGCTTCCAAAAGTGTGGCGATCTGTTCCACCAAGCGGGATTTGGCAACTTGATAGGGGAGTTGCGTCACCACAATCTGCCAGGTGCCGTGCTTGCCGTGTTCGATCGTCCACTTAGCGCGAATTCGGAAACCGCCGCGCCCGGTTTCATAAGCGGCACGGATTGTTTCCGCCGACTCCACGACAACGCCGCCCGTGGGGAAATCCGGTCCGGGAAGCAGCTTCAGCAAATCCGAAGTCGTTGCGTTCGGGTTTCCAATCAAAGCGAGGCAGGCCGCACAAATTTCGCCAACGTTATGAGGCGGAATCGAGGTTGCCATTCCCACCGCAATGCCGGATGCGCCGTTTGCCAAAAGGTTCGGAAACGCGGCCGGCAGAACCACCGGTTCCTGTTCCTCGCCGTCGTAGGTCGGGCGGAAATCCACGGCATCTTCGTCGATCCCGCTGAGAAGCGCCTGCGCCACTTGCGTCAGCCGCGCTTCCGTGTAGCGCATTGCGGCAGGGTTATCGCCGTCGATATTGCCGAAATTGCCTTGCCCTTCCACCAGCGGGTAACGCACGGCAAAATCCTGCGCCAGCCGCACCAACGCCTCATAGACCGCGGCATCGCCGTGGGGGTGAAACTTGCCGATCACATCGCCCACCACGCGCGCACACTTCTTAAAGCCCGAGGCGGGATCAAGGCGCAGTTGATGCATCGCGTAAATCAGCCGCCGATGCACGGGCTTCAATCCGTCGCGCACATCGGGCAGCGAGCGCGACATGATGGTGGACAGCGCATAAGCGAGATAGCGCTCCCGCAGTGCATCGGCGAGGCGCGTATCCTCGATATGTCCAGCGAAATCGTCGGGCATTTATGGTTCCCTCGAAGGGTTTGCCGAGTGGGGAGGGGTCGGCGAGTTGGCAGCCGCAAGGGCCGCGATGCGGTCGTAAAGGCTTATGCGCGCGGCAGGAAGGGGCTGATGGTGGCTCCCAAAAGCATCGCGGGCCAGAAAATGCCCGGTCAATTTGAGCCCATCGCGCCAATCCGCCGCTTGGGCAGGGGCTTCGGGGTTCAGCAGAAACGGCGGCAGGCGGAGCAGCCGATGCTCCCACCCTTCGGCGCCTTTGGCCGTCACCGCCCGGCCGGATTTGGGCGAAACGAAGGCCAAGCCTTCGGCGGCCCCGGTCACCGCGCAGCGGGAAAGGTCAAGCCCGTATCCGAGCTCGGCCAGCAACGCCACTTCCCAGCGGACGAGCTCGGTCAGCGCTGCTTCCGTGTCGGGCAGCCGCGCGATGAGGCGCATCAGGGCATGGAACGCGCGCGGGTGGGGCTCGCGTTCCGGCAAGGCCCCGGCGGCGACGGCGCAAGCCGCAACCAGCACGGCCAGCCGCAGCGGATCTTCCAGTGCCAGCGCTGCGGTGGGGTGGGCGAGCTCTGCGGTAAACGCACCGAGCTGGTCGGCAAGCCGCGCAAGCCAGCGCACCGCGAGGATATTGCCTTGTTGCCAGACCGCGCCGCCGCGCCGGCCGCTGCCGCCGCGCACCAAACCCCGATGGCGTCCGTGCGCTTCGGTCAAGACCACCGCCAGCGCATCGCTCTCGCCGAAGGGGGATACGTCAAGAACAATCGCCGGGGCTTCCCATTCCACTTTGCTGAACCGGCCACTTTGCTCAATACATTGGCGAACTTTCGCCGCACCGCATCCCGACACACCACTCTGCCTTTAGCCCAAACGGATCGCATTTTAAACCGCGCGGGAAGGCAAGAGGGATAGCGAGGCGAGGGGAGGGTAGGGAGGCAAGCAAGCGGAAATCCCGCCCTTTCTTTCGGCCACCGTGATCCAAACCGCAAGCTTCTATTTGTTGCTATAGATTTCTTGCGTCGGCTCAATGACGCTCGATAACGGGGGAAAGACGCGGTTTCGCCCGGCTTCCTTGGCCGCATACAGCGCGGCATCGGCTTGGGCGATCAATGTTTCGGGGTTTGCGATATCGGCGATGCTGGCAGAGGCAACCCCGATACTCACCGTCACCACCTGGTAGGGGGAAACTTCATGCGGCAAGGCGGCATCCTCTACCGCCAGGCGGATCCGTTCGCCGGTGCGAACGGTGGAGAGAAGCGTTTGATCCGGCATCACCACCACGAATTCTTCGCCGCCGTAACGCGCGACAACGTCAACGCCCGAGCGCATATGCGCGCGAAGAATTTTTGCCACGGTCTGCAAACACGCATCCCCCGAAAGATGCCCATATCGGTCGTTGAAAGCTTTGAAGTGATCCACATCCACCATCAAAATGCCGAGCGGCTGGGAATTTCCGTTGGGCGCCCGCCAGACTTCTTCCAACACCTGCTCAAGCCTGCGCCGGTTGGCGAGGTCCGTCAGATAATCGCTGAACGTAAGCTGTCGAAGTCGACGATTGACTTTGGAAAGCGCCTCACGCCGTAACGTTTCCTGCAGGCTCAAAAGATAAGTTTGGCGTTGCTGTCGCTCCAGCCGGTAGTTGCCGAGCAAAGTTATCCCGATTGTGCTCAGCATCACCAAGCCGGCGTTAAGTTGCTCTGCCCAGCTTATTTCCTTCAGCGCATGCAGCACGAAAAGAAAAATGACACCGACCAACGCCGATAGAGCCACTGAAAACGGGAAAATCAATTGCCCGAACAAATTGGTAAATACGATCAACAACGGAAACGTATAAAGGATGTGGATACCCGCAGCGCTGTGCGAGCCCAGCACCTGCGCCCCGATGTGCAGCGCGACAAGGACCGCTACGCCAAACGGAATGGTTTCGCGGATCCAAGCGGAAAGCCGGAACGATTGCACCAACGCACCTGCGAGCAGAACTGCGCTTATGCCAAGGCGCACAAACGGATCCCAGTGGCGGATATCCGGGGCGATATACCAGAGATCGAATTCGAAGGACGCATAGACAACCAAGGAAGCCAACAGCGCTTGCTTAAGAGAGCGCCGCCGAGCGGCCTCTGTATCCTTTTCGTAGCGAGCCTCCAAAAGCGGCGGGAAGCGCAGCCGGTAAGACCGCTCGGCAAGGGTCAGATCGATCAACCGCTGAAGCTCACTCATTCGCGAATTCGTTTTTTCCCCGATGCGTCAGAAGCCGCGCGTTTGGGGCAAGTGTAACTCTAGCAATGTAACTCAATCATGGCATGCTTAAAATAAAATTTAAACCTCAGGTAGGGCAGAGGGCGATCGGTGTGGTACAATAGTCGAAGAGGCAAAGGGGGCAACAACCGCCCCTTTGCCTCTTCAAAGCCCTATCTCGGCG
>JAIMBF010000156.1 GCA_023511585.1 Terriglobia bacterium
GGTTGCATCTCGGATAAATGGGAGCACTACTTGGCGATCTACGAATCTGTGCTTTCCGAATTTGTGGAATCCGGCAAACCGTTGCGCCTTCTCGAAATCGGGGTGCAGAACGGCGGCTCGTTGCAGATCTGGTCGAAATATCTGCCGCCGGGTTCAACCATTGTCGGCATCGATATAGATCCGGCATGCGCGCGCCTGTCGCTCGGGCCGAACGTCTCCATCCGGATCGGCGATGCCGGTGATCCGATTGTGCTGGAAAAGATGCTCGGCGATGAGTGTTTCGATATCGTTATAGACGACGGCTCTCATCGTTCGGAAGACGTTATAAAAACTTTTAAAGCATGCTTCGGGCGGGTTACTCCCGGCGGTCTCTATGTGGTGGAGGATGTACACGCAAGTTACTGGGCCTCGCACGGCGGCGGCTTCAGAATGCCCCGTGCGACGATGGAGTATTTTAAGGGGCTCACCGATGCTTTGCACGCCGATTACTATGAAGGCGATGCGGCTAACAAGCTTGACGAAGCAGAGTTGCGCGAACTCCGTAACCTGGGGCGGCGGATCGCCTGGATCGCGTTTTTTGACTCCGTCATCGTGATCAAAAAGCTCGGCTCCGAAAAGCTCGAGCCCTACCGCCGCGTGATCACGGGACATGAAGCTCCAATCGTCGACGTAGCCAGCGAGTTTTTCAAAGTTGCCACCCCATCTCAGCTTCGTTCACTGATTCTGCCGCCAACGGCCGCGGCCAGTTTTGCGCCATCTTTGCTGGAGGCGGCAACCTTGGCGAGAGAGGCGGAGGCCGGGGCGAGAGAAGCGCTTGGGCAGCTCAGGCTTCGGTTGGCGCAGTTGGAACGACAGGCTGCGATACGCGAACCCGCGATTGCCAAACTCCAAGAGCGTATCGTCGAGACGCAGGCTGCGCGCGATCGCCTGATGTGGGAGCGAAGAGCGCTCGCCGAAGAACTGGCGAGGCGGGAGCATCGTTTGGCGGAGTTGCACGAAGAGCTCGCGGAGCGAGAAAGCGAGGCACACACCGCGCGCGCGTTGCTGAATCGCATGGCCCACATGCAATCTGCCGAAGGGGCGCTGCGATCGCTTCGACGCCGTTTGGGTCGCTTCAAAAGGCGCTTGCTGGATACAGTGGCGCTGCACAAGCAGAAGCAGGAGCCGGCGCCCGCGGTCGAAGAGCTCCATGCGGCAGAGCTTCAAACCCTTCGCGCAAGCACCTTGTTTGACCCGGCATGGTATCTCGCGCGCTACCCCGATGTGGGGGCGGGCGGCATGGACCCGGCCCTGCACTACCTTCTCCATGGGGCTCGCGAAGGGCGGGATCCCGGCCCGGATTTTTCCACCGTCGATTATCTGCTGCGCTACCCTGATGTGGCCGAGGCCGGTTTTAATCCGCTGGTGCATTACGAACGTTACGGACGCGCCGAAGGCCGCGTGGCACGCCCGCGCGTGCCCGCCGATGCCAAAGAAAAGCCGCAAGGCGCCTTCGCGATCAACACAATGCCTTGGTGGCGCACCGATCCGCCGGCGCGGATTCTGTTCGTCTCCGGTGAGCCCCACACACCCGGCCACACGTATCGGGTGCTGCGATACGCGGAAACCGCCCGCGCGCTCGGTGCTCTCGTCGAAATGCAAACCATCGATGAGGCGAAGCAAGCACCTGAGCTCGCTTCCAGTGCGAATCTCGTGGTTTTGTGGCGCGTGGAATGGGATCCCGGCGTGGAAGCGCTGATTTCGCGGGCACGGCGTGCCGGCGCAAAGCTTCTCTACGATGTGGACGATCTGATGTTCGATCCCGAGCTCGCACGCGTGGAGATCATCGACGGGATCCGCTCCCAAGGCCTAACCGAAAAGCAGGTGCGGGGTTTCTATGGCCGCATCCAGCGGACCATGGCGGCGTGCGATTTCGGTTCCGTGACCACCGAACCGCTGGCCGACCACATGCGCCGTTCGGGTAAGCCTGTTTTCGTTTTGCCGAACGGCTTCGATGCCAAAGTCTGGCGAGAGGCACGGCTCGCGCACCGGGCGCGCCGGCAAGCCCCATCGGATGGCTTGCTCCGCCTTGGCTACGCCGGGGGCAGTCGCACCCATCAACGCGATTTTGCAGTCATGGCTCCGGCGCTTGCCCGCATTTTGCGCGAACGCGCCGAGTGCCGTCTCGTGCTGTTTCGTCGGGAGACCTTGAATTGCCTGGATTTGGAGGAATTTCCCGAATTCCAAACGCTCGAAGCGCAGGTGGAATGGCGCGAATACGTCTCCCTCGAGCAATTGCCGCACGAGATCGCGCGTTTCGATGTGAATTTGGCGCCGCTCGAGCCCGACAACCTCTTTTGCGAGGCCAAAAGCGAACTGAAATTCTTCGAAGCGGCGCTGGCCGGGGTGCCTTCGGTCTGTTCGCCCACACGTCCTTTCCGCGCGGCGATCCGTGATGGCGAAACCGCTATGTTCGCTACCGATACCGAAAGTTGGTATATTGCTATCAGCACGTTGCTCGACGATCCCGCCCTGCGCGCGCGCATGGCGCAACGCGCCTATTGGGATGTGCTTTGGCGCTTCGGCCCGGAGCGGCGCGCCGAGCGCTTCGCTTCGCTCATGGAGCAGGCGCTGCATCGCGGCCGGCGGGCGGCGCGGGCATTTGCTTACGACCTTGCCGCCGCGGAAGCGCCTCTGCCGCCGCTGCCGATCGTGCCCGAGCACGAGATCGTGCGTGCTTATGATTCCTTGCGCCCGGCAGAGGTGACGGTGATTATTCCCCTGCACAACTATGCCCATTATGTCACCGAATCCTTAGATTCCGTCTTTGCGCAAACGCTTGGCGTCATCGACCTCGTGGTGGTCGATGATGCCTCCACCGATGCCTCGCTTTCCGTTGCAAAGGATTGGCTTGCCCGGCATGAACAGCGCTTCGGCCGTGCGCTCTTGATTCGCAACCATGCCAATGCCGGGCTTGGGCTCACGCGCAATGTCGGCTTCGCCAACGCCGAGACGCGCTACGTGCTGCCGCTGGATGCGGACAATGTGCTGCTGCCCAATTGTGCTGCGCGCTGCCTTGAGGCGATCGAGGCAAGCGGGGCGGCCTTTGTCTACCCGAGCCTGCAGACGTTCGGCGAGGTTGATGGGGAAACCGGCGCGGTCTTTTCCAATCTTCCGTTCGACCCGTTGCGTCTGGTCGCCGGCAACTACATCGACGCCACAGCGCTGGTGCGGGTCGCTGCCTGGGCTTCTGTGGGCGGTTACGATAACGTGAGGTATGGTTGGGAAGATTACGATTTCTGGTGCCGGCTTGCGGAACGCGGTTGGTTCGGCGAGCACGTTCCGGAAGTGCTCGTGCGCTATCGGGTGCACGGGGCCTCGATGCTGAAAACCCAAACCGAGATCCGTGCGAACAAAGAGGCGCTGGTTGCCGATCTTCGCCGCCGTCATCCTTGGTGCCGCGTGATGGCGGGTTAACGTG
>JAIMBF010000157.1 GCA_023511585.1 Terriglobia bacterium
AGCGGGAGCAGAAAAGAGGCTGCGTCTTTGGAGCTTTTCATGCCGATGACGAGATGCGTGGGCAGGCCGCGCCAGCTTGCCATGTGCTGTGCGAGCGCAATGCCCGCTCCGGGATTATGTCCGCCATCCAGCCAAAGCTCGGATCCGGCAGGCAAAAGACGGGCGAGCCGGCCGTTCAATCGCTGCAGCCGTGCCGGCCAGTGCACGTGCAAAAGCCCATCGGCAAAAGCCCGCTCGGGGATGCCCAAGCGTGCGAGGCGCAACGCGGTGACCGCAATGCCGGCATTATCGCGTTGATAGGGACCGGGCAAGCCGGGTTCCGGCAAGGTTAAAGAGCCGGATTGATCCTGATACTCCATGCCGTCTCCGGTTGCATGAATCTCCCATTCCCTGCCGCGCGCGTAAAGCGGCACGTCTTCCATTCGGCAGACTTCATTCAAGACGGAGGCGGCTTCGCTTTCTTGCGCGCCTGTGACCGCAAGCGAGCCCGATTTCAGGATGCCGGCTTTTTGAAACGCAATGGCCGCCAGCGTATCGCCGAGAAATTCACGATGATCGATGGAAATGGAGGTGATGGCCGCAACCAGCGGCGGAGGAATGACATTGGTGGCATCGTATCGGCCGCCGAGCCCCACTTCCAGAATGGTAAGTTCCGCCGGAACGCGAGAGAAAAGCAAGAACGCCGTTGCCGTAATGACTTCAAAAATCGTGATCGGTTCGTCGTTGTTGACGCGTTCCACTTCTTTGAGGGCATCCGCCAGAACTTCATCGTCGACTTCTCTTCCGGCCAAAACGATGCGTTCATTGAAGCGGACGAGATGCGGGGAAGTATACATATGCACGCGCATGCCTGCGGCTTCCGCTATGGCTTTGAGAAAAGCGCAGGTAGAGCCTTTGCCGTTGGTTCCCGCCACGTGAATGACCGGGGGCAAACGCCGTTCCGGATTGCCGAGCCGCGCAAGCAAGCGCGAAAGCCGGCCGAGGCTGAGATCGATCAGTTGCGGATAGAGGGCATTCAGCCGCGCAACGATTTGTTCGATAGGTTCGCTCACGCTGCTTCCGATTCCACTTTCTGTGTGCAAAGCAACCGGATGAGCCGTGCTAAGGTGGAACGAAGTTCGCCTCGCGGCACAACCATGTCAAGAATGCCGTGTTCTAACAGATATTCGGCGCGCTGAAAGCCTTCCGGCAATTTTTCGCGCACGGTTTGCTCGATCACGCGGGCGCCGGCAAAGCCGATGAGCGCGCCCGGTTCGGCAATATGAATATCGCCCAACATGGCGAAGCTGGCCGTGACCCCGCCGGTGGTGGGATCCGTGAGCACCACGATGAAGGGCAAGCCGGCCTCTTTCACAAGACGCGTGGCAATGACGGTGCGCGGCATTTGCATGAGGCTGATTGCGCCTTCCTGCATGCGCGCGCCGCCGGATGCGGTAAAAACGATCAGCGGCGCTTCCTGCAATACGGCAAGCTTTGCTGCGGCAAGAATGCCTTCACCGACGGCAGCCCCCATCGAACCGCCCATAAATTCAAACTCCATAGCGGCAATGACCGATTTGGCCCCCTCGATGGTGCCGTGGCCGACCAGAATGGCGTCTTCCAGCTTTGTTTTTTCGCGGGCTTCACGAAGCCTGTCGGCATAGCGTTTGCTATCACGGAATCGCAACGGATCAAGCGGGACTTTTGGAAGTTCGATCAATCCGTAGCCGGGATCGAAGGTCCAACGCAGGCGCTCCTCCGCGCGTGCCCGCATGTGATGGCCGCAATGCGGGCAGACTTTCAGGTGTTTTTCCAATTCGCGCTGGAAAATCATTTGTTCGCAAGCGGGACATTGGATCCAGAGATTGTCCGGAATTTCCCGCCGGCCGAGGAGGGTACGGATGCGGGGGCGAACGTATTCGGTAAGCCAGTTCATGTGTATGGCCTGTCGGTTTTCTTGGCTCTCATACCGAAGCCGGGTTTAAACATGGCGCGGCGCGTTGCGGACTGCCGCGGCGAGGCTTTCTACTTGCGCGAGCACACGCGAAACGGCGCCTTCTCGGGCGCGCCCCTGCCCATCAAGCTCGGCGGCCAATGTATCGATCAATGCCGAAGCAACCACCGCCGCATCTGCATGGCGGACCACCTCGCGCACATGCGCGGGCGTTCGCACGCCGAAACCGACCGCGACGGGAAGCGAGCTGAATTGGCGAATGCGGGGAATTTCGGCGGCAAGTTGCTCGGCCGTTGCGGTTTTCGTTCCGGTAATGCCGGTGATGCTGACATAGTAGATAAATCCGGAGCCGAGAGAGAGGACTTTGGGAAGCCGTGCGTTATTGGTGGTAGGAGCCACGAGCGGAATAAGGTCGAGCCCTTGGGCTTTGGCGAAGGGGGCAACGATATCGGCCTCCTCGGGCGGCATATCCACCAAAATCAACCCATCGACCCCGGCGCTTGCGGCATCCTGGCAGAAGCGCTCCGGCCCGTAGGAGAAGACGGGATTCAAATACCCCATGAGAATAATCGGCGTAACGTCGTTTTCTTCACGAAATGCCCGGATCATGGCAAGGATTTTCCGAACCGTCGCGCCGCCGGCCAGCGCGCGCTTGGATGCGGCTTGGATGGTGGGGCCGTCGGCCATGGGATCCGTGAAGGGCACGCCGACCTCGATCAAATCTGCGCCGGCTTTGGGCATGCCGGAAAGCAGCGCCATACTGGTTTCACGGTCCGGATCAAACGCTTCCACAAAGGGAATCAGCGCCCCGCGGCCCTCGCGGCGAAGGGCGGCAAAGCATCGGGCGATGCGGCTCATAGACGAACCCCCAAGTGCTCGGCTACGGTGAAGACATCTTTGTCGCCCCGCCCGCAAAGGTTCATTACGATCACGGCATTCTGCGGCAATGTCGGCGCGAGCTTCGCCACATAAGCGAGCGCGTGCGCAGGCTCCAATGCCGGCAGAATTCCCTCCGTGCGGGCGCAGAGTTGAAAAGCGGCAAGCGCTTCATCATCGGTTGCCGCGACGTATTCCACCCGGCCGATATCGTGCAGGAAGGCATGCTCGGGGCCGACGCCGGGATAATCCAGCCCCGCACTGATGCTGTGCGCTTCTTCGATCTGGCCGTCTTCGTTTTGCAAAAGATACGTAAGATTGCCGTGCAAAATGCCGGGCCTGCCGCGCGAAAGGCTGGCGGCATGTTCGTGCGTGTCAAGCCCCCGCCCTGCCGCTTCCACGCCGATCAAACGCACCGAAGCATCGTCCAGGAACGGATAGAACAAGCCCATGGCGTTGGAACCGCCGCCGATGCAGGCAACGGCCGCATCCGGCAGACGCCCTTCCGCCTCCTGCACTTGCTCTTTTGCTTCTTTGCCGATCACCGACTGAAAATCCCTGACCATCATCGGGTAGGGATGCGGGCCGGCAACGGTGCCGATCAGATAATACGTGTC
>JAIMBF010000158.1 GCA_023511585.1 Terriglobia bacterium
ATCGGTGTGGTACAATAGTCGAAGAGGCAAAGGGGGCAACAACCGCCCCTTTGCCTCTTCAAAGCCCTATCTCGGCGCGCGCTCAGACGGAGTAATACATTTCGAACTCGACCGGGTGCGGCGTATGCTCAAACCGATAGACCTCGGTCCATTTCAGCTCGATATAGCTCTCGATCTGGTCCCGGGTGAACACGTCTCCCGCAAGCAAAAACTCATGATCCGCAGCAAGGCTCTCCAACGCCTCGCGGAGCGAGCCGCAGACGGTCGGGATCCCCTTCAGCTCCTCCGGCGGCAGATCGTAGAGATCCTTGTCCATCGGGTCGCCCGGGTGGATCTTGTTCTTGATGCCGTCAAGCCCCGCCATCAACATGGCCGCAAAAGCCAGGTAGGGGTTGGCCGCCGGATCCGGGAAGCGCACCTCCACCCGTTTGGCCTTCGGGCTCGTGGCATAAGGAATGCGGCATGCAGCAGAGCGGTTGCGCGCCGAATAGGCCAGCAGCACGGGGGCCTCAAAGCCCGGGATCAGCCGCTTATAGCTGTTGGTGGTGGGGTTGGTGAAGGCGTTGATCGCCTTGGCGTGGCGAATGATCCCGCCGATGTAATAAAGCGCCATCTCGGAAAGATCCGCATAGCCGTTGCCGGCAAACAGGGCCTTGTCGGCTTTCCAGATCGACTGATGCACATGCATCCCCGAGCCGTTGTCCCCATAAATCGGCTTCGGCATGAAAGTAGCGGTTTTGCCGTAGCTATGCGCCACGTTATGGATGCAATATTTGTAAATCTGCAAATTGTCGGCCATCCGCACCAGCGGGCCGAATTTCATGCCCAGCTCATGCTGGGACTGCGCCACCTCGTGATGGTGTTTTTCAATGACAACACCCATCTCACTCATGGTGGAGAGCATTTCGGCCCGGAGGTCACTTTCGCTGTCCACGGGCGGCACAGGGAAATACCCGCCCTTCACCTGCGGCCGGTGCCCCATATTGCCTTCCGGATAATCTTTCAGCGAGGCTTGCGGACCTTCCATGCTGTCTAACTGGAAAATCCCGTAATTCGGGCCGACGCCGAATTTCACGCTGTCGAAGACGAAGAACTCCGCCTCGGGGCCGAAATAGGCGGTATCGCCGATGCCGGTGGCTTTCAGGTAGGCTTCGGCCTTTTTCGCCGTCGAGCGCGGGTCGCGCGTATAGGGCTGGCCGGTGGAAGGCTCGATAATATCGCAAATCAGCACCAGCGAGGGTTTGGCGGCAAAGGGATCCATCACCGCCGTCTCCGGATCCGGCATCAGGATCATGTCGCTCTCATTGATGGCTTTCCAGCCGGCGATGGAAGAGCCGTCGAACATAATTCCGTCCTGGAATGTCTCCTCATCGATGGTCGAGACATGCTGGGCGGTGTGTTGCCATTTGCCGCGTGGATCGGTGAAGCGCAAATCCACATATTCCACGGAGTGATCACGGATCATCTCCATCACTTTTTCCACGCCGGCTGCTCCGGTCGTTTTCTTCGCCATGCTCGTCTACAGTCCTTTCTGCTCAACTTATAATAAAGCTCGGGTTTGCACGAAATTGACCCATTTCCCTTTATCCGAACAGGGAAAAAGGCAAAAAAGAAAACCTCTCCATAGCCGGGAAAGGAAGAATATTCGCTCTGGCCGGAAGCAGCGCGTCGCCGCTTCGTTCAGATCGCGCTTTCTCCCCGTTCGCCGGTCCGGATGCGGATGACCTCTTCCACAGGGCTAATAAAAATCTTGCCGTCTCCGATTCGCCCGGTGCGAGCGGCGGAGATAATCGCTTCCACCGCGCGCTCCACCAAGCTGTCCTCGCAGACCAACTCGATTTTTACCTTGGGGAGGAAATCTACCACATACTCGGCGCCCCGGTAGAGTTCGGTATGCCCTTTCTGACGGCCGAACCCTTTAGCCTCCACGACGGTAAGCCCCTGCAGACCCACTTCGTGAAGCGCCTCTTTGACTTCATCGAGCTTAAACGGCTTGATGATTGCCTCGATCTTTTTCATCCGCCTCCGCATCCCGGCTGCCGCCGGGTCTCTGTGCTATGGGTGGAACCCGCATTTGCGCCGATCTTCGGCACGCGCCGCAAAATTGCATGCCTCGTGCCAACGGGCAACAGCTTTGCCACGCCCGGCGATTCCGCGCCATAGCCGAGGAAACAGGCCTCGGCGGGCCACGCCTGCTGCATAATTCTTGCGCACAGAATGCCCTTATGCCGGGCAATTGACTAAGCGTGTTGCCGCGGCCGAAAAGCCGCGCAATCTTCTCCGCGTTCTCCCAAGCCTGCCGATTCCGAAAAGGAGCAAGAATCATGACGGAACGAGCTTTCACCCGCGCGGATCTGGAAGCCTTAAAGCAATGGGATACGCCGACCATCTGCAACGGGCTGGAGCTGATTGTCCCGGAGCGCCGCGCCATCGGCTTTACTGTGGAGCCGCTGGTGGCGGCCGATCGGAAGCTTCCGCCCATCGTGGGCCTTGCGCGTACGGGCACGATTATGGCCAAGGAGCCGCCCCGCGGCAAAGTCGTGGATCGCATTGCGTGGTACGAATACGTCGCCGCCGAAGACTTTCCCACCATCGCCGTTTTGCAGGATCTGGATCATCCTCCGGGCTACGGCGCGTTTTGGGGAGAGGTGAACACCACCATCCACAAGGCTCTCGGCGTACTCGGCTGTGTGACCAACGGCTCGTTTCGGGATCTCGATATGCTCGCCCCCGGCTTTCAAATTTTGGGCGGGCGGGTAGGGCCGAGCCACGCGCATGTCCATGTTGTCGATTTCGGCAAGCCGGTGAATATTTTCAGCATGCAAGCCGCGCATGACGACGTGATCCATGCCGATTTTCACGGCGCTGTCGTGATTCCGGCCGAGGCGGTGCGCAAATTGCCGCGGGCGATCGACCTCGTTTCCCGCCGGGAAAAGGTCATTCTGGAGATGTGCGCCAAGCCGGGGTTCAATGTCGCGGCGCTGAAAGAGGCGCTGCGCCGGGCCGGGGAAATCCATTAAGGGTTCGGTCTTTCCCCAGCGGCAGCTCAATCCTCGTAAGGCGGATAAGCCACCGGCGGTGGGGCGTAAGCCGGCGGATAGCCGTAACCGTAAGGATAGGGTGGCGGGACGCCATAAGCGGGCGGAGGGGCATAGATAATCGGCGGGGCCGCAATCACCACCGGCGGTGGTGCCACAACCACCGGCGGGAAGAACGCAATCGGGGCGAAAATCACCGGCGGCGGGAGAATAACCGGGAGCGGGCCGATCCCCACAAAGAAGCCGATTCCGGGTCCAATCCCCCAGAAGCCCGCGTGCCAGCCCCAGCCCCAACCCCACGGGCCGCGCCAGCCCCAGCCCCATGGACCGTGCCAACCCCACGGTCCGTGCCAACCCCA
>JAIMBF010000159.1 GCA_023511585.1 Terriglobia bacterium
CGGCTTTGGGATACCAAAACCAACGAAAAGATGGACAAAGACCGCTTCCGCCGCGACCTTGGCAAGGTGGAGGAGGCCTACCAAGAGGTGGCCAAACGGCTTGGAATTCTGCCCGAAGCGGGCATGCGCGATCTCAAAGGGCCGGAGACGGTGCAATGAAAGCCGTTGTCACCGTTATGCCTAGAGACGATGTGCTGGACCCGCAGGGCAAAGCCGTCGCGCAAGCGCTGCATAGTCTGGGTTTTGCCGATGTGGGAGACGTGCGGGTAGGCAAAACGATCGTGCTGGAGCTTGCAACCACCAGTGCTGCCGAGGCACGAAGCGAGGCGGAAGCCATGGCGCGTAAACTCCTGGCCAATCCCGTAATTGAGCAATTCGAGGTGGAGATCAAAGACGCATGAAGGCGACTTGCGCCGCCGCTGCCGCCGCGCTCGCGGCGCTGGCATCGGCCTACGGTTCTCACCCCGCCGATGCCGCTTTTATCAGCCGCGATGCTTTGCTCCGCGCGTGTAGCGCGCCGAACTCGGCGCAACGCGCGGATTGCGAGGCCTATATTGCAGGGGTGGCCGATACCCTCTTGGCAGGCAAAGACGGACCCGACCGCACACTATGTCTGCCCGCGCACGCGCGTCTTCGCGCCGTGCGAGATGCTGTCGTGGGCTATCTGGAAACGCATCGCGGTGGTCCGGAAGTTTCCGCTGCCTCTGCAGTAACTTCGGCGTTGCGCGGCCTCTATCCCTGCCCGGCGCGATGAAGGCGGGCGTCGTCATTTTTCCCGGCACGAACCGCGAGCGGGACATTCTCATTGCGCTGACTCTCGTCACGGGCTGCCGCCCCCGCGTGATCTGGTATAAAGAGACGGATCTCTCCGGGCTTGACCTCGTTGTCCTGCCAGGGGGGTTTAGTTACGGGGATTATCTGCGTTGCGGCGCCATTGCGGCCCGCACGCCGGTGATGGACGCGGTGCGCCAGCACGCGGCCCGGGGCGGTTACGTGCTCGGCGTCTGCAACGGATTCCAAATCCTCACGGAAGCCGGTCTTTTGCCGGGTGCGTTGCTTCGTAACAGAGGGCTCCGGTTTCTCGCCCGGGATTGTTACCTTCGGGTCGAGCGCTCCGATACCGCCTTTACCTGCCGCTTTGAACAAGGCGCGGTGTTTCGTGCACCGATGGCCCATGGCGATGGTAATTATTATGCTGATGTTGAAACCCTGGACCGGCTCGAAGGGGAGGGGCTGGTTGCCTTTCGTTACGCAACGCCGGACGGACAAGTCGTTCCCCAAGCGAATTTTAACGGCAGTGCGCGCGCGATTGCCGGAATCTATAGCCCGAATTTGCGCACGCTTGGCTTGATGCCGCACCCCGAGGATTTGGTAGACCCCCTGCTCGGCCAAGACGGCAAACCCCTTTTTGACAGTCTGGTTCAGGCGCTTGCGGCATGAGTACGGTAAACCAGGAGCTTGCCCGCCAGTTTGGGCTGACCGGACAAGAATACAACCGGGTTCTTGAGCTCCTCGGCCGTGTGCCGAGCCTTACCGAGCTTGGTATTTTCGCCGTCATGTGGTCGGAGCATTGCTCTTACAAGTCTTCCCGCGTCTGGCTTAAGAATTTGCCGACGAAGGCGCCCTGGGTCATCCAAGGGCCGGGGGAGAATGCCGGCGTTGTCGATATCGGCGAAGGCTTGGCCGCTGTCTTTAAGATCGAGAGCCATAATCACCCGAGTTTTATCGAGCCTTATCAAGGAGCCGCAACGGGCGTCGGCGGCATTCTCAGAGACGTCTTCACCATGGGGGCGCGGCCGATTGCCAACCTCAACGCGCTTCGTTTCGGCGACCCTGCCGATCCGCGTACCCGGCGGATTGTGGACGGGGTGGTTCGCGGCATTGGCGGTTATGGCAATTGCGTGGGTGTTCCCACCGTGGGCGGTGAGGTGAATTTTCATCCCGCGTATAACGGCAATCCGTTGGTGAATGCCATGACGGTGGGAATCGCGCCGGCGGATAGGGTTTTCCGAAGTGTCGCAACCGGAATCGGCAATCCGGTTGTTTACGTCGGCTCGAAAACCGGACGCGACGGGATACACGGGGCAACCATGGCCAGCGCGGAATTCGGCGAAGACGCAGAAAAAAAACTCCCCGCTGTGCAAATCGGAGATCCGTTTACGGAACGGCTCTTGATCGAAGCCTGCCTCGAATTGATGGCAACCGATGCGATTATTGCCATTCAGGACATGGGAGCGGCCGGGCTGACCTCTTCCTCGGTGGAGATGGCGAGCAAGGGAGGTGTGGGGATCTTCCTTGATCTCGATTACGTCCCGCAACGAGAAGCCGGCATGACGGCCTATGAAATGATGCTGTCCGAAAGCCAGGAACGCATGCTGATGGTGCTCCGCCCGGGGCAGGAAGATCTCGCGCGGCGGATTTTCGAAAAGTGGGGGCTTGACTTTGCAACCATCGGAAAACTGACCGACACCGGGCGCATCGTTGTTTCGCACCGTGGCAAAGTGGAGGCGGATATCCCGCTCGAAGCTCTGGTGGAGCAAGCTCCGGTCTATCATCGGCCGAGAACATCGCGTCGCCCGCCTGCGCCGCTTTCTACCCCCCAAGATCCGCTCGGGCTCGGCCCGGCGCTCCTTCGGCTCTTGGCCTGCCCTGATCTTTGTTCGCGCGCATGGATATGGGACCAATACGATAGCACTCTCGGCGGGCAAACCGTAAAACGCCCGGGCACTGCCGATGCCGCTGTTGTTCGCATCGAAGGTCACACCCGTGCCTTGGCGCTCACTACGGATTGCACCCCACGCTACTGTGCGGCCGACCCCCGCACCGGAGGTGCCCAGGCCGTCGCGGAAGCGTGGCGCAATCTTATTGCGGTGGGCGCGCGCCCGCTTGCTGTTACCGACAATCTCAATTTCGGTAACCCGGAAAAGCCCGAAGTGATGGGTGATTTTGTCGCTGCGATCGAAGGAATGGCGGAAGCCTGCCGCGTTTTTGAGTTTCCCGTGGTTTCCGGAAATGTCAGCTTTTATAACGAAACCGAAGGGGTCTCCGTCTTGCCCACACCGGTGATCGGGGGGCTCGGAATTTTGGAAAACGCCGCTCAGGCGGTGGGGATCGCACTAACCCCGGGGCTTGATCTTATCCTTGTCGGGCGAACCAACGGCTGGCTCGGCCAGTCGTTGTGGCTTCGAGAAATTCTGCACCAGGAAGCGGGAGCCCCGCCCCCGGTGGATCTCGTCCAGGAGCGTAAGGTCGGGGAATTCGTGCGGGGCCAACTGCTCGGGGGTAAGGTTCGCGCGTGCCACGACATCTCCGACGGCGGGCTTTTGGTGGCGATTGCGGAAATG
>JAIMBF010000038.1 GCA_023511585.1 Terriglobia bacterium
GCGCATGCATTCGAAGCCAAGTGCTTTAATCTGGTGGTCTCGGGCTATATGGATCGCGCCATGCTCGATGCGCTGGATGGGCTTGAGAAAAATGCCCGCGAAGCACTGGAACGTTCGCCGCGCGGCGTTTCGTTGGTGGTGGATCCGACCGGGGAAAGCGTGAGCGAAGAGTTTTCTGCCGATGAAGGGCTGCTCTATGCCGAGTTGGATCTCGGCGCTTGCGTGGAACCCAAACAGTTTCACGACGTGGTCGGCCAGTATAATCGATTTGATGTCTTTCACCTGAAAGTCGACCGCAGGCGCCTTCAGCCTATCGAATTTATCGATCACGGAGCGAATGAGATTGCGGCGGGCAGCCTTTTCGGCTCGCATGCTTGTGTTTCGGCGCAGGGTGATCAGAACGCCGGTTCCGGCGGCGAACGAGAGTAGGCACGAACCGGGCCTCTGCGCGCTCCCGCCATTCCCCGGCTAACAAAATACGCTTGCTGATCCGGTAGCGGTTCTGCGAAAGTAAGGGGCGATGAAGGCCATTTCGCCCTGGCCCCCTACGCGACCACGCCGACTTGGCTAGCAAAAACCGAAAGAAGAGCGCGAGGAGCAGACATGAGCGACGACGCATTTCTGAAAGATAAGATTTTCCGTCCCATCGCCGACCGAGTGAAATCTCGAGGGGAGGACTCCCTCAAAGATTTCACAAGATTCGTCAAGTCAGGTATTGAGGGATGGCTCAAGGTTGAAGCTGTGCAAGCACTGGGTTCTCGCGTCAGAAAACTTCAGAACAAAGGCCCCGACCTAGAACTTGAAACAGACGATCCTATTAAACTTTTTATCGAGCTTAAAGCGGCAACCGATTTTAATATCAAATGGATAACGCAAGATCTTTACAAATATCTAAGAGAACAAGAATACAAAAATGCACGATTGTTTTGCCTGTTTCTTGGGGCTGATAAAGACATTTCCACCAAGCTTAAACGCCTCTCGGGCCAAGCCGCAGTGATTGCTTATCGGCGCTTTATGGCCGGTAATGACGAATGGATCATTGGATTAATCGGCCCGTGCCCATGAGCAAATAGCGACCGCGACACAACAAAGGCGGGCCCGCCTGCGGCACAGCCGCGATAACCGGGGGGGCCGTAGCCGCAAATAACCGTAAAAGCTAGGTGTTCACAAATCGTTAACGAACAATTACACTCGCTCGGGCTCGTAAGCTTGCGCAAACCCATCGTCGGCAAGGTTGCAGAGGCGCGACATTCGGGCAGAGCAGACGGCCCAGACAGCGGCCGAGAGGTCTTTTCGAAAGGTGAGGGCGGTATGATCCACGGATAACCTGAGGTATGGCGAGTGATAGAGCAAGCTATTTCGCTCGGCCTATCTGGCGAGTGCTGCACTGGCTTGCTTGGCTGATCGGCCGGAACCGAAAGTATGAACGCGACGGTCTGACTGAGCATGCTGTTCACGGACAGGCCGTCGAAGGCCCTGTCCGTCCCGAACCGGACCCTTCCCCCGGAGGGGTTTCAAATCCCACGTGGGATGGCGAAGGAGCTCCACCCACTCCGGGAGATAAAGGTGAGGAGACGAAGGGGCCAACTATTCCTCCCGGGAAGAGAGGGGGGTGCGCTCGTGGGGGCGGTGCGCAAGGCAAGGGAGAGCGAGGGCCTCGTAAGGGATCGCATCTTAAATCACAACCAGAAATCGTATGTTGGAAGAAGGCACGCGAGTGGGTTGTTGGTGTGGAGATTCCAGAGGGGATTTCGCAAACCGGGAATATCTCTGTTTTCCAATCTGACAATTCGTTATCCGAAGACCGTTCACACGCCGGATGCTACCCTCTTGCGACACTGAACACCGCGATAAAGGTCGAGATAAGAGACACCGCTGACAATTGGAGCATTGATATCCCCTTGGGGAATGATCCCTGCATCCTCTTCAAGCTCAGCGGTAGGGGGCTGGAATACGGCCGCAAAGTTACGCGGGTTTCCTCAGGCTTGTATCTGGCCATTGCTCCGCAAGCCTGGCGTAGAGACGAAGCGAGGGCGGCAAGCATGCCGACTACGGCCGAACCCGTCTTTCTTGATGGCTATATGGCGCATTTCTTTAATCTGCATGACGAGGAATCTCGCTGCATTGCATTTCTCGATGGTCACGACAGGTCGATCACCGTCGGATCGCCCTGCCCGCAGTTCAGCCTTCTCGGTGACGAAATCCAAGACGCAAGCGAGCAGTTGGGGCCGCTTTTCGGAGGATCGCCGCCCAAGATTACCATCGAAAACGGACAATGGTCGGAAATCCGAACGATTGTGGTGGGTCAAGAGGGTAGCGGTCGGCGGCGGTGGCGGGATAGTTTCGAACCCAAAGCAGATCAGGCACAACAGGAGTTGCCTAACGAGATCCTCAAGCGAAAGGCCGGTTGGTATTTTCTCCGCTTTTACGATTCAACCGGCGCGCTGCTCGACAGCCTCGATTTCCGCTTTGTTGCAGGGCTGAAGCAAATTCCCATTGCAACTGCCGACCCCGTCCCCCCTCCGGGTGGGCACGTGGCACAGACGGTCGAGATCCTGCACGATGCCGGCTACAAGGTGATGCCCGCGGCGCATGAATCCCCGGATGTCACGGTAGAACACAGCAGTGAAAAAACGATCTTGACAATACCGCCGACGGCCGGGTGCGACTGCACGCGTTGGCGAATTCAGCCGCTCAATAGCGGTGGAAATGGAGTCGAGTTTACGCTCCTCATCGAGCGATTCTGGTGGGCACGCAGCACGGATGACAAAGAACCCGGCCGGTGGGGAGATAGATGCGTAGAGCTTACCCCTGAAGATTTCACTGCCGCATCGGGTAAGGCTATTTGGCTGCGGCTTCCGAAACCGAGGTGGGCCAACAACATCTTCGCCGGTTTTACGAAGGAGCGTGCGCGGAAGTTACCGGTGAAGGTAACAGAGAGAGACGTCTGCATTTCGCTACCTGATTTTTCAGGCGCGCAGGAACTTGACGGCAGAGCCGGCAAGTGCAGCTTCTGGGTCTGGTTGGAGACTAAACACGGCGATTATGAGGTCCCTGTAGCTCAAGTCTATCAACATGTGATAAGGTGGGGGAGATATAAAACCGCCATAGCAAAAGCTGGATTGCAAACAGGATCTGGCGATATCAAAGTCAACGGGATGCTTGTTGATCAGTACTTCCGTCACGCCCCGCGCAAAGCACAGCTCTTCCTGCGGAAATTTTGCGCATTGCCGGAGGTTAAGCGGATCTTATCGGAACTGGATATCGATGTCACGATTTGGGGCAGCAACCCAACGACTATCAGGCAGACGAAAGCTGCGGTCCATGCGATGGCTCGAGCTTTGTGGACTTACGACCACAAACTCAAGCGGGTGTTGAGACAAGCGGGGTTTGGAGGCACCCGTGTACCACGGAAGCCGAGAAGATGAAAGGTGAAAGATGAACCAGATAAATCTCTCGACTGAGATCGAAGAAAGATACCGTCGCTATCTGCAGACGACGTTTTACTTCAAGGATCCCGTTCTGCGACAGTCTTTCCAGGAAGCCCTCAATGCCGGACACCTCAGTAAGGGCCCTTATCTGGAAGCAACACAGACGTTCAAGAAGGGAACAACGCCTTCGGCCTTGTTCGAAGAGTTGGTACAGCACGCGCTTGATCAGGGTTTTCTTAAAGCCATAGAGGGCGAACGGCCACTTTATCGTCATCAGGAACAAGCCATCCGGTCGGTGTCCGGTGGCCGCAATGTCGTTGTGGCGACGGGCACGGGTAGCGGCAAGACCGAGGCTTTTCTTTACCCGATACTGCTGCACTTGTACCGGGAATTCGAAGCCGGCACTCTGGGCCCGGGAGTCCGAGCGCTGGTGCTCTACCCGATGAATGCCCTGGCCAACGACCAACGCGAACGACTCGGCGAAATTTGCAAGCGACTGAAGGCAGAGAACTCACCCTTCCACATCACATTCGGTCAATACATCGGCGAGACGCCCGAAGACGCGAACGACTCCCAGCGCCACGCTCGTGATCATATGTTCCAACGCGATGAGAAGGGACATTCCATCATAAAAAACGGGCGAGTTCTGCACGGAGAACTTGTCCTTCGTTCCGAAATGCGAACTACCCCTCCGCACATTCTTCTGACCAATTACTCGATGCTGGAGTATTTGCTGCTTCGCCCCGATGACAGTCCTTTGTTCGACGAAGGGCAATCACGGTGGTGGACATTCCTGGTGCTCGATGAGGCGCATCAGTATCGGGGTGCGAAGGGTATTGAGATGGCGATGCTGCTACGCAGGCTCAAGCAAAGGCTGCGAGAGGGCGGACGAGAAGGGCCATTTCGGTGCATTGCCACAAGCGCGACACTGATCGGTGGCGATGAAGACAAGCCAGCGGTTGCAGAGTTCGCGGCCCAGCTCTTTGGGGAACCTTTTGATCCCGGCGACGTCATTCTTGGTGAGATCGAGCCGATTCCGGGATCGGGGCCAGAGCGATTCAGCCGTGACGGTTACCGCATTCTGTCGCAAGCTCTCGAGGGTAATAGCGGGCAGGCTGTGGCGCAGCTCTTCTCCTTTGCCGGCAGATACAACATTGCGGTCCCGGCTGACGAAGAACCTGCAAAAACACTGGGAAGATTGTTGCAGCACGACAAACGCTCGGCAGACCTGCGGAGACTTGTTACAGGCACCCCTACTGATGTGCGAACGATCACAGATCAGGTGTTTGACGATCTTTTGGAGCCGGACCGAGCTGAGGCTCTGTCCGAATTGCTTGCGCTCCTGTTGCGCGCGGAAGACCCGCGCACAGGCACGCGGCTGCTTTCAGCCCGTTACCACCTGTTCCTTAGATCGTTGGAAGGGGCGTTCGTCTCGCTCCATCCTGACAAGAAAGTTGTGCTCGATCGGCGCGGGGAGGGAGATACTGCGCTTTTTGAGATCGGTTTATGCAGAGAATGCGGCCAGCATTACCTCGTGGGCAAGATCAACGAGGACAAGAAATTGGTAGAGGCGGTTCGCGACCCGGGCCGCGAAGATTTCGGTGCGACATTTTTTCTGCCTATGGAGGGCCATGCGTTTGAAGAAGACGACGGTGACTCCGAACAAGGCGGGCACCGCAGAGGCACAAAATACAAACTATGCTGCCGGTGTGGCGAGATTCGTCCGGCGTCCGAGCAACTCCATTGTGGGCATGGAACCGAGATCGAGCTTCTGGAACAGGAACAGGCAAAAGAGAAGGAAGACCAGGTCCCTCGCTGCGTGGTCTGCGGCTATCAAGCGCGCGACCCTGTGCGTGAAGTCGTCCACGGCACCGACGGCCCACACGCCGTGATCGCGACGACCCTTTACCAGGAACTCCCGGAGGCCCGACGGAAGGTGTTGGCCTTCGCCGACGGCCGCCAGGAGGCTGCTTTTTTCGCTTGGTATCTCGAGCACTCGTACAAAGACATTCTCGCGCGGAACCTGATTCTAAGGGTGGTCCAGAATCAGATATCGTCTGAAGGGTCATCCTTGCAGGATCTTGCGAGAGGTTTGTGCAAAGACTATCAGCAGAAGAACATATTTCCACCGGCAACTAGCGAATCGAAATTACATCGCGAGGCCTGGCTGGCGCTCTACCGGGAGTTTCTGACCGACGAGCCTCGCATCTCGCTTGAGGGTGTCGGCCTAGTGCGGTGGGCAATCAAGTGGCCAAGTTGGTTCAAGGTACCCGAGGTGCTCACGAAGCCGCCCTGGTCCCTAACGACCGAAGAAGCGCGCGATTTGCTCTTCGTCCTCCTGGACACAATGCGTGCGGATCGCGCCGTTGAGCTTCGCGCTGAAAACGAGGTCTCGCTAACTTGGAACGAACTGTTGCTTCAGGCGCCGCAGATGTGCGTATCATTTGTCGAGAAGGCCAGACTGAGAAGCGGAGAGCGCGCATGGGCGGGCAAAACCGGAAGGCGGGTCAACTTCCTGGCAAAGCTCTATCGGCGCATCCATCCTGAGGCGTCCGAACCAGAGGCGGTCGATGCGGCGCTAGGGGTGCTGAGAACACTCTGGGGTGCGTTCCAAAAATACGACAATCAGGCGCCCGCAGCAAGTGACCGTTTGCTCGTTCGTGTGAATGACGCGCGCAGACTGAATCCGGACTGGTGGCGACTCCGCTCCATAAGCGCGGATGAGCTTATCTTTCGGTGCGACACGTGTGGTCGTGTCCAGGCAGTATCCGTTCGTGGTGTTTGCTCCCGACATCGTTGTCCGGGCACGCTGCAGTGCATGCGAAGAGGGGAACGAGAGCCCAATCACTACGGGTTTCTATACGAAGAGGACCTTCCCGGTATGCTACGTGTGGAAGAGCATACAGCACAGCTCGAAAACGAAAAGGCGCGGGAGTTTCAGCGTGAATTCCGCGAAGGCAAGATCCACGTCTTGAGTTGCTCAACGACGTTCGAACTCGGCGTGGATCTCGGTGATCTGGATACCATTTTCCTGCGCAATGTGCCACCGGAGGCGTTCAACTACACCCAGCGCGTCGGACGCTCAGGACGTCGGGGCGGGTACCCGGGGTTCGCGATCACGTACTGCAAGCGCGGGCCGCATGATCTCTACCACTTTGCCGACCCGCAACGGATGCTAATCGGGGAAAGTCGGGCACCTGCTTTGGTTATACAAAATGAAAAGATCATCACCCGCCATATGGTGGCAGTGGCCCTGTCCTTCTTTTTCAGAGCCAACCGAAAGTTTTTCAATGTTGAGGGACTATTCAGGAATCTGGCTTCACCTTCGGGGGTGAGTGATTTCAAGGAATTCCTCCGAAATAACCGATCTCAAGTGGAAAAAACGCTTTGCCACATTCTGCCTACTGAAGTCACGACCCGGATAGCACTAGGTGATGGAAGCTGGATCGAGAAGATTGCTGGCGAAGACAGTCGCTTTGCCTTGGCCGAGGCGGAAGTCTCGAGCGACTACAAAGCGGTCAGACGTCTTGAGGAGAAAGCGCGGAAAGATAGAGACTATAGAACCGCCCAATGGGCAAAAGGGCGCGCTGAGACAATCGCGAGCGAGGACGTGCTTTCGTTCCTTTCACGAAAAGCAGTGATCCCCAAATACGGCTTCCCCGTAGATGTGGTGGAGCTGGACACGCAACGAACCCAGCAAAACCAGGAAGCATCCCAAGTCTCGCTCCAAAGGGATCTCAGTATCGCCATCTCGGAGTTTGCCCCGACCAGCAAATTGGTGGCGAACAAGAAAGAGTGGATCTCCTACGGCTTGAAGAAGGTTGCGGAAAAAGAGTGGGACCGAAGGTCATATGCGCGCTGTGCATCCCACAATGTGTTCTTGCAGTGGAAGGCGGGTGAGTCTTCGCCAGGGCAACTGCCATGCGGTTGTAGGCTGCGGACACTCAACTATGTTATCCCACAGTTCGGGTTCATAACAGATAAGGACAAGCCGAAGGAGCCGAAGGCCCGTCCGCCCAGAGTCTTCTCGACACGACCGTACTTCGTGCGGCCGCTGACAGAAGCGGAACGTGTTGAGCTGCCGACCCATTCACCGATGGTATCAGTCGCAAAGGCGTCGCCCGGGCTCATGGTTGTGCTCTGCGAAGGGCGTAAAGGTGAAGGTTTCTATCTTTGCAGGGATTGCGGAGCGGGGTTCCGCGATAACCAGTCCCGACCGCACAAGACCCCGCAGGGTCAAGAATGCTACGGCGGACTGGACAACGTGTCGCTCGGGCACGAATTCGTGACTGACATTCTCCAGTTGCAGTTTCGGCGGGCTCCAACAGACGGAGTAGACACCGTATCCTTTGCACTTTCGCTCGCGTACGCCATCGTAGAAGGTGCGGCGGAAGCGCTCGGGGTTCCGTCAACGGACCTCAATGCCACTGTAAGGCACGTCAGCCAGTCTATGCCGCCGATCATTCTTTACGACAACGTTCCCGGTGGCGCAGGGTTGGTTGCCAGGCTGGAGAGTGAGGAGGTGCTGAAGGACTGTCTGCATGCTGCCTACAAGAGGGTGAAAGGCGGTTGCGGCTGTGCCCCGAACACAAGTTGCTACGGTTGCTTGCGTGATTACCGCAATCAGTTTGCCCACGACGTGCTCCAGCGAGAACCTGTGAGAGCTTACCTGCACGATGTGCTGGGCCGGTGGGGGGACGGCGAGGCCGGGGAGAGATGAGGTCCGCAGGCGAGCGTCCGCTCGGCGAGAGGGGAGCGGGGCGCAAGGGGTGAGGCGAGGGCTCGCCGCCCGCGCCGCGCCGGTTTTCCCGTCCGCCGGCGGAGGCCTTGATTTCGCTTATGCCGACGCTCGGATTTGAACCGAGGACCTACTGATTACGAATCAGTTGCTCTACCGCTGAGCTACGTCGGCCCAAGTCATGCCCTTCCTGCCAAGACGCTGGCCATGCGCCTCTTTAGGTCGAGAAGAACGGCTTGACAACTGCGGTCGCCGCCGCGGCTCTTTCGCCCCGATTTCACCCCGCCGGCGTAAGCTCCGGGCTGCCCGCCCGCTCCTTAAGCCCCTCCAAATGCTCGCCCCAGCTGGGTTCCAACGGATTCAGCCGAATCGCCTCGCGCGCCGCGGCAAGCGCCTCTTCCGTCCGGCCGAGATGATCGAGCTCATAGCTCAACGCCATCCATACAAATGCGTCTCCGGCCTCCAGCGTAAGCGCTTTGCGGAAGGCGGCCGCCGCTTCCTGGTGCCGTTTACAGGCGGCGAAGAAATGCCCGAGCGCGGCGTGGGATTCGGGATCGGAAGAATCGATTGCCGCCGCGCGCAAAGCAACCGCCTCGGCTTCCACGAGCTGCCCACGCTCGATCAAGAGATGCGCGAACCTTGCCAATCCCACGGCATGATGCGGCGCGCGGCCAAGGCCCTTGCAAAGCATGTCATAGCCTTCCGCCTTTTGTCCGGCATCGAGCAGCGCCAGCCCTTCATGGACCATCTCATCCCACTCATAGGCCATATAGCGGCGGTAATATTCCTCGATGGTAAATCGGCCAGAGCGCAAATGCCGATAGCGTGCATCTTCGCGCCAGAAACGAAGGCCGAAATGACGCGCCACACCCGGGTGAATCGGCAACTCGTCGGCGGGGAAGGGCGTTTTTCTCACTATGGTTTCCACCCGCGCGAGGTCGGCGGCCGTAGCCCCGAGCTTTGCATAAACCTGTCGCGCCAGATGCAGAAACATCGTAAGCCCCGGATGGTCCGGCGAGACGAAAAGCGGCTCGCCGCGGAAGTGCCGTTCGATGAAATCGGCGGTTTCCACGCCGCTGCGTTCGTCGCGGAGCCGTTGCGCGTCCATAATCAGCTCATAGCGCCGCTCAAGGCGCGCAGCGGCAACAATATCGAGGTTCAGATATCGCTCCGCCGCTTCCGCCGCGCTTATGCCTTCCGCGATCTTCCGGTTGAGGAAGCTGTCGCCGAGCTGGGCGGGCCAAGGGCCCGGGGGCAGATACCAGTAAGCCTGGTTGCGCGGATGCGCTTCATTGTAAAAAGGCCAAAGGAAATGCGCGGCAACCCACGGAAACCGGATGCGTTGCGCACGCGCGCCGATGCTCTCGGGGTTAAGGACATACCCGTAATCGAAGACTTGCTCCACGATAACGTCCGCCGCCTCCAGTAAGGCGCGCGCGGCCGCATCGATCTGGTCTTCCCCATAGGCAAAGATCTGGCTGATATGGTCTTTCGTGCAGGGCGCAATGCAACGGCGGTAGACGTCGGCCAGAGAGCCGGCTTGGCAGTTACCAATGAAAACGATGTTTCTCACGGCCTGCCCCTTTGCCTCTCCAGGACCCCCGGCTTGCTTCGGCACGCTGGAGAAAATAGCACAAAGCCGGCGGAAAAATTAGCAATTTCTCCCATCTCGGGCAAACCGGCGGGTTTGTGCAAGCCGGGGAAATTCCGGAAACGGCTTGCCGAGACGGTCGTGTTCGTCTCCGAATACACGCTCACGGCTTAGGAATTCCAGCCCGTGAGCATGGCTAACCGCAGCGTAACGGGGATCCGCCCGTCTTCTTGTTGCAATTGCGAAAGGGCGAGCGGAAAGAGCGCGCGCGGGGGGATCTTGCGTGCTCGTTCCGCAAGGGCGTTGGTTTCGCCGCCGGCGCGCAGATCGGCCAGCAAACGCATGGGGTTTGCATAGAGCAAGCGGATTTCTTCCAGGTCGGCAACCGGCATGGCAAAGCCCGCGCGCTGCAAGAGGCCGGCGCAGTCTCGCAATGTCGGCAGCGGCGAGATCCGCGGCGAGACGCCGCCCGAAAGCGCCGCCTCCGCCTCCGTCAACGCGCGGCGCAACTCCGCCAGCGTGCCGACAATCGGCAGGCTCGCCAGAAACAATCCTTCGGGCCGAAGTGCGTGACGGATTTGCAACAGCGTGCCGGGCAAGTCGTTCACCCAATGCAGCGAGAGATTGGCCACGATCAGGTCAAAGCTTGCCGGCGCGAAGGGAAACCACTCTTCGTCGGCGGCCACGGCAGGCGCGCCCGCGCGCCGCGCCATCTCGGGCGAAGGGTCGCAAGCAAAGACCGCAATGCCGCGCGCTTGCAACATGGGAGCCACCACGCCGCGCCCGCCGATGTCGAGCGCCTGCTGGAAGCTCCGGCGCACCGGGTCTAGCCGCTCCAAAAGCCGCTCGGCGGCCTCCGCCAGGATGGGCTTTACGCTCTCGATCGTGCGGCTCGCGCGGCTTTTATGCAAGCGCACGGCCCGGCGATCAAAAATCTGCAAGGGTTCTGCCATAGGCGATCATCTGCGCCTTTCCGAGCGCTTCGCCAAGGTTTTGACCGCTCAGGCCGAGCGGCGCTAGAGAGGCAGGTATGGGCCTTTCCGCTCCGCTTTCCCCCGTCTTCGGCGCTTTTTGGCGCAAGCCCTTGGCATATGCGCAGACGGCGGCGCAGACGGTGATGGACAAGCTGCTGCCGCCGACTTGCCTCACCTGCGAAATGCCGACCGAGCGCATGGGCCAGCTTTGCGCCGATTGCTTCCGCCGCACGAGCTTCATCACCGAGCCCATGTGCGCGCGGTGCGGCGTGCCCTTTGCTTTTCCGCTGAAAGGCGAAGGGGAGCGCTTATGCCCGGGTTGCATCGCGCATCCGCCGCTCTTTCAACGCGCCCGCGCCGCTCTGCGCTACGATGCCCAGGCGCGCGCCCTGATCTTGCCGCTGAAATACGCCGATCGCACGGAAATTGCCGGAGCCCTTGCCGCGTTTATGGCGCGCGCGGGGGCGGCGCTTTTGCAAGAGGCGGACGTTCTGGTGCCGGTGCCTTTGCATTGGCGGCGGCGCATCGCCCGCCGCTACAACCAAGCGGCGCTGCTGGCACGTTCCCTCGCGCGGCTCTCTCGCCGGCCGGCAATGCTGGATGCGCTGGTCCGCTTGCGACCGACGGAAACCCTCGGCGCGCACTCCGCCGCCGAGCGTGCGGCCATCTTGGAACACGCCATCGGCGTGAAGCCCGGGCGGGTTTCTGGGCTTCGCGGCAAGCGGGTGCTGATTGTGGATGATGTCCTGACCTCCGGCGCCACGGCCAATGCATGCGCCAAAGCGCTCTTGCAGGCCGGGGCGAGCGCGGTTGACGTGATCGCGGCTGCCCGCGTGCCGGACCCCAGACTCGGCTGAGCGGCACAGCAATGCGGGTCTTGCGAGAGCGCCCCTCCTATCGCATTTAACAGGAAAAAGGAGCGTTTTATGGTTGATGTTGAAATCTATACACAACCGTGGTGCCCGTATTGCGCGCGGGCAAAGCGGCTGTTGGAGAAGAAGGGGATTGAGTATCGGGAAATTTCCGCGCCTCATGGCAGCCCGGAACGGGCAGAGGCGATCGCACGCTCGGGGGGCCGCACCACGGTGCCGCAGATTTTTATCAACGGCCGGCATATCGGTGGGTGCGACGACTTATTTGCCCTCGACGAAGCCGGAGAGCTCGATCCTTTGCTGGCGGCGGCCTAGGCTTGCCCGCCCCGTATGGCTTCTGAGAGACGGGCGTAGAAGGAATGGCGGAGTGCTTGCTTTCTTAAGGATACGCAACGGTCGGTCTTCAACGCAACGTGTGAGCAGACAATGATTCATTACCAGCTTCGATGCAGCCGCGGCCATGAATTCGACGGCTGGTTCCAAGACAGCGCGGCTTTTGAACGCTTAGTGGCGGCAAAGCTTGTGGATTGCCCGCAATGCGGCGATCAGTCGGTGACACGGGCGTTGATGGCGCCGGCGGTGGCGAGCAGGGAACGCGGCGAGAAGCTTCTCATGCCTCCTCGGGCGGAGGCCCCGGCGCCGCCCCCCGGTTCTTCCGCCCCACCGGGCAAGGCGATTCCGGCCCAGCTTTTGGCCATGCTGCAACGCATGCGTGCGGAAATCGAGCGCACCTGCGACTATGTGGGCCCGCGCTTTGCCGAGGAAGCCCGGCGCATTCATCGGCAGGAAGCCCCCGCCCGGGGGATTTACGGCGAAGCCAGCGCCGACGAGGTGGAGTTGCTGACGGAAGAGGGGATTGAAGTCGCCCGCATCCCCTGGGTTCCCCGGGCCGATAGCTAACGCATCGCGCGAAGACGGAAGAGGGCGGTTGCTTAGCCGGCGCCGAAAAGCCTTTTTGAGGCAAGGCGCGCGCCCTCGGAGAGCGCGGCAAGCTTCGCCCAGGCCACATCGGGCGCCACACGGCCCATGCCGGCCGAGGTATCGAAGCCGCAATCCGTGCCCGCAATCACGCGCTCCGGCCCGCCCACCGCGCGGGCTGCGCGTTCAATCCGCTCGGCCACAAGCTCCGGGTGTTCGACAAAATTCGTCAGCGTATCAATAACGCCGGCGACGATCCGCTGCCCTTCGGCAAGCGGAATAGCGGCAAGATCGGCGATCTCGTGCGCATGCCGCGGATTGGCGAAGGGCAAAACCAGCGCACCGACGCGCGCCTGTGACAAAATGGGCAGGATTTCCTTGAGCGGCACGTCGCAATCGTGCGGCGCTTCGTAATTTCCCCAACACACATGCAGACGAATCCGCTCGGGCGGAATCTCCGCAACCGCGGCGTTGATGGTGGCGACCGCCTTTTCCACGAATTCCAAAAATGCCCCAAGCGGCCGGTCTTGATAGGAAACATGCCGCTCCAGCGCGAGATCGGGGCTATCGATCTGCAACAGGAAGCCTGCTTTTGTGATCGTCTCGTATTCCAGTTTCAGCGCCGCGCCAAGGGCCGCAAGATAGGCATCGTCGGTCTCGTAGTATTCGTTGCGCATGGCGCAGAAAATGATGCCGGGCGAAGGCGCGGTGAAAAACGGCTCGACGAAAGGTTGGCCGAATTCCTCCAGAACGGCGTGCAACGCCCGGCATTCCTCCTCCAACTCGGAGAGGCCGCAATAGCGCACTTCGGAAATGGCTTTCGGCGGCGAAAAGTTGCTGACCGCTTCCTGATGGGCAAGCCATGCGGTGAACGCCTCTCGAAAGGCGGGATAGCGTTCGACATCGCCGCGCGGAGGGCGCTGCCAAGTTCCGCCGAAGCCGCTTAAGCGATGACGCACGGAGAGAAAAAAGCTTTCGCGCCCCTGTTCGCCGTCATTGCCGATATCGATACCAACGGCGCGCTGCTGGCGCACCACCCACTGCTTTGCCGCGCGGATTTCGGCTTCCAGCGTCGCCTCGTCCATGCTTTCACCCCGCACCCTTTGCACCAAAAGCCGCCGCAACGATGCCGGACGCGGCAAGCTGCCGGTATGGGTGGTGAGAATACGGCCTTCGCCCGTTTGCATTCTTATGTGATGCGTGCCGCGTTAGTGCTTCGCGGCTTGCCATTCATCCAGAATGCGGCGCGCGTTGTTCCGGTTCGGGTCCATCAACTCGTCATGGCCGGGCTGCTTTGCCGTAAGCTCGATCACGTAGCCGTTGGGATCCCGAAGATAGATCGAATGGATCATACGATGATCGGAAACACCGCGCACTTCACGGCCTTCCGCCTTGGCGCGCTGGAAATATTCCTGAAGCGTCGGAGGGTCAACTTCAAGCGCGATGTGCAAATCGTAATCGTGCTGCGGCTTGAACTCAAACGGGCGGTCCGGCGCTTCAAAGAAGGCGAGATAGGAGCCGTCGCCCATCTCATAGAAAGTATGGAGAACGTCGGTTCTCCGGCCGGTCATTGTTTCGGAGATGCGCAGCGCTCCGGCCAGCCGAAGCCCCAAAAAGTCCTCGTAGAATTGCCGGGTTTCCTCGGAGTCGCGGCAGCGGTACGCGTTGTGGTGCAGTCCCTTGATCTTGGGCATCTCAGCCGCTCCTTTCCGCTTAAGTGATGGCGACAAACTTCTGACCTTCCAGCGATTTGGCAAAGCCTTTGATCACTTCGAAGGTTTTTGCGTAGGCCGGGCGCGCCTCCATCGTGCGCAGCCACCGGTCGATATTGGGATAGGAAGAAAACTTGCAGCCGATGACCTCGCCCACCTGGGTAATCGCGAAGCCAAAATAATCCGCTATGGTAATGGCATCGCCGCACAGGAAATTCCGCTTTGGCCCGATGATGTGATCGTTCAGAACCTTGAGCCAGAACTCGCTTTTTTCCTTGCCCCATGCAACGGTTACTTTTTGGCTTTCCTCCGAAGGGCGCTTGTGACTGGGGAAGACCTGCGGGTAAATCAGGCCATAGCCGTAATCGCGATAGAGGTTGGAATTAAACCAATCCATGGTTTCATTCACGCGTGCGCGCTTCTGCAGCTCTTTTGGATAGAGCGGCGAGCCGGTTTTCTCCGCCAGATATTTCAAAATTGCCGAACTTTCGGTGAGGATGAACCCGTCATCGTCGAGCACCGGAATGAGCTTGTTCGGATTGAGGGACGTGAAGGGCTCGCGCATATGCTCGCCGCTGAAAATATCGACCGTCTGAAACGTCACCGGCACGTTGTTGTCGGCGACGAAAAACGCCACGGCGCGGCTGGTGGTTGAGGCAAGGTGCATATAAAGCTTCATGAATCATCCTCCCTAAGGCCGCCAACTGCGGCGGCTGTCCCGATGGTGGTGGCAATTCCTTCGATATTAAATAATCTCTGCCGGCCGGCTTGGGAAGCCCCCCTGATGGGGTAGGATGTCTTGCCGGGGTCCTTCTCTATCGGCAGAGGCTCGGCCGGTTTTCGGCGTTCGGCGCTTGCAGCGGCCAAAACACGTAGCGCGCGGCTTCCTTGCCGCGGACAAAACAGGCGTATTGAACGATTTGGCGCGAATCGAACGCCACTTCAAAGGTGTTGACGCCGATTTCTCGCCCGCCGAGCGTGAAATTATGAGGAATATTCTGCGTCTGGACAAAATAATTCAGCGGCTCGCCGAGATCCACCCAGAAATCCCGGCCGTCGTAAAAGAAATAATCGGCGATAATCTTCCGGTGGACTTCTTCGATCTCATCCGGCGCCCCCAGCCGGCTAACCACATCTTCCCATTTTGTTTTTCCGGGGACGATAAAATCCACTTTATCGGGCGTTAGTGGTTGATTGACGCTTACCCGCACCCACCCGATCGGCGTGCAGCCAAGAAGAACAAGGCTCGTGGCCAAGAGCACAACGCTCTGGCGCAGCGAGACGGATTTTCCCTTCGCGCTCGGCATCCTTTCACGTGCCAAACGGCCAGAACTGAAACTTGAGCTTATCCGTCTTTTTGCTGAACAGAACTTGATCGACGCGCCCGTTTTGGTCGAAGAACACGTAAAGCTCATCGCCCGCGATATTGATCCGCGAGAAGATCAGAAATGTTCCATGCTTTAACGCGTATCGGTAGTAATGAAAGACTTCGCGGTTATTGACCTCGATAATGGTATCCGGCGCGCCGAACATACGCACGATATCGGATTGCGTGGTCTCTCCCTTTTTGATGGCGGCGATATCGGCATCGTTGAACGGCACACCGAAATCTCCGCGCGAGACAGCGCAACCGCTCGCACCCACGAAGGCGAGTGTCGTCCACAACAGAAAGGGCAGAATCATCCTTATGGCTATGGCTGCGCTGGACATCGCCCGTTTTCCCAAAAATGATCACGCCTTTCTTATACCATAAGCTCTTGGGAGATGCGTCCGCCATGCCGATCGGCAGAACCCTTATTTTGCCGCAAACGGCGATGGTTCGCTCTGCCGAGAATGCGTGCCGACCGATTGCACCCAAAGACAAAGCAGCCGGACGATTTCCGCATCATCACACCCTTGGTCGATAGCAAGCGAACGCCAAGTGTGAAAGCAGAGCGCATGGCCGATCACGGCCTTCACCTCTCGCTCTGCAGGGGGTGAGAGGTTTCTGCCCGCACGCAGCACCTCGCCCGCAGCGGCAAGAAACCGGCGATACGGGGTTAGAAGCTGCTTCAATACCGGGACCGTGTCTTCATCACGGAGAATGTTATAGAACATACGCTCGGTGCGCCGATAATAGGCATAAAGCTCCAAAAGCGCGCTTTTCAGGCGAAGACCAGGGTCGGCAATTTGTGCCCATTGCGCAATCTCGGGCGGTGGGTTCGCCGCCAGCCAATGCGCGGCACACGCCGAAAACAAGGCGTGCTCGTCCGGGAAATGCCGATAGACCGTCGCGCGGCGCACGCCGGCATGCTTGGCGATGGCGGCAATCGAAGTCTGCGCAGGGCCGACGGAACCGTGGAGAGACACGGCACTCTGGGTGATGCGCAAGCGCGTCGCCGCTTCCAGCTCCGCGCGCCGTTTCATTCGGTAGGGGCGTTTTTTAGTGGTCATGCCTGTTCATTCAATATTGACAGGCCGGATGGCAAGGGGGTAGATTTTCAAAGGACACATATGTCCAATGAAAATAAAAGGAGGGAAAGCAATGGAAACGACAAAAGCGCGGATTTTAGGCCCACAAGAAGGCGAAATGGCGTGGCTCGGCGGAATCGGCGCGCGGTTCATGATCGATGGCGGCGATGCAGGCCAGCGTTTTTCCCTGGTCGAGCACCCGCTTCCGCCGCGGGCGCTGGCGGCACCGTTGCACCGCCATTCTCGCGAAGACGAGTATAGTTTTGTCTTGGAAGGAACCCTCGGCGCTTTGCTCGGCGAGGAGGTGATCATCGGCAAGCCCGGCGATTTGGTTTTCAAGCCGCGCCATCAATGGCATACGTTCTGGAATGCCGGGGAGACACCGGCACGGATCCTGGAGATCATCTCGCCGGCGGGGTTTGAGAATTTCTTCCGGGATATCGGCAAATATATCAGGGTCCAGATGGTGCCCGAGGAAACTCTGCGCGCGCTCTCCCTCAAGTATGGGATTGAATTCGACGCCGCCAGCATTTCTCGGTTGATCGAGCGTTTCGGGCTTCGGTTTCCGTTAGAACCGCCTGCATAGCTATGGGGTAATTTGAATCGCCCGCCACTCCGGACAAGGTTGTTTTGACGTAGTAATATAAATCTCCGCAGGGCCAACGGAACCGTGGAGAGACACAGCACTCTCGGTGATGCGCAAACGCGTCGCCGCTTCCACCTCCGCGCGCCGCTTCCTTCGGAACAGGCGTTTTTTCTCGGTCATGCCCGTTGATTCAATATTGACCAGCAGGATGACAGAAGAGCAAGCTATAATAAGAACTTTTTGCAAATAGAATAAAAGGGAGGAAACAGTGGAAACGAAAAAAGCCCAGGTTTTAGGCCCACGAGGAGGAGAGACAGTGTGGTTCGGCGGGATCCACGTGCGGTTCATGATCGACGGCGGCGATTCAGACCAGCGTTTTTCCCTGGCCGAGCTCACGTTTCCGCCGCGGGCGCTGGCGGCACCGTTGCACCGCCACTCCCGCGAAGACGAGTATAGTTTCGTCTTGGAGGGCAGCCTTGGCGCGCTGCTCGGCGAGGAGGTGGTCATCGGCAAGCCCGGCGATTTGGTTTTCAAGCCGCGCCATCAATGGCACACACTCTGGAATCCGGGGGATACGCCGGCGCGAATCCTGGAGACTATCTCTCCGGTGGGGTTGGAGAATTTATTCCGAGATATCGACAAATATAGAGGCACGCAGTTCGTGTCCGAGGAATCTATGCACGCGCTTGCTCTGAAGTATGGGATTGAAGTCGATGCCGCCAGCGTTCCTCGGTTGATCGAGCGTTTCGGGCTTCGGTTTCCGGTGGAACCGCCCGCATAGCTACGGGGTAATTTTGATCGCGCGCCACTCCGGCCCGCTCTGGCTTCCGTTCCGCGGCGCGACGAGCAACAGCGCATACCGATGGTGGCGCTCGCGGGCCGCATCGAGCGCAGCCAGATAATCCGAGGGCTGCGCAAGCGGGGTTTGCTGCAGCCGGAGCAATGCATCGCCGGGGCGCAAGCCAAGCTGCGCGGCCGGCGTGTTGGGGGTTACCGCATGCACTACAACCGCAGTCACGTCGGGTTTAAGGCCGAGGGCCTGGCGGTCCGCCGCGGTCACGGGGCGCAAGGAAAGCCCGAGATCCGGCGTGAATTTCAGCGTGACGCGAGTGGCGGAGACCGGCGGGTCGTTGCGTTCCCACAATTCGCGGGGCCATGGCGCCATAACTGCCGAGACATTCTTCTCCACCCCGTCTCTCCAGATGCGAATGGTCACCTTGGTTCCGGGCTCGCACTCGGCGATACGCCGGAGCAACGCCCGGGCATCCGGCGGAGAATAGCCGTTGAACTGCTCAACGACATCGCCCACCGTAATCCCCGCCTTTGCCGCCGGACCATCCGGATGCACGGCCGCCACAATGGCACCCGGCGGGTGCCAGTCTTCGGTCGGGTCCTCCACGGCCTGGATGCCGAGCGCTTCGGTCATCTCGGGGGTCAGCTGCTGCAATTTCACGCCGAGCCAGCCCGGACGCAACATCCCGTAACGGCGCAGCTGATCGATGACGAAGCGCGCATCATTCGACGGGATGGCAAAGGCCAATCCCGTTGAGCCGCCGTTCGGCGTCAGAATCGCTTCATTGATGCCGATGACTTCGCCCCGGATGTTAAACAGCGGGCCGCCGGAATTTCCGTGGTTAATCGGCGCATCCGTCTGAATATAGTCGTCGACCGGCGTTTGCATGATGTCGCGGTTGAGGGCGCTCACAATGCCGCCGGTTACGGAGAGCCCGACCCCGAACGGATTACCGATTGCAATCACCGGATCTCCCACCTCGACGGTGCTGCTGTCGCCCCATTTGACCGCCTCGAGGGGCTTGATCGGTTCCACCTTCAGCAACGCGATATCGCTCAACCGATCCGCCGCCATCAGCGTGGCTTCGGTCTGTGCGCCGTCGAAGAAGGTGATCAGAATGCGAAATGCGCCCTGAATGACGTGGAAATTGGTAACAATCACGCCGTCCGGGTTGATCACGAAGCCCGAGCCCAATTGCTTTCTTTGCTGGGTGGTTTGGCGGTCCTGTTCGATGTCGGCCGCCGCGCCCGCCATTCTCGGTTGCGGTACATCCGCAAGCACGAAAGCGGTCACGTTCACCACCTTCGGCAGCAGGCTTTTGACCAGCTTTGACTCGGAAAACTGCATTTCCTGGGCAAAGGACGCGCGCGGCACCATGACCAACAACGAAAGGATAAAGAGCACGACCGTGGCGCACAAAGGCGCCTCGCTTCGCCAACCCCGTCCGTTTCTCTGCAAAGCTTTGGCCATGCCGTATTCCGCAACTCCTGACGCGTGGCAGCTCGTGGCAGCTATCTGGGAAGAGCCCGGCGGTTTGCCAAGGATACGAAAACGTCTTTATCGGTGCCGAAAAAGCCTGCATAGTGCACGCTGGCGTTGCGGAAGAGGAGGTTGCCATGGTTGCCATTAAGGCTGGAGCCCTCTGACGCTAAGCAAAGCGAATTCGGCAGGTGTTTGCGCGGAAATCGACGCAAACGCTCCGTATCACCAACTCGAGCCGGGAGACTTGGCATTTTTACGCATCGTATCAGGCTGTTCTCACTCTTCGGCTTCGATGTCTGGGTCGATGCCTCCTGGCTGCTCCTGGCCGCACTGATCATTTGGACCTTGGCCGAGGCCGTCTTCCCCGGCTTCGTGCCGCATCTTGCACGGGCGGCGTATTGGTGGATGGCGGCGGCGGCAACCATCGGCTTGCTGTTCTCCATTGTTTTTCATGAAATGGCACACGCGCTGGTGGCGCGGCATTATGGCATGCCGGTGCGGGGAATCACACTCTTCATCTTCGGCGGTGTCGCCGAGATGGAGCAGGAGCCGCCAAGCCCGAAAAGCGAACTGCTGATGGCCATTGCCGGGCCGCTGGCCAGCTTTGTGCTGGCCGGGGTCTTCTTTGTGCTGCTGGTTTTGGCGGAGCAGTTCGCTGCGCCGCGCGCCGTGCAGGGCACGCTTTGGTATATGTGGTTCATCAACGCCGTGCTCGGGATTTTCAACCTTATTCCGGCATTCCCGCTGGACGGCGGGCGCGTCTTGCGTGCGGCCTTGTGGCTCTGGCGGGGGGATCTGGTCGCAGCCACGCGGATTGCCGCCGAAGCCGGGAATTTCTTCGGCATTTTGCTGATGGTCTTCGGCGTCTTCGGCGTGATCACCGGTGACTTCATCGGCGGCATGTGGCGCTTTCTCATCGGCCTCTTTCTGAAAGGCGCCGCCGATGCCAGCTACCGGGAAGTGATCGCCCGTACTGCGCTGCAAGGGGTGCTGGTTGCGCAAGTGATGACGCGTGATCCGATCTCCGTCACGCCGGACATATCCGTGGAGAGCTTCATCGAGGATTTTGTCTATCGCTACCACCACCGCGTCTTTCCGGTGACACGAGACGGCGCCTTTTTGGGCTGCGTCGGAACCGAGCAGGCGGCAACCATCGCGCGCGAGGCTTGGCCGACGACATTGATCGCCTGGATTATGCAACCCTGTGCGCCCGAGGACATCATCAGCCCCGGCAAAGACGCAATTGCGGCACTGGCGCAAATGCGGCGCGCCGGGCGAACGCGGCTCTGGGTGGTTGAGGGCGGCCGGCTGGTCGGTGTGCTTTCCTTGCGCGATATGCTGGAGCTCCTCTCGACGAAGTTGGAGCTGGAAGGCAACGGCCGTACCTCTCGCGGCAAGCTGCGCAAGACCGGCTCAGCCTGAGACGTTGCCGGGCAAATTTCTGCCCAAGCTTGCGGACCGAGGCGGGAAGGGGTAATCTGCCGCCGATTTTTTCTGCCTCCGAACGCGGACCGGCAGGCTTGTCGAAAATCTTCTAGAAAATCCCGCTTTGTGCCGTGGTATCGGGCGGGGGCGGAACAAGCAGCAAGCTAACGGAGAACGGCCGGGGATAGCCGGCCCGCAGAGGGGGAAACGTCATGACAGGTTCGCGCAAATTCTCGCGGCGCCACGCGTTGCGGTTGGCGACGGCGGCAAGCGTATTGCCGCTGGTGCACATGCGCACCGCCGGGGCGGCAGGCAAACTTACGCTCGGCTTCTATGATCATTGGGTGCCGCGCGGCAACGAAGTCTTACGCAAACAGGTGGAGCGCTGGGCCGAAAAAAATAAGGTTGACGTTTTGGTGGACTTCATCACCATCCAGGGCAACAAACTCGTACTGACCGCGGCTGCCGAAGATGAAGCCGGAGCGGGCCATGACGTGCTGGCTCTGCCGCTTTGGGAGACGCAAAATCACGCGCGCAAGCTAGAGCCGGTGGATGATGTCGTAACGCATCTCGAAGGAAAATACGGCAAGCTTGATTCTCTTTTTTACTATATCGGCCAAGTCAACGGGCATTGGATGGCCGTGCCGTCCAGCCCGCAATCGGTCTATCAAGTGCCGTGCGCGCGTATCGATTACTTCAAACACTATTGCGGCATTGATCTGCAAGCAATGTATCCGGCCAAGCCCGTTCACACGGCGCTTGCCGATGAATGGACCTACGAGACTTATCTTCGCTGTGCGGAGCTTTGCGCGAAAGCCGGCAAGCCCTTCGGCATCGGTCTGAGTACGACTCAAGATTCGGTCGATATCACCGGTTCGTTCTGCCTTGCCTACGGTGTCGAATTTGTCAATGCAAAAGGCGAGATCACCGTCCGCTCCGACAACACCAGGCGGATGCTGGAATATATGAAGAAGCTCGTACCGTTCTATCCGCCGAACACTTATAGTTTTGATAATGCAACCGATAATCGCATGCTGATCGCGGATCAGACGGCGCTGATTTATAATCCGCCTTCGGCGTGGGCGGTGGCGTTGCGCGATGCTCCGCAAGTGGCGGAAAAATGCTGGACCTTTCCCGCGCCGGCAGGCCCGGCGGGGCGTTTTTCCCCGTTCGATCCGACGTTCTGGGGGCTTTGGTCGTTCAGCCGCAACAAGACGGCCGCCAAGGAGCTCTTGGTCTATCTGTCCGAGCGCGAACAGGTGCACGAGCGCTGCAATGTGGTCGACGGATTTGACATCCCACCGTTCGATTCCATGCTGGATTTCGATATCTGGGAAAAAGCCGGCCCGCCGGTGGGAACGGTTTACAATTATCCGTTGCGGCCCTCCCACAACGCCAAACGCTCGATCACCGGCTATCCTGCGCCGCCGCAAATCGCCGTGCAAATCTACAATCAGGCGCTGCCTTGCAATATGGTTGCCAAAGTCACGCAAGGGGGAAAGTCGATCGAGGAGGCCATCGCCTGGGCGGAAAACGAACTCGCCGGCTATATCGGCTAACCGCGATCGCGCAGGCGGACTGCCGCGCCGCGGAGCGGCTGTTTCCCGCAATGGTTTCTTTTGCCAAAGAAGTTTCGGGCTTAGGCGGCAATACCGCCTAAGCCCCTTGCTTTTGATCCCCCTTCACTCCGTCCGCTTGGCCTTTGCTGGCTCAGCCGGCCGGAACCACATAGCCGTAGGCGGCATTGCTGCGCTCGGGGCCATCGGAGAGATACGCCGCTTTGATTTTCGCAAGACCGTCCTCGCGCCAGGGCTCCAGCTCGGTGTGCAGATTAACCCCATAAAACCGTGCCGCGTTAAACCCGAGGATCGCGGATTTCACCGGCCCATTGGCCGGGCCGAGCGGCGCAAAGCCGAACTTCTTTTGCATATCCTCCGGAACTTCAAGCCGGCGGAACGCTTCGATCTGCCATTGCGGGGATCCGTACCAAACCGAATCCGTTCCCCAAAACACGTGATCATAGCCGAGCCCTTTGATCAAGGTGGCCATCATCGCCGCGCAGAAACGCGGGTTGGTCACGGCCGAATTGGCAAAACTCGTTCCGACATCGGCGTAAACGTTGTGAACGCCGTATTTTTCCGGAATCGCGGCAAGATCCGAAACCCACCGAATATAGCCGGTTTTTTCGAATTCGGCGAGATCCTCATCCGGAGACTCAAGGAACGGTCTCAGTGCGGAATGGTAGATCACGAAGTTGATCTGCGGCCAGTCTTTCGCCGCCTTGGGCAGATCCTCAACAGTGGCGTATTTCCAGGCCCCGCCCGGAATGGAGGATTCATAATCTTTGGGAAGCAGCCCTTTATGGATGCAAACCGTGGTGATGCCGGCCTTCACGATCTTCTCGTAGAAGGGATACATCAGCGCTTCGTCATCCAGCCGCCATGGGTATTTCGTCGTTTGCGGGCTCAGCGGATCTCCGATGGTATAGCCCTTCCAGCTGGTGGGGTGAATTTGGCTGATGCAGCGATCGACTTCATCCATCCAGCCGGGCTGCTTCGGCGTAATGACGGAGTGGAAAAACAGCCGTTTCGTGCCCGCGATCCCGTTCACCGTATCCGCCGCTTGTTTGATTTCATCGTTCGTGAGCAGCCAATGGCTTGGGTCGTCAAACGGCGCACCGCTGAGAAGCCCGATGGTAGTATCGGAATCAAGATAAATTTCCTTGAGGAAATTTGCGAATTTGTACCGATCGAGCGTCATGCCGGCCTTGTCCGTCTTCAGCGCCGGGTTCCAATATTCGGCGGCATATTTTGCAAGGCCGAGCAGGCCTTCAAAATTGTAGTCGTCGCGCACGAAGTGCAATTGATCGTCGAAAATGAATTGTTTGGAGAGATCTTGCGCCCGCGCCGCAGCCACATCAGGATTTGCTGCCTCGGCAGGTTTTACCTGAAAGATTTCGCCGAAGACGTCGTTCATGGCCAGAAATGCGGCGGCCATGCCGCAGCTGGAGCGGAGGAAGTTTCGCCGATCCATGCCGAGCTTGCGCCCGAACGTATCGGCAAGATCTTTGATGCGCGCTTCCACTTTGCGTTGTTGCGGTGTCTGCGGCCAAGGATTGAACTCGCCGTTGGAGACCACCTGCGTCGGCACCGGCGATGGAAACGCCGCCTTTTCCGCCGGTTGCAATTGCGCTAACTCGCGTTCGCTGAGATAGATACCCATTCGCTTTCCCCCTGTTTGTTTTATAATGAGGGGACGGCCGGTCGAACGAGAAGAGGACCAGCCCGACCCTCGGTTATTCGTTCGAAAAGGCTTTCGAATTTTCTTCAGCACACCAAGCTTATTGCGGCAACTGTAACAGGGTCAAGTCGTAAAAACGTCGAAAACGCCGAAGAGAAGGAGCAAACCATGGCCGAACCGCCCCGTAACCCACTCACTCCCCAAGCTTTGATGCAGATGTTCTGGGCGATGGCGCCTTCCCGCGTGTTGTCTGCTGCGGTGCAGCTCAATATTTTCTCCCGCTTTGCGGACGGGGAAAAAACGGCCGAGGAAGTCGCCAAAGCCGGCAATACCAGCTTGCGCGGAACGCGGATGTTGCTCGATGCACTTACCGCGCTCGGCTTTCTGGAAAAGCACGGTGCACGCTATGCGGCCCTCCCGGAGGTGCGGCGCTACCTTGTTCCAAGCAG
>JAIMBF010000160.1 GCA_023511585.1 Terriglobia bacterium
GGGCTGATGAAAATCTATGACGGCGCGGGAATGATTGCCGATCGGGCGCAAGCCAAGCTCGTGCCCGTGCGGATTGAGGGGACCGAATTCAGCCCTTTCTCCCATCTTGCCGGCAGGCTACGGCGGCGCTGGTTTCCGCGCGTTCGCATGACGGTTTTTCCGCCGCGTACGCTTTCGCTGGAGCCTTTGCTTTTCGGCCGGCCGCGCCGGCACGCTGCGGCCGAGACGGTCTATCAGGCCATGGTCGATGCCGCATTTGCGGCTGAGCCGCTCGAGGGCACGCTCTTTGCCGCATTCTGCGATGCCCCGTCGCGCTACGGCTGGCGGCTGCGCGTGTTGCGCGATGCCGAGAGCGAACCTGTTTCTTATCACCGCGTTCTTCTCGGTGCTGCGGTCTTGGGCCGTGCCTTGGCAAAACAGACCGCACCGGGCGAGCATGTCGGCCTCTTGCTGCCGAACAGCCTCGCTGCCGTTATCGCCTTTATGGGGCTGCAAGCCTTCGGCCGCATCCCCGCGGTTTTGAACCTTACCGTCGGGGCGGAAGGCTGGCTTTCCGCGTGCCGGACCGCGCAAGTTCGCCGCGTGATCTCTTCGCGGCGCCTTGCCGAACATGGCCGACTGCAAAAGGACATCGCACAGGCGGCGGGCCGGATTTCGTTCCTTTGGCTGGAAGACGTCGTCGCCTCGCTCGATTGGCGCGCGCGCCTTCGGGGCTTTTACGATAGGCTCCGGCGGGGGCGCCGCTTGCCGGGCTATCGCGGGCAGGCCGATGTGCCCGCGGTGGTGCTCTTTACCTCCGGCACGGAAGGCACGCCCAAAGGGGTGGTGCTCAGCCATCGGAACATTCTGGCCAATTGCGCCCAGGCTGCGGCGGTTGTGGATTTCACCTCGGCCGATCGCGTGTTCAACGCGTTGCCGATGTTCCACGCCTTCGGGCTGACGGTGGGCACGCTGCTGCCGCTGTTTCGGGGGGTGCCGAACTTTCTTTACCCGAGCCCGCTGCATTACCGGTTGGTGCCGGAGCTGATCTACAGCACCGATGCCACCATCGTCTTCGGCACGGATACCTTTCTTGCGGGCTGGGCGCGCTATGCCCACCCTTATGATTTCCGCTCGGTCCGCTATGTCTTTGCGGGCGCGGAACGTGTGCGCGAGGCAACCCGCCGCCTTTACGCGGAACGTTTCGGCGTGCGCGTGCTGGAGGGCTACGGCGCGACGGAGACGGCGCCGGTGCTTTCCATCAATACGCCGCTTCGGAACCGGCCGGGCAGTGTCGGGCCGTTTTTGCCCGGGATCGCCTGGCGGCTGGAAAAGCTCCCGGGGCTGGAAGCGGGCGGGCGGCTCTGGGTGAAGGGTCCAAACGTGATGCTTGGATACTTCAGGGCTTCAGCGCCGGGCGTTCTGGAACCGCCGCCGGAGGGTTGGTACGATACCGGAGATATCGTCGCCGTCGATGCCGAGGGTTTCGTCTTTGTCAAGGATCGCGCCAAGCGCTTTGCCAAGATCGGCGGCGAGCTCGTGCCGATGGCCGTGAGCGAGGCGCTTGCCGAAAGCCTTTGGCCAAGCGCGGCCCATGCCGTGATCGCGTTGCCGGATCCGCAAAAAGGCGAACGTCTGGTGCTTATCACCACCAGCACGACGGCAACATGGGATGCGTTGCTCAAGGCCGCACGCGAAAGGGGTATTGCGGAGATTATGCTGCCGCGCACGATCCTTTATAGGGCGCGGCTGCCCCGGCTCGGCACCGGAAAGATCGACTATTCCGCCGTGCAGAGTTTTGCTCAATCGGAGCTTGTCGCATGATGGGCCGCCGGCGGCTGGCCGTTTTGATATCCCAACGTTACGCCCGAATTTTTCGGAACATAGACCGGCCTATGCATCGGCCGCGTTTTGAGCGCGCCAGCGCGCAAGGCGTGCACGCGCTGCCAGGCGATTTCGACATATTCCGGCACGATGTCGCATCCGTACCCTATTCGGCCATGCTTCAGCGCGGCGATGACTGAAGAGCCCACGCCCATATACGGATCGAAGACCCGATCTCCGGGATTTGTCAGCGCAAGCACCAGGCGCTCGACCAATTCCACGGGAAACTGGCAAGGGTGGATCGTCTTTTCCACGTGGTTGTTTTTAACGTTCGGAAATATCCAGACATCGCCGGGGTTTTTGCCGAGCGGGTTGCAAGAAAGCCGGCCGGCGTTCGGGCCTTTGAAATGCTTTTTGCCGGGATATTTCGGCGGAACGCGGATGGCATCGAGGTTGAACGTGTAATCCTTGCCTTTGGTAAACCAAAGGATCGTTTCATAACGCCCCGAGAGGCGCTTGGAGCAATGTAGACCGTGCTCGAAATGCCAGACAATACGGTTGCGCAAGTGCAATCCGTGTTCGCGAAAGACCGGGTAAAGCACCATATCCAGCGGAAATATCTCGCCGTCCTGCACGTGGTTGCCGACCTGCCAGCACAAAGAGCCGCGCGGGTTGAGCAAGCGCACGCACTCGGCAATCACTTCTGCTTGCTGCGCGACGTAATAGTGAAGCGGCTGCCGGCGCTCATAGGCTTTGCCGATGTTGTAGGGCGGCGAGGTGACGATCAGCTGCATGGATTCCGCCGGCAAAGCGCGCATGAACGCGAGGTTGTCCCGGCATTCCATGATTGCTTCGCAGTCCCGATGCCGCGGGCGAATCGTGGCGTCTGTCATGAGGGAAATTTAGCAGGCTTTTCCTTTCGTCAAACAGGCCCTGAAAAAATGCCGGCACGATTGACCGAAATCAATGCCGCATGCGTCCGGCGAAACCAAAGATCATGCTTCCAAGAAAGAGAGTGGTAAAAGTGGCCGCGCATCGTGCGCCATCGGGCGGGAGCCAACCGCGCGCGAATCGAACCCGGGCAAAACGCTCGGCCGCCGCCGCGCGGGCAGAGGGGGCTTTGTCTTTGCCGGATGCCGAAAGCCTCGCGCAATCGCCGCTCTATTCGGAAGAACTTGGGCTGGATCTGGCAAGCGGCCGCGAGCGGGATTTGTTTCTCTGGTTTCTTGCGAGTTTGCTTTTCGGCCAGCGGATCTCGGAAACGATCGCGCGCAACACTTATCATGCCTTTGTCCGCCACGGCCTGACAAGCCCTCGCAAAATCCTGGATGCCGGCTGGGATTATCTTGTCTATCCGGTGATGCGAGAAGGCGGCTATGTGCGTTATGACGAAAGTAAATCCCGCAAGCTGTTGCGCGACTGCCAAACATTGATCGATCGTTATGAAGGCAGCCTGCAGCGCCTTCACGAGGCTGCGCG
>JAIMBF010000039.1 GCA_023511585.1 Terriglobia bacterium
ATGTAATCAGAGACAGAATAGGAAATCCGGCGGCATTCATTGTTTCACCGTAGCAACAGGAAAATGCTCAGGAGCGCAACAAGGCCGATCAACATGGTGAAGGCATAGACGGCAATAGAGCCGGTTTGCAGTTTCACCGCCTGCGCGGAGGATTCGGTTGCCAAGCTCGCCACACCGTTGGGCACGCCGTCGATGATCGTGGCATCGGCAACTTGCCAGAGCATCCGGGCAAGCGCGAAACCCGGACGGACGAAGATGGCATCGTAGAGCTCATCAAAATACCATTTGTTCAAAAGGAAAAGGTAAACCGGACGGAAGGTGCGGGCCAAGATATTGGGCAAAAGCGGCATTGCGATATACATCGCATAGGCCAGCACAATCCCTAAAAGCCCCATGACCACCGGAAGTGTCCCGATTGTCGCGGGGACCTTTTCCATCGCTTCCAGAACGTTGTTCCCGGCTGCGTTGACGATGGAACCTCGCCAGAAGTGCGGCCAACCGGATCCGATGAACAAATCGCGAAAACCCATGCCGGAAAAAATCGCCCCAAGCGAAAGCACGCCTAGAGGAACCGTCATCACCGGCGGGCTTTCATGCACGTGCGCAAGAACATGCGCCTCAGCGCGAGACTCTCCATGGAAGGTCATGAACAGCAGCCGCCAGGAGTAGAAGGCGGTAAGAAACGCCGCCGCCACGCCGCAGACAAAGCCATAGCGCGCGGCCGCGCTTCCGGCGCTAAACGCGGCTTCCAGAATCGCATCTTTGGAATAATAACCGGCAAAAATCGGAAGGCCGGCCAAGGCGAGGCTGCCCACCCACATCACTGCATAGGTATAAGGAATTTTCCTCCACAACCCGCCCATTTTGCGCATGTCTTGCTCGCCGCTCATGGCATGAATCACCGAGCCCGAGCCCAAGAACAAAAGCGCTTTGAAAAAGGCGTGCGTAATCAGATGAAAGATCGCGACCTGATACGCCCCAACCCCGGCCGCGATAAACATGTAACCCAATTGCGAGCAGGTGGAATAAGCGATCACGCGCTTGATGTCGTTCTGCGTGCAGCCGACGGTTGCGGCAAAGAGCGCTGTGCTCGCTCCCACCACGACCACAATCTCTTTTGCTATAGGCGCGGCTTCCATCACGGGCGACATGCGCGCCATCAAAAACACGCCGGCCGTGACCATGGTCGCTGCATGAATCAAAGCCGAGACCGGGGTGGGACCTTCCATCGCATCGGGGAGCCAGGTGTGCAGCCCGATCTGCGCGGACTTGCCCATCGCGCCGATGAACAGCAAAACCCCGATCACCTCGAGAGAGCGATAGTTGTGCCCGAAGAGCACGTAAGAATCCGACATGTGGCTCGGAACCGCGGCAAAGATCGTGGAAAGTTCAATCGAGCCGAAACGGAAAAAGGTCAGCGCAATTCCGATCACAAAAAACAAATCGGCGATGCGGTTTACGACGAATGCTTTAATGGCCGCCGCGCATGCGCTCGGACGATCATACCAGTAGCCGATCAATAAGTAGCTGGCCAAACCGACGCCTTCCCAGCCGAAGAAGAGCTGGGCGAGGTTGTCGGCCGTCACCAACATCAACATCGCAAAACTGAACAACGAAAGATAGCTGAAGAAGCGATAGGTCGGGTATTCGTCATGCGCCATATAGCCCACGCTGTAGATGTGGATCAGCGTGGAGACCAGCGTAACCATCGCCACCATCACCGCGGCCAACGTGTCGTAGCGAAGCGCCCAAGGCGCGCGAAAACCGCCGACATCGAACCAGCTTGCGATCGGAACAACCCCCGGAGTCGCGCCCCCCCAAACCAAATCGGCAAACGCCACCGCCCCGCAAACTGCCGCGAGCACCATGCAGAGAATGGACGTCAACTCCGCCGCGCGATCGCCGATCGCGCGTCCGAATAAACCGGAGATCACCGAGCCCACGAGAGGCGCAAAAACCGCAACGGCGTAGATCATCTCAGCCCTTCATGAGGTTGACGTCTTCGACTTCGATAGAGCCGCGACCGCGGAAGTAAACCACCACGATGGCAAGCCCGATCGCGGCTTCCGCCGCCGCGACGGTCAACACGAACATCGCCAATACTTGCCCGACAAGATCGCCGAGAGAGGCGGAAAAGGCGACGAGGTTCAGATTTACCGCAAGCAGGATCAGCTCGATCGACATCAAGATAACGATGATGTTTTTTCGGTTAAGGAATATCCCGAATACCCCAAGCACCAACAAAATCGCGCTGACGGTCAGATAATGCCCGATCCCCACTGCCAACATGATCAGTGCCCTTCGGTTTCCGATTGCGCATGCGAAGCGGCAAGCATCGGTGATTCCGCCCCCTCATGTGCGGCTTCTCCGCGATCCTCGCTGATCGCTTTGCGCATTCTGATACCGATCTCGTCCGTTCCGGCGAATATCGGCACCTGCAGGATTTCCAAGGTATCGCGGACTTCTCGCTCAAGCTGCACGCGGATAATCTGTCTCCGCGGCATGCGGCGCTCGCGCAGCGTCAGCACGATCGCGCCGATCATTGCCACCAAAAGCAAGAGGCCGGCTAACTGAAACAGCAGGATATTGTGGGTATAAAGCTGCTCGGCCAAGGCGGCGGTGTTGGAAATATTTGCCGGAATCGGCGCGCTACGCCACTGCGGCGCTTCCGGAAGAAAGCGCCAGCCAGTCAGCACCATGGTGAGCTCGATCAAAAGCACGGCGCCGACCGTGGCGCCGATCGGCGCATAGCGCTGGAACCCCTCGCGAAATTGCACAAAATTGATATCCAGCATCATCACGACGAAAAGAAAAAGAACCGCAACCGCGCCCACGTAAACAATCACCAAGATCATGGCGAGGAACTCGGCGCCCGCCAACAAAAACAAGGCCGCGGCGTTAAAGAACGCAAGAATGAGAAACAACACCGAATGCACGGGGTTTCTCGCGGTTACCACCATCGTGGCCGCAGCCAACATAATCGCTGAAAACACATAGAAAGCCGCCGCCGCGATCATCCCTCAACCCCGTTGCCGATCACTGCTTTTCCCGCACCGCACGTTTTCTTCGCTATCCGTTGAACTCTGCTCACCGCCATGGCTCTGCCGCCTCTTTCATCGATACGGGGCATCGAGTTCGAGCCGCTTTGCGATTTCCGCCTCCCATCGCTCGCCATTCGCCAAAAGACGTTCCTTGTTGTACATCAGTTCCTCGCGCGTTTCCGTGGCGAATTCGAAATTCGGCCCTTCCACGATCGCATCCACGGGGCAGGCCTCTTCGCAAAGGCCGCAATAGATGCATTTCGTCATGTCGATATCATACCGCGTCGTGCGCCGCGAACCGTCCGCGCGCGGCTCGGCCTCAATGGTGATGGCCTGCGCCGGGCAAATCGCCTCGCATAATTTGCATGCGATGCATCGCTCTTCCCCGTTCGGATAGCGGCGCAGCGCGTGCTCTCCTTTAAACCGCGGGCTGATGGGGTTTTTCTCGTAAGGATAGTTGATGGTCGCCTTCGGCTTGAACAGGTAGCGCAGCGTCAGCAGCAACCCGGCCCAGATCTCGCCGAGCAAAACCGTGCGTGCGGTGCGGTCTAGCGTCGCCATGTGTCGGGTTCTCTCGATTGCACTATGCTCCATGCGGCGCCCACCCGGTTGCCAGCAACACCGCCGCGGTCAGAACCAGCCAACCGAGCGAAGCCGGTAGAAATACCTTCCAGCCGAGCCGCATGAGCTGGTCGTAACGATAGCGCGGAAATGTCGCGCGCGCCCAGAAGAACACAAACAAGCAAGCGAACAGTTTCAGGATAAACCAAAGCGGGCCGGGCAGCCAAGTAAACGGCGCAATGTTCAGCGGCGGCAACCATCCTCCCAAAAACAGGATGGTCGTCATCGCGCTCATCAGCAGCATATTGGCATATTCCCCAAGAAAGAACAGCGCAAAGGCGAGCGCACTATATTCCACGAAAAACCCGGCTACGATTTCGCTTTCCCCTTCCGGCAAATCGAAGGGCGAGCGATTGGTCTCGGCAAGGCCGGAAATGAAGAAAATAACGAACATCGGCAGCAGCGGCACACAAAACCAAATGTGTTTCTGCGCAAGCACGATGTCGTTCAGATTAAGACTGCCGGCACACAACAGAACGGTCACGATCACAAAGCCGATCGCCACCTCATAACTCACCATTTGGGCAGCGCTGCGCAGCGCTCCCAAAAACGCGTATTTGGAATTGCTTGCCCATCCGGCTATAATAATTCCATAAACGCCAAGCGAGCTGATGGCGAACAGATACAAAATCCCGACATTGATGTTCGCCACCGCCCAGCCGTCATTCACCGGCACCACCGCCCAGGCCATCAGCGCCAAGGTCAGCGATACGATCGGCGCCAGAAGAAACAAAACCCGGTTTGCGCCCGCCGGGATGATCGTCTCCTTCATCAACATTTTTAGCGCATCCGCAAAGGGCTGCAGCAAACCGAACGCGCCCACAACATTGGGCCCTTTGCGAAGTTGAATGGCCGCAAGCACCTTGCGTTCCGCCCATGTCGCGTAAGCGACCGCCAGCAAAAGCGGCACCAGAATCGCCAGCGTTTGCAAAACAATGCGAACAAGCTCGCCGAGCGGGGTTTGAAAAAATGCAGCCACGTCTTTACTCCGCTGCGATAGGCATGTTGGCGCGCAGTGCTTCTTGGCACAAGGCCATGGTGGGGCTGGCCCGGCTGATCGGATCCGTGCGGTAATAATCGGAAATAGGCGATACAAACGGCGCATCCGTCAGCGCCTGTGCATCGCCTTTCGGCCCGGAGAGATCCGCGCAGCCCCGGCGCGGGCATTCATCAATACGCCCGAAGATCGGGTTCTCCGCTTCAAGCTTGGCCCGCAAGCTTTCCAGATCATCATACGGCAACGGCTTGCCCATCACCGCGCTGAAGGCGCGCAAAATTTTCCAATCCTCGCGCGCATCGCCGGGCGGGTAAACGGCAAGCGCGCCGCGTTGCACCCGGCCTTCGGTGTTCACATAAGTGCCGTGCTTTTCGGTATACGCGGCCCCGGGCAAAATCACATCCGCCCGGCTTGCCCCGCGATCGCCGTGATGGCCTTGATAAATCACGAATGTCCGAGGGCCGATCCGCTCGATCGGAAACTCATCCGCCCCCAGCAGCCAAAGCGCATCCACCCCATCATCCAGCATCGCGTCCAGCGACTTGCCGCCCTCCCCAGGCAGGAAGCCGAGATCAAGTGCCCCCACACGGGCGGCGGCGGCGTGCAAAACATTGAACCCGTGCCACTCCGGTCGCAACAGGCCGGCTTTGCGGGCAAGCTCCCAGGCAGCGGCCAACATGGCTGCGCCGTCCGCCCGCGCCAACGCCCCTTGCCCCAGAATCAGCATCGGTCGCTCCGCCGCTTGCAGCCGTTTCAGGAACGGATGCGCTTCGGCCAGCAATTGCGCCAAAACTTGCGGAGAGTTTCCAAGCCATTCCACGGCGTAAGTCAGCTCCGCCGGCTCCCCGATTGCCGCAACCGGGAAATTCCCAGCAAGCCAGCGTTTGCGGATGCGGGCATTCAGCACGGGCGCTTCGCGGCGCGGGTTGGTGCCGATCAAGAGCAGAGCATCGGCGTCTTCGATCCCCGCAATCGTGGTGTTAAAGAGGTAAAAATCCCGCCGGCTTGCATCGAATTTCTCGCCGAGCTGGCGGCAATCAAGATTGTTGGAGCCAAGCTGCTGCATGAGATGTTTCAACGCCAGCATGCTTTCGGCATCGGCCAGATCTCCCGCCACCGCACCAATCCGCGCGCCGTTCAACCGGCCGAGCCGATCGGCAATTGCCGTAAAGGCTTCTTGCCAACTCGCCTCCTCAAGCTTGCCGCCGCGCTTCACCCACGGACGATCAAGCCGCCTGCGGCGCAAGCCGTCCAATGCAAAACGCGATTTATCGCCAAGCCACTCCTCGTTCACATCCTCATGCAACCTCGGCACGATGCGAAGCACTTCAGGGCCGCGGGAATCGATACGGATATTGCAGCCAACCGCATCGAGAACGTCGATGCTGTCGGTCTTCACAAGCTCCCAGGAACGCGCGACAAACGCATAAGGTTTGGACGTCAGCGCACCCACCGGACAAAGATCTATAATATTGCCTGAAAGTTCCGAAGTCAGCATGCGCTCGATGTAATTGGTAACTTCCATGTTTTCGCCGCGGCCGGTCGCGCCAAGCTCCGGCACGCCCGCAATCTCTTGCGCGAAACGAATGCAGCGCGTGCAATGAATGCAGCGCGTCATCACCGTTTTGATCAGCGGGCCGAAATATTTGTCGCGCACCGCGCGCTTTTGCTCGCGAAAGCGGGACCGATCAAGCCCGTAGGCCATGGATTCGTCCTGCAGGTCGCACTCCCCGCCTTGGTCGCAAATCGGGCAATCGAGCGGGTGGTTGATCAGCAGAAATTCCAGCGCGCCACGCCGCCCGCGCCGCACCATCGGGCTATCGGTCCAGACCACCATGCCGTCGGCAACGGGAAAGGCACAGGAAGCCACGGGTTTGGGATTCTTTTCCACCTCTACAAGGCACATGCGGCAATTGCCGGCAACGGAAAGGCGATCATGATAACAAAAACGCGGGATTTCTTTGCCGGCGAGTTCGCAGGCTTGCAAAACCGAACTGCCCGCCGGCACCTCAACCACCGTCCCGTCGATCGTGACTTTTGGCATGGCGCTACTCCGCAGCCCGCGGCATCGCCGCTCGTTTGTATTGCGCAATCCGCTCTTCCAGCAGCGGCCGAAAATGCCGAACGAGCCCTTGCACAGGCCAGGCTGCGGCATCGCCCAAGGCGCAGATGGTGTGGCCTTCAATCAACCGGCTGACATCCTCAAGAGCGTCGATCTCTTCCACCTCGGCATCGCCGACCACAAAACGGTCCATCATGCGCATCAACCAGCCGGTTCCCTCTCGGCACGGCGTACACTGCCCGCAACTCTCATGTTTGTAGAATCGCGAGAGGCGGGCAATCGCACGAATAAGATCCGTCGATTTGTCCATCACAATCACGGCCGCGGTGCCAAGCCCGCTTTTCACCTCGCGGAGGCTGTCGAAATCCATCAGCACGGTGTCGCAAATCTCACGCGGAATCAGCGGCACCGATGAGCCGCCCGGAATGACCGCAAGCAAATTATCCCACCCGCCGCGCACGCCTCCGGCATAGCGCTCGATCAGCTCGCGCAAGGGAATGCCCAACTCTTCTTCCACGTTGCAGGGCTTATTCACATGGCCGGAGATGCAGAAAATCTTCGTGCCCGTGTTGTTCGGCCGCCCCAAAGAAGAAAACCACGCCGCCCCCCTTCGCAAAATGGTGGGCACCACCGCGATGCTTTCCACGTTATTGACGGTGGTCGGGCAGCCATAAAGCCCGACGGCGGCAGGAAAGGGCGGCTTAAGCCGCGGCATGCCTTTTTTGCCTTCCAGACTTTCCAAAAGCCCGGTTTCTTCGCCGCAAATATACGCGCCGGCACCGCGATGGACATAAAGATCGAAATCCCAGCCGGAGCCGCAGGCATTGCGCCCGATCAAGCCCGCCTCATAGGCTTCCGCAATCGCCGCTTCCAGCCGTTGCGCCTCGTTGTAAAACTCGCCGCGCACGTAAATGTAGGCGACATGCGCCCCCATGGCGAAGGAGGCAATCAAGCAACCTTCGATCAGCTTATGGGGATCATGGCGCAGAATATCGCGGTCTTTACATGTGCCCGGTTCGCTCTCATCGGCGTTCACCACAAGATAGTGCGGCCTTCCGTCCGAAGTCTTGGGCATGAACGACCATTTTACCCCGGTGGGGAAACCGGCCCCGCCGCGGCCCCGAAGGCCGGAGGCTTTGACCTCGGCGATAATGGCATCCCGCCCGCGGGCGAGGATGGCGGCGGTTCCATCCCAATCGCCCCGCGCCCGCGCGCCTTTCAGGCGCCAGTCGTGCAAGCCGTAGAGATTGGTGAAAATCCGGTCTTTATCGCTCAACATCGGCTCACTCTGCGCATTCGCTCATTCCGCCCCCGGGGCAGGCGGCGGCTCGATTTCGGAAATCAGCGTCATCGGCCCGCCTTCCGGTGCCGAACCGATCCGGCCGATGGTGGAACCCGGCGGCGGAGGCTCTCCGCGGCGAAAAGCCTGCAAAAGGGCAATCGTGCGTTCCGCGTCGAGATCTTCATAGAGATCGTTGTTGATCTGTAACACCGGCGCATTGACGCACGCGCCCAAACATTCCACCTCGGAAAGAGTAAAAAGTCCATCGGCGCTTGTTTCGCCGAAGCCGCGAATGCCGGCCTCCTGCTTGCAGGCGGCCACCACTTTGTCAGAGCCGCGCAGCCAACACGGCGTGGTGGTGCAGACCTGTAGGTGAAAACGCCCCACCGGGCGCAATTGAAACATGGTATAGAAGGTCGCCACCTCGTAGACCCGTATCGGCGGCATCTCCAATCGTTTTGCCACCACATCCATCGCCGCGCGCGGCACCCACCCGCTGCCCGTTTGCCGCGCCATTTGGTTCTGCACCAGATAGAGCAACGGCAAAACCGCGCTCGCCTGCCGGCCGGGAGGATATTTGCGGAGAATCTTCTCAATCTCCGCCTCGCTCTGCTCGTCAAAGGCAAAGGTTTCGGGTTGAAATGCCTCGAACCCGGTGCGCACGTCTTCATTCATCGTCTAGCGATCCACTTCGCCGAACACCAAATCGAGCGAGCCGATGATCGCCACCACATCGGCCAGCATATGCCCTTTGCCCATCACTTCGATCGCCTGCAAATGCGAAAAGCCGGTCGGGCGGATTTTGCACCGATAAGGCCGGTTGCTGCCGTCGGCGACAAGATACACGCCGAACTCGCCTTTCGGGCTTTCCACAACCGTATAGGTCGCCCCCGGCGGAACATGATAGCCTTCCGTATACAGCTTGAAATGATGAATCAGAGCTTCCATCGAGCGTTTCATTTCCGCTCTCGGCGGGGGCGAAAATTTGTGATCCTGCACTTTCACCGGGCCAGGACGCATCGCCGCCAGACATTGTTTTATAATCGCAACACTCTGGCGCATCTCCTCCATGCGCACCAAATAACGGTCATAGCAATCGCCGTGCTTGCCTACCGGAATTTCGAACTCGACCGCTTCATACATGTCATAAGGCTGGGCTCGGCGCAGATCCCACGGCACACCGCTTGCCCTGAGACACGGGCCGGAAAACCCCCATGCCAAAGCGTCCTCGGCGCTGATCACGCCGATATCCACCGTTCGTTGTTTCCAGATCCGGTTGCTTGTTAAAAGTTCCTGCAGATCATCGATAAATTTCGGAAACTTCTCCGCCCACTCGGCAATCTTCTCTTCGAGGCCGGAAGGTAAATCCTTTGCCACTCCGCCCGGGCGAAAATAATTGGCGTGCAGTCGTGCGCCGGAGGCCGCTTCATGAAATTCCAAGAGCTTTTCCCGCTCTTCAAATCCCCAAAGCGGCGGCGTCACCGCGCCGACGTCAAGCGCATATGTGGTAAGATTCAAAAGATGATTTAAAATCCTGGTGATTTCCGCAAACATCGTGCGGATCCATTTGCCGCGCTCAGGCACTTCAATGCCGAGCAACTTCTCAACCGCAAGCGCAAAAGCGTGTTCCTCGCACATCGGCGAGACGTAATCGAGCCGGTCGAAATACGGCACGGCTTGCATATAGGTTTTGTATTCGATGAGCTTCTCCGTGCCGCGATGCAACAAGCCGATATGCGGGTCGGCCCGTTCCACCACCTCGCCGTCCATCTCCAGAATTAAACGCAACACGCCGTGCGCGGCCGGGTGCTGCGGGCCGAAATTGATCGCATGCGAGTCAAACTCGACAACTTTGCGCTCTTTGCCGACAGGCGGCAGCGCGGCGAGCGAATTCTCGCTCATGTTTCGCCCTCTTTCTCTTTTGCAGCAAGCCTCTGCGCGTGCACCTTTTCATCGCCGGGCAGGGTCAACATCCCTTCCCAAGGAGAAATAAAATCAAAGGTGCGAAAATCCTGCGTCAGCCGAACCGGCTCATAAACCACGGCTTTGCGCTCTTCGTCGTAGCGGACTTCCACATAGCCGGTCAGCGGAAAATCCTTGCGCAAAGGATGGCCTTCGAAACCGTAATCGGTAAGGATACGGCGGTGATCGGGCTGGCCTGCGAAAAGAATTCCGAATAAATCCCAGGCTTCGCGCTCCCACCACGTGGCCGATGGCCATAGTGTGTGCACGGAGGGCACCGGGGTTTGCTCGTCGGTATGCACAATGACGCGCAAACGTTGATTTCGCGAAACCGAAAGCAAATTATAGACGACGTCAAAACGCTCCTCTCGCTGCGGCCAATCCACGCCACAGAGATCCATAAGCTGCTCGAAACGGAACGGCTCTTCGTTACGCAAACGTGTCATTACCGCTAAGAGCGCATCGCGCGCGACATAGGCCACCGCCTCGCCCTTTTCGATAACGGCTGCACTCACCCCGGGCAATTCGCGCACGCGTGCGATCAACGCCTGTAGCCGCTCGTCCTTTGTCTGCGTCTCAGCCACGAAGGATTGTTCCCGTTCTGCGAATTTTCTTTTGCAGCAAAAGAATTCCGTAAACCAACGCCTCCGCCGTCGGCGGGCAGCCCGGAACATACACGTCGACCGGCACCACCCGGTCGCACCCCCGCACGACCGAATAGGAATAATGGTAATAGCCGCCGCCGTTGGCACAGCTTCCCATACTGATCACCCAGCGCGGCTCGGCCATCTGGTCGTAAACCTTGCGCAGCGCCGGAGCCATTTTGTTGGTCAGCGTTCCCGCCACGATCATCACATCGCTTTGGCGCGGGCTTGCGCGTGGAATTATGCCAAACCGGTCCAGGTCGTAACGCGGCATGTAAGCGTGGATCATCTCCACCGCACAGCACGCAAGACCGAATGTCATCGGCCAGAGGCTTCCCGTGCGCGCCCAGTTGATCGCCTTATCGAGGGCTGCGACCACAAAGCCCTTATGTTCGATCTCTCCGGTAATGCCTTTAATCACCGCATCCTGTGCCGGGCCCGGTTGCAAGGCCTCGCGATTGAACAGAATCGGCATTGCCTCTGCGGAAGTGGGGCTGTTCATCGCTGCCATCCCCTGAGTTGAACTTTTGGGAAATTCATTCCCATTCCAATGCGCCTTTACGCCACTCGTAAATAAAACCGACGGTCAAAATCGCAAGAAAGCCCATCATGGACCAAAATCCGTACCAGCCCAACCGGCTCAGGCGGACGGTCCAGGGAAATAGAAATGCAACTTCCAAATCAAAAATGATGAAGAGGATTGCTACCAAGTAATAGCGCACGTCGAATCGGCGCCTGGCATCGCCGAAAGGGTCAAATCCGCATTCATAGGCGGAAAGCTTCTCCGCATAGGGCTTTTGCCGTGCCGCAAGCAACGAACCGAGAACCAAGGCAAGCGCGATGCCGCCGGCAATCACCATAAAGACAAGGATCGGCAGGTATTGTCCCAAGAGCGAATGCATTCCGTGCTCCTTGCTGCGCTGCAAAGGCTTAGCTTAGCCCGCCTGCGTCGCACAGCCCCCGCTGCTGCGCTGCAGCAGCAGGCACATTATGTCCTTCTCCCAAAAAAGCCAAGGGCATGGCACCGCTGCTATGGGCACAACAGAGCGCACTGCGGCATCTCTGCAGCCTCTGGCCGCGCCTTTTGGCGATGCACCCTCAACCGATAGGCAAAATGTGGCGCGAGTGACGGGACTTGAACCCGCGACCTCCGGCGTGACAGGCCGGCGCTCTAACCGACTGAGCTACACCCGCATCCGCGTCGGGCAGCGTTTAGGGCCAGGGGGAGAGATCGTCAAGCCGAAGCAGCCGCCGCGAGCGAAGAATTAAGCGAAAGAGACATGGGCGGTGACGGGTTCGAACCGCCGGCCCTCTCGGTGTAAACGAGATGCTCTACCACTGAGCTAACCGCCCGCGCGGGCCGCCCACGAGAGTGGACCGCTCCCCCGCCCCCGCCGTCCTCCGGCCAAGGGCTTTCGGCCCACTATCGGGGCTTGTTGCGTGCCCCCAGCCTGCCTCAGTTCACCGCATCCTTCAACCCTTTGCCGGCCTTGAAGCGGACCGAGGTGGAGGCGGCAATCTTAATCGGCGCGCCGGTGCGCGGGTTACGGCCGGTCGTGGCCTTGCGCTTGGCGGTGGCAAAAGTGCCAAACCCTACCAAACGCACTTCCTCTTTGTTTTTGAGAGCGTTCTCAATGGCGTTGAAAACCGCGTCCACGACCTCCGCGGCCTTGGCCTTAGGCAACGCCGTCTCTTCAGCGACCGCCGCGATAAGGTCCATTTTATTCACAGCAACCTCCCTCCATCAACCAAAGGTTCGAATGTGGCTCGAGCGCGCCCGACTCGCTTCGGCGCGCAACCGAGACTAATCGGCAGTTTTCCTTGGCGTCAACGCAACCTTTGCAAGAAACCAAAGAAAACCGTCCCGCTGTGGCGGGCAGGCTCCGGGGTTTACGCTTGAGCTTCCATTTGCCAATTGCCCTTTCCATAGCGGTTTCCTGCAAAAACCCCGTTTTGCCGGGACCTTAAAGAAATATTTGGAAAAGATGGCCGAAGAACCCGGAAAGGCAAAACCCAAGGCTTTCTCCCAGTTTTACGGCGCGAAAGCCCGGCTCCGAAATCGACGGAATCGGCCTTCGGGCCTTTGCTCGGTCATCTCTCGGCTACAGCAGGCACCAAAACATGCGCCCCGCCCGTCCTTGGCGTTCAAGCCTAGCTCTGGCCGGCAAGGCGGGCATCCGTCTTGAGCACCGCGTGCAACAACACGTTGGCGGCGGCGGTAAGATCTTCCTTTTTCACGTTCTCCGACTCGTTGTGGCTGACCCCTTTTTCGCACGGCAGGAAAATCATCGCCGTCGGCGCCACCGAGGCGACATAGGCGGAATCATGCCCCGGGCCGGAAATCATCTCACGGTAGCTGTAGCCCAAATCGGCCGCCGAGCTCCGCACCGCATCGATGCAAGCCGGATCGAAATGCACCGGGGGAGATTTCCAGATCCGCTGCATTTCCGCCTCCACATTGGTCGCAGCAGCAATGTCCTGAATCGCGCGGCCGATCTCGGCTTCCATCGCATCAAGCTCCGCATCGCTCGGATGGCGAAAATCGATGCTGAAGAACACATGCCCCGGAATCACGTTGCGGCTGTTGGGTTTGACTTCCATAAATCCCACCGTCGCCACGGCATTCGGCGCATGGCGAAGCCCTGTGGCGTTCACCGCCTCCACCATGCGCGCGGCCCCCAGCAATGCATCGCGCCGGAGCGTCATTGCCGTGGACCCGGAATGGGATTCGGTTCCCTTCACCGTCACTTCGTACCAGCGCATCCCCTGCACACCGGTCACCACGCCGATGGTCTTGCCTTCGGCCTCAAGAATGGGGCCCTGTTCGATATGGAGCTCGAAATGTGCGGCGAGCTTGTGGGCACCGCAGGGAAGGCTGCCTTTATAGCTGATGCGCTCCAGCTCATCACCGAAACGTTTGCCTTCGCGATCCTCTCTCGCATAGGCCCAATCCCGCGTGAATTTGCCCGCATAGACGCCGGAGGAAAGCATCGGAGGCGAAAACCGCGAGCCCTCTTCATTGGTCCAGTCGATCACTTCAATCGGGGCATTTGTCTCTATGTTCGCCTCATGCAAGGTACGCAGTACTTCCAAGCCGCTCAGCACGCCGGCCACGCCGTCGAACTTGCCGCCCGTCGGTTGCGTATCCAAATGGCTGCCCATCGCAATCGGGGGGAGATTGGGGTTTTTGCCCGGCCTGCGCGCAAAGATATTACCCATCTCATCGATCTCGATGCTGCAGCCGAGCGCCTTGCAAGCAGCCACAAACCAATCGCGCACTTCGCGATCGGCATCCGTCAGCGTCAGGCGATTGATCCCGCCTTTCGGCGTGCCGCCGATGCGCGCCGTGCGCATGATTTCATCCCAAAGGCGATCCGCGTTGATGCGAAGATTCTGGATCCGTTCCGTCATTCTGCAGCCTCCAAGCGTTCGGGGTTGTGCGGATGATGCTTCCAGGTCAGCCTGGGCAGGCCGTTCGGCTGCGGCTCCATGGTAATGCAGCCGGTCACCGGGCAGACATGCATGCAGAGATTGCAGCCCACGCACTCGGCATCAATCACCTCGAAACGGCGACGATCGCCGTCGCGATGAACGGCGATGGCCTGATGCGAGGTATCCTCGCAAGCAATATGGCAAAGTCCGCAGGCAATGCAAAGCTCTTGGTTGATCCGCGCCTTGGTGACGTAGTTGAGATTGAGATCCTCCCAATTGACGAAGTTTCGCACCGCACGCCCGCAAAAATCGCTGATGCGGCCGTAACCTTTTTCATCCATCCAATTGGCAAGCCCGTCTCGCATCTCCTCCACGATGCGAAAACCATAATGCATCGCGGCCGTGCAAACCTGCACCGATCCGGCACCGAGCGCGATGAATTCCGCGCTATCCCGCCAGTTGGAAATGCCGCCGATGCCGGAAATCGGCAGCCCTTTGAGTTCCGGGTCGCGCGCCAGCTCGGCGACCATGCGCAACGCAATCGGCTTCACCGCCGGCCCGCAATAGCCGCCGTGCGTTCCTTGGCCGTCCACCACCGGCTCGGGCGTCATGCGATCAAGATCGACGCCGGTGATCGACTGCACCGTGTTAATCAGTGAAACCGCATCCGCCCCGCCGCGTTTGGCCGCCCGTGCAGGGGCGCGAATATCGGTAACATTCGGCGTGAGTTTCACAATCACCGGCATACGCGTATGCTGTTTGCACCAGCGCGTGACCATCTCGACATATTCCGGCACTTGGCCCACCGCCGAGCCCATCCCGCGCTCCGACATGCCGTGCGGACAGCCGAAATTCAATTCGACACCGTCACATCCGGTCTCTTCAACGCGCTTGAGCATGCGCTTCCAGCTCTCTTCATTGCAGGGAACCATCAGGCTCACCACAACGGCCCGATCCGGCCAAGCGCGTTTCACCGCGACAATCTCGCGCAAATTCACGTCCACCGGCCGATCGGAAATCAGCTCGATATTGTTGAAACCCGCCATGCGGCTGCCGTTGTAATGCACGGCCCCGTAACGGCTGGCGGTGTTCACGATGGGCGGATCTTCGCCCAGCGTCTTCCAAACGACGCCGCCCCACCCTGCGCGAAACGCACGCGTGACGTTGTATTCCTTGTCGGTCGGCGGCGCCGAAGCGAGCCAAAACGGGTTCGGCGCACGAATCCCCGCAAACTCTATCGAGAGGTCGGCCATCTTCAATCCTCCCTTTTGCCGCTCAACATCCGATGGATCGCTTCCGCCGCGCATTTGCCGTCCTGCACGGCTTGCACCGTGAGATCCGGACCGGCTATGCAGTCTCCGCCGGCAAAAACGCGCGCAAGCGAGGTTTGCCGATCTGCGTCCACAACGATTCGCCCGCCTTCGATTCGCGGCACCTCATCGGTCGCCGGCATGATGAAAACCTGTCCGATCGCCGAGAGCACCATATCGGCGGGAAGGGTAAATCGCTCCTCCGTCAGCGTCAGCGCGCCATCCGGGCCAAGCCGCGTGCGCGCAAATTCCACCCCGCTCACCACGCCCGCTTCGCCGAGCAAACGCACCGGGGCGGCCCAGTGGCGGATTTGCACCCCATTCAACTTGGCAAAGTCCTGCTCCCATTGCGTTGCAGACATCTGTTCCGGGCCGCGCCGGTAGACCAAGCTGACCTCTTCGGCGCCGAGTTTTCGCGCTTGCACCGCCGCATCGATGGCGGTGTTCCCCCCGCCGATCACCACCACGCGGCGCCCGACGGCAATCGTGCGTTTATCGGCGGTCTGGCGTAGCCGCGCGATGAAGGCAACCGCATCCTCCACCCCCGCCAATTTTGCCTCATCAAGCCCGAGCGCCTTCACACCGGCCTGCCCGAGCCCGAGAAACACCGCATCATAGTCCTGCCTGAGCCGGCCCAGAGAGAGATCCTTGCCAAGCGTTTTGCCGTATTCGATACGAATACCGCCGATGCCGAGCAGAAAATCCACTTCTCGGCGCGCGAACCCATCGGTCAGCTTATAAGCGGCAACTCCATATTCATTCAGGCCGCCCGGCTTCGGCTTCGCCTCAAACACCACGACCTCGTGGCCGTAACGTGCCAGCCGGTGCGCACAGGCAAGCCCGGCAGGACCGGCGCCCACCACCGCGATCTTTTTACCGGTCGGCTGCGCGCGTTCAAACGGCTGCATGTTGCGCTGCATCAACCAATCGGTGGCATGGCGCTGCAACAAACCGATCTTGACCGGCCGCTCCTCTTGCGTATTGCGCACGCAAGCGCCTTCGCAGAGAATTTCGGTCGGGCACACGCGGGCGCAGCTGCCGCCGAAAATATTTTCCTCAAGAATTTTGACCGCCGAACCCTTCAGATTCCCGGTCGCGATGCGTCGAATAAACCCGGGAATGTCGATTCCCGTCGGGCAAGCTTGCACACAGGGTGCGTCGAAACAGAAGTAACAGCGGCTGGCCTCGATCAGAGCTTCATCCAGGGAAAGCGGCGGATGCACGTCGGCGAAATTGGCGGCGAGCTCCGCTTCGCTCAACCGGCCAGCCGCAATATCTCCGATTTGCTTCATCGTTCCGGTGCCCTCCCAATGACACGGCGTTGCTTTTACCGTGAAAGAAATTGACTGTTTGGTCAACTTCTTTCAGAATGAAAGCAGGAAAAAATTTTTTGGCGATAATGTAGGCATCTTGGCGCGAAAACAGGCAGAAACGGCGGAAAGATATGCGTCGCAACCCGGGCAAGGGCGTCGCGCGATCATGGCCCATATTCTTGCCGTGGCCGAGCAAAGCTTTGCCGAAGCCGGCTTCTCCGGCACCACCATGGAGCGTCTGGCGCAAGCCGCGGGCTTACCCAAAGCCAACTTGCATTATTATTTCGGCACGAAGGAACAGCTCTATCGCGGCGTGTTGGAGAACATCCTCGCCCTCTGGCTCGATGATATGAACGCAATCACCCCGGAGCGGCCGCCGGCGGAAGCGCTTACCGCTTATATCCGGGCAAAGCTAGCCCATACGCGAACCCGCCCCCACGCTTCCAAGGTCTTCGCCGCAGAACTTTTACACGGAGCGCCGCACTTGCGGAGGTTTCTCTCGTTCGAGTTGCGGCGACGGGTGATAGAGAAAGCCCGCGTCATTCGCGGTTGGATCGACCGCGGATTAATGGCGCCGATCGATCCCATCCATCTTTTCTTCAACATCTGGGCAATGACGCAAACTTATGCCGACTTTGAAGTACAAGTTCGCGCCGTGCTCGGGGTCAACAGGCTCGGCGATGCGGAATTCGCCGCAGCTGAAAAGACGATTACGCGCCTCGTGCTCAAGGGGTGCGGTCTGCATTGGCAAGAGGGCAAACCATAAGGGAGAACACCATGTCCATTCTGATCCGTGGCGGAACGATCGTAACGGCCGAGCAGAGCTTTCGCGCCGATGTCTATTGCGAAGACGGTCTGATCAAAGCCGTCGTCCCGAATCTGGAGGCGCCGACGCATGCGGAAGTTATCGATGCAGGCGGGCTTCTGGTCATGCCGGGCGGGATTGATCCGCACACGCATATGGAACTTCCCTTCATGGGTACCGTTGCCAGCGAGGATTTTTATTCCGGCACCGCTGCGGCCATGGCCGGCGGCACCACCATGATTATCGACTTTGTGATCCCCAATCCCGGTGTTTCCTTGCTGGAATCCTATCACACCTGGCGCGGCTGGGCGCAAAAAGCCGCGTCCGATTACAGCTTTCACGTCGCCGTCACCTGGTGGTCGGATCAGGTGCGTGAAGAGATGGGCGTGCTCACGCGCGATCACGGCGTGAACAGTTTCAAACACTTCATGGCTTACAAGGGCGCAATCATGGTCGATGACGAGGTGCTGATGAACAGCATCTCACGCGCGCTTGAACTCGGCGCCATTTGCAACGTGCATGCCGAAAACGGCGAGGCCGTTTTTCAATTACAAAAGCGCCTGCTGGCAATGGGCATCACCGGCCCCGAGGGCCATCCGCTGTCTCGCCCGCCCTCGGTGGAAGCCGAAGCCGCCAATCGCGTGATCATGCTTGCCGAAGTGCTCGGCGCCCCCATCTACATCGTGCACGTCTCCGCGGCCGAAACCGCAGAGGCCATTGCACGAGCGCGCGCCAAGGGTCTGCGCGTCTATGGTGAAGTCCTGGCGCAACATCTGGTCATTGATGAAAGCGTCTATTATCAAAAAGACTGGGCAACCGCCGCCGCCTATGTGATGAGCCCGCCGTTCCGCCCGAAGCACCATCAAGAAGCGTTGTGGGCAGGTCTTATGTCCGGCCAGCTGCAAACCACCGCGACGGATCATTGCTGCTTCTGCGCGCCGCAAAAGGCCATGGGGCGCGACAATTTCACGAAAATTCCGAACGGCACGGGCGGCGTTGAGGATCGCATGAGCATTCTCTGGCACCACGGCGTGGTGTCCGGCCGACTAACACCCAACGAATTCGTGCGCATTACCTCCACCAACGCCGCGCAGATTTTCAATATTTATCCGCGTAAAGGCGCAATTGCCGTGGGTTCGGATGCCGATCTCGTGGTTTGGGATGCAAACGCCCGGCGCACGATTTCCGTGAAAACCCATCACCAGAACGTCGATTTCAACATCTACGAGGGGATGGAAGTGCAAGGCCTTGCGCGCTACACCATCAGCCAAGGCAAACTCACCTGGCGAGATGGCGACTTGCGCGCCGTACGCGGCGCCGGCCGCTACATCAACCGGCCGTGCTTTGCCCCTCCGTTCGAAGCCTTGGCCAAGCGTAACGCCGCATTAAAGCCGGAGGCAGTGGTTCGCGAACCCGCCATCCAGAGCACGCCTTAACGGGCCCGGCAGACGCGACGTCCAGGCGAAACAAGGGCGGTTTCCGGAAGCGGAAACCGGGCTCGGCAGGGTTCTTCGAGCGAAACTAATGCTCGCCCTCGTCCGGCTCGGTTTCCATTTCGATATCTTCGGTCAGCGGCGTCGCGTCTTCGAGCTCGGAAGCATCCTCCAACACCTCTTCCACGCCTTCTTCCTCTTCGGGGGGGATCTCCAGCTCGAGATCCTCTGCTCCCGGTGCCGGCTCGGGTCGCTTCAGGCGCCGGTCTTCGGTCAAGGCCGCCGCCCTGCGCAAGCGGGGCTGCTCAGCGGGTTGCTCGGTGCCGCATTTCGGGCAAACGGCGGGGGACTTCATAAGGTCGTAAAAGCGGGTTCCACAGGAAACGCAAACGTGCTTCTTGCCAAGTTCCGGCTTTACCATAGTTTCCTCATCAGGCTTGAATCGGGGAAAGCGCCTTGCCACTCCCATAACCCGCTGTCAAATACTCCCTCGTGTGCAGAAACACGGGGCATTGAAGGGTGAATTCCATCGCACCGCAAAAGCTGATCGCAAGGCCAAGCCCGGCGCTCCGGGGGAGCGTGAGCATCCCGGCCGACAAATCCATCAGCCACCGGGCGCTGATGCTCGCCGCTCTTGCGGTCGGAGAGAGTCGCATCAGCGGCTTGCTCGAAGCGGAAGACGTCTTGCGCACGGCGGATGCGGTGCGCGCATTAGGCGCTGAGCTTGAAAGGGTCGGGCCGGGCGTCTGGCACGTGGCAGGGCGCGGCATCGGCGGGTTGGTCGAACCCGAAAACGTGCTGGATATGGGCAATTCCGGCACGGCTGCGCGGCTCTTGTGCGGCATTCTGGCAAGTCATCCGCTTTTTGCCGTGCTCACCGGAGATGCCAGCCTCCGCCGCCGGCCCATGCGGCGGGTCACCGAGCCACTCGGCAGAATCGGCGCGCAATTTCTCGGGCGGGAAGGCGGGCGGTTGCCGTTGGCGATCATCGGCACGGGTCGCGCACTGCCCTTGGACTACCGGCTCGAGGTCGCCTCGGCGCAGGTCAAATCGGCCATCTTGTTGGCCGGGCTCAATGCCCGCGGTCTGACCGTGGTGGAAGAACCCGAACCCACGCGCGATCATTCCGAAAATATGCTGCGTTATTTCGGCGCCGAGATCGTCGTGGAGCCGAAAGGAAAAGGCCGGCTGATCACTCTCCGCGGTCAGCCGGAACTCCGCGGTGCCGAAATCGCGGTGCCGGGAGACATCTCTTCCGCCGCTTTTCCCTTGGTCGCGGCACTCATTGTTCCCGGCTCCGAGGTAGAGATCCCGAAGGTCGGGCTTAATCCGCTGCGCACGGGCCTGCTCTTTACCCTTGCCGAGATGGGCGCAGAGATTGCAATCGAAAACGAACGCACCATGGGCGGAGAAAAAGTGGGCGATCTCCGTGTGCGTGCCGCCCCCCTGCGGGGGGTCGACGTGCCGGCCGAACGTGCCCCCAGTATGATTGACGAATACCCGATTCTGGCGGTGGCGGCCGCCTTTGCCGAAGGCACCACGCGCATGCGGGGTCTGCAGGAGCTCAGGGTGAAGGAAAGCGATCGATTGGCGAGCACCGCGCGGATGCTCGCCGCCAACGGCGTTGCGGTGGAAATCGCCGGCAACGACCTGATGGTCCATGGATCCGGCAAGCCGCCCCCGGGCGGGGGATTGGTTGCCACCGAGATGGATCATCGCATCGCGATGAGCGCGCTGGTGCTCGGCCTGGCAACGAAAGAGCCGGTGGCGATCGACGATTCGACCTTTATCGAAACGAGTTTCCCCCGTTTCGTCGCGCTCATGCAAAGCCTCGGCGCGAAAATCAGCCGCGAATGACATGAAACCACTGGTGATTGCGGTTGACGGACCGGCCGCCTCCGGAAAAGGCACCTTGGCCCGAAGGCTCGCCAAGGCACTGGGCCTTCCTTACCTGGACACCGGCCTGCTTTATCGGGCGGTAGCGCGCGCGGTCTTGGATGCGGGCGGCAACCCGGCGGATCCCGCTCTGGCCGCATCGGCCGCCCGTGCCCTCACGCCCGCGGCGTTGGAGCGGACGGATCTTCGCACCCCCGAGGTCGACCGCGCGGCAAGCATGGTCGCCCAACTTCCCGAAGTGCGGGCAGCCCTGCTGGATTTTCAGCGCAATTTTGCCGCCGAACACGGCGCGGTCTTGGACGGGCGGGATATCGGCACCGTCGTGCTGCCGGATGCGCCCATCAAGCTCTTTGTCACCGCAAGTCTCGCCGAGCGCGCCAAGCGGCGTTGGCGTGAACGCAAAGACCGGGGCGAGGTCGCCACGCTGGCCGAAGTGCAAGCCGAGCTCGCGGAGCGGGATCGCGCCGATGTCGAGCGCACCGTGGCGCCCTTGCGCCCGGCCGCGGATGCGGTGCTCCTGGATACCACCACGCTCGATGTGGAAGCGACTTTCCGCGCCGCCCAAGCCATTGTGCGCGAACGTCTGGCAGCAATGAACGCGTCATCCTTGACTTAGTCATGCCAAAGGCTATTTGTGAAGCGATGGTTGGGGTAGAAGAAAACCCCTTTCCGCACAGTTCATCCACAAGGCCCGCGTGCGCTGCTCGCGGGCAAGTCGTGTTTCCTTCCAACTGGGAGATGCGCAAACCTGGCCCGCCCGGTTTCGCCGGCGGCAACAATTGAGGATCAACCCGCCCCTATGGCATCAACCGCCGCTGCCCGCCAATCCGATCGTTCTCCTCCTTCCCATCGCGGTGATTTCGCCGCGCTCCTGGATGCCACTTTAGGCCGCGACATTCCTTTTGAAGGCTCGGTGATCACCGGGCGCATCGTTCGCGTCACGGATGACTACGTCATCGTCGATGTCGGCTTAAAAAGCGAAGGACGCGTCCCCCTTAAGGAATTCGCCCCTCCCGGCCAGAAACCGGACATCAAGCCCGGCGATACCGTAGAGCTTTATGTCGAGCGCTATGAGGATAAGGACGGCTCCATAGTTCTCTCGCGCGAGAAAGCCCGACGGGAAGAAACCTGGACCAACCTTGAACGCGCCTTCGAAGCGGGCCAGCGTGTCATCGGCACGATCTACGGCCGGGTAAAGGGCGGCTTTTCGGTGGATCTCGGCGGCGCCGTAGCATTTTTGCCGGGCAGCCAAGTGGATATTCGGCCGGTGCGCGACGTGACCCCCTTGATGGGCACGCCGCAACCCTTCCAAATCCTCAAAATGGACCGCGCGCGCGGCAATATCGTGGTTTCGCGGCGCGCCGTCTTGGAGGAAACCCGGGCCGAGCAGAGAAGCGAACTCATCCAGGGTCTCAAAGAAGGCATGATCCTGGAAGGGGTGGTGAAAAACATCACCGATTACGGCGCCTTTGTCGATCTCGGCGGCGTCGACGGTTTGCTTCATGTCACCGACATTTCTTGGAAGCGCATCAACCACCCGTCGGAAGCTTTGCAAATCGGCCAGCAGGTGCGCGTGCAGGTGATCCGCTTTAATCCGGAAACCCAGCGCATCAGCCTCGGCATGAAGCAGCTGGAAGCGGATCCGTGGGAAGGTGTCGCCGCCAAATATCCGGTCGGAGCCAAATTCAAGGGCCGCGTAACCAACATCACCGAATACGGCGCCTTTGTGGAGCTCGAGCCGGGGGTGGAAGGGCTGATCCACGTCTCGGAAATGTCCTGGACCAAGAAAAACGTGCATCCCGGAAAGATCCTCTCGACCAGCCAGGAAGTCGAGGTGATGGTGCTCGACGTGGATGCCGCAAAGCGCCGGATTTCGCTTGGATTGAAGCAGGTCCAAGGCAACCCGTGGGAGCAGTTCCTCGAGCAGCACCCGGTGGGCTCGGTGGTGGAGGGCGAAGTGCGCAACATCACCGAATTCGGTCTGTTTATTGCGCTTGGCCCGGAACTCGACGGCATGGTGCATCTTTCGGATCTTTCCTGGGATGAACCGGGCGAGCTCGCCATTACCAAATATCACAAGGGCGATGTGGTGCGCGCCAAGGTGCTGGATGTTGATGTGGAAAAAGAGCGCATCAGCCTCGGCATCAAGCAACTGCAGGAAGATCCTGCAGCGGTGGCACTGGAAAACATCCACAAAGGCGATATCGTCACCTGCGTCGTCAGCGCGGTGCAGGCGAACGGCATTGAAGTGAAGGTGAACGACGTGCTCACCGGGTTCATTCGCCGCTCGGAACTTGCGCGCGAAAAGAGCGAACAGCGGCCCGATCGCTTTGCGGTGGGCGAAAAGGTGGACGCGAAGGTCACCGCGATTGATCGCGCGGCGCGGCGCCTGACCCTTACCATCAAAGGCAAGGAGGTCGACGAGGAGAAGCAGGCCATGGCCGAATACGGCTCGGCCGATTCCGGCGCCTCGCTCGGCGATATCTTGGGGGCTGCCATCCGGCGGCGCAATCAGCAGGCCCAGCAACAAGAAAAGCAGCAAGACAAGTAAGCCACGCGCCATGAGTCTGGAGACGGACCTTCTCCTCGACCGCAGGCGCTTGATGCGGCGCCTTCTGTTTTGGCGGCTCCTTGCCGTGATTGCAGTGCTTGCGGCGGTGGTGGTTGCCCTGCCCGAGGTCGGGGTTAAGCCGGTCGAAAGCGCCCATGTGGCGCGGCTGACGGTCTCCGGGCTGATCACGGAAGACCCGAAACTGGTCCGCACGCTCGATGCGCTGGCCGAGGACCCGAAAGTGGAGGCGCTGGAGGTTATGATCGATAGCCCCGGCGGGACCGTCGCGGGGGGCGAAGCCCTGCACGATGCCATCGCGCGGGTGGCAGCGCATAAGCCTGTGGCGGCCATTATGGGCGGTACCGCCGCATCCGCCGCTTACATGGTCGCGGTTGCGGCGCAGCGGATTTTCTGTCTTCCGGGAACGCTCACGGGCTCCATCGGCGTCATGCTGGAAGCTCCGGAGATTTCCGGCCTCATGGCCAAGCTCGGAATTGCCGATGAGGTCTTGGTCTCGGGCCCGCTGAAAGATCAGCCGAGCTTGACCCGCCCGCTTTCCGAGGAAGGTCGGGCGATGCTGCAAGGCTTGGTGAAAGAGCTTTCGGAACAGTTTATCGGCCTGGTCGCCGCCGGGCGGCATCTTCCCCTGGAACGCGTGCGCAGCTTGGCGGATGGGCGCCCTTATACCGGCCAACAAGCGGTCACGCTGGGGCTTGTTGATGCCTTGGGCGGCGAGCATGAGGCGCGGGTTTGGCTCGCCGAAGCCAAAGGCGTTCCGATGAGCCTCCCGGTGCAAGACGTGGAGACCGAATCCCTCCTCGAGCGGGTGGCAGAGGTGAGCGGTCGGTTGACCTTCCGCGGGATTCTGAAAGCTCTTCTTGGCCAAAGCGTTGCGCTTGACAGGGCCTGGGCACTCTGACAGCCTCATGCCGATCGGACATAAACCGTTGGGTTGGTGTAAAATCTTGGCAAATTCCGTGCCGTCATGACCAAGTCCGAACTCATTGCCGAGCTTGCCGCCGCGAACGCGCATTTGCTCGCGCGCGATGTGGAGCGGATTGTCAATACGGTCTTTGAAGAGATCAAAACCGCCTTGGCGCGCGG
>JAIMBF010000161.1 GCA_023511585.1 Terriglobia bacterium
GATGTCTGAAACGGCACGAGAACATGACCGACGACATGACCACCCGCGGCTTGCACCACATCTGTCGCATCGCGTTCTAGAGCATGCCCGAAGGCGTAATCCGCCGTTACGAAATACCATGACGTCCAACCTTGTTTGATCATTGCCTTCGCGGTGCCGTTGGCCAGCGCCCAGGTATCGTAAGTCCAGTGAACCGTGTTCGGCGTGCAGTTCTTGCCGGTAAGATCCGACGTGCCGGCGCTGGTGACGATCAGAACCTTATTATTGTCATGCGCGACGCCGGCCACCGCGAGCGCCACGGACGAGGTCGGCACGTCGATAATGGCATCCACATGATCGACGGCATACCAGCGCCGCGCGATCGAGGAGCCGATATCCGCCTTATTCTGGTGATCGGCCGAGAGCACTTCGACCTTGAAGCCGTGCGTCTCCGGTTTGAAGTCTGCGACGGCCATCTCGGTCGCGATCACGGAACCGCGGCCGGCGATATCCGCATAGAGGCCCGATTGGTCATTCAGGACGCCGATGCGGAATACCGGTAGGTCCTCCGCATGGGCGGCAACCGTGCACAAAAGCGTCAGCGCGGCGGCGAAGACAGCTCGCATCTCGTTCTCCTCGGCGTTTTTCCACCCTCTTTTGGCAGGCTGGCAGACGGCGTCTGCGGCGCGGCAAACGAAAAGCTATATTTTTTTATTTGTCAAATAAATATTTTTCGGTTGATTTGGTCGCGCCGGTATGAGACAGAGGAGGGCGAACCAAGATCGGACTGAAGAGAGATGGAATCGACCTACGGCCAGATCGTCACCACCAGCGTGGCAAGCCAAATTGCCGACCAACTCCAGCAGGCCATCATGGACGGGCGCCTCAAGGTGGACCAACGCCTTCCTACGGAGGAAGAGCTGGCGGCGCGTTTCGGCGTATCCCGGCCAACCGTGCGTGAAGCGCTGAAGCGCCTGGCGGCGCGGCACCTCGTTCGATCCCGAAGGGGCCCGTCCGGCGGCACGTTCGTTACCGGGCCGTCACCGGAGGAACTCGCAACCAGCCTCGGCACGTCTGTCGCTTTGCTGGTTGCCACCGGTCGAGTTTCCCTTGACGAGATGGCCACCGCCCGACTGGAGATGGAAGCGGTCTGCTGCCGCCTCGCTGCGCAGAACCGCACCGAGCAAGATCTCGCCGCGCTGCAAGAGGAAATTGCCATCCAGCATGACGTTTCCATCTCGGATCAGGACTTTTGCGCCTCCGACGTCCGTTTCCACCGCGCAATCGTGAACGCGGCAGGAAATGCTCTTTTGCGTTTTCTGATGAATGCGGTGGTCGAGGTCGTCACGCCGGTCAGCAACATGATCATCTTCCGTGTGCGCGACCGCAAAGAAATCGTCGCGCACCACGAACGCATGCTGGCCGCCATTGCCGCGCGCGATGCCGACGCGGCGGTTGAGGCTTTGGGCGGGCTCGTTGATTATATTCGCGCCCAATACGCCAAAGCCGAAGAAGCGCGCAGAGTACTGCGGCGCTGATTCGAACCATCGAACAACCCGAAACGCATACGATGTGCGCAAAGAACGCAAAGGATGCCGTATGAAAAATGAAAACGGAACGTTTCGCGCGCTGATGGCACGCAAGACGGAGGCCGGGCAGGTCGTCGCTCTGGAAACGATCAGCGAAGCCGATCTGCCGGAAGCCGACGTAACCGTCGATATCGAATATTCCTCGTTCAACTACAAAGACGGGCTTGCCCTGAAAGGTCGCAATCGCATTCTGCGCACTCTGCCGATGGTGCCCGGTATCGACTTTGCCGGCACGGTACGATCGAGTACCAACCCCCACTTCAAACCGGGCGATAAGGTGGTGCTGACCGGTTGGGGGGTAGGCGAAACCTGGTGGGGTGGCTTTGCCGAACGTGCCCGCGTAAAGGGGGAGTGGTTGGTGAAGCTGCCCGCCGGCCTCACGCCTCGCCATGCCATGATCCTCGGCACGGCGGGTCTCACGGCAATGCTTTGCGTGGACGCGCTGGAGCGCCACGGCATCAAACCCGGGGCCGAGATCATCGTCACCGGTGCTGCGGGAGGGGTCGGCAGCATCGCGGTGCGCTTACTCTCGCGCTTGGGTTATCGGGTAAGTGCACTCACCGGACGCCAGAGCGAGGAAGCTTTTCTCAAGACTTTAGGGGCGCAAGAGATCGTTGCAAGAGACCTCTACGCAGCGCCCGGAAAGCCGCTTCTGGGCGAGCGTTGGGATGGAGCGGTCGATACGGTGGGCGGGCAAATCCTCGCGAACGTGTTGGCTGCAACCCGTTATGACGGAGCCGTGGCGGCGTGCGGGCTTGCCGCAGCGGCCGATCTTCCTGCCACGGTCTTTCCCTTCATCTTGCGCAATGTCGCGCTGCTTGGCGTGGACTCGGTATACTGCCCCCACGAGCGCCGGTTGCGGGCATGGATGCGATTGGCCGATATCTTGGAGGAGCGTGATTTCGCCGTTCTTGCGCAGGAGGTCGGCCTTGAGGACCTGCCACGGCTTGCTGACGACATCCTGGCCGGCCGCGTGCGCGGAAGGACACTTGTCCGCATTTAGCGGCGGAAAACCACGTCTCGTTATCGCTGGCCCAGGTCCGAGAGCCGCACGCGCCTGGCGTTGCCAAAAAAAAAACACCCCTCGGTCGACAGCCGAGGGGTGGTGCGACTTTCTATGGGCTTCCGCCTCAGACAATCGCGCCGGAGGGAAGGTGCGAGACCCCGGCCAAGAAAATCTGCGTGTGGTCGGAAAGCGTAACGGTGGTCGAGCCTGCGGCCGATGCGACCGTGTAAGAGTTCGGAGCGTAGTTAATCAGATCGATTTTATCCACATTGGGGTTGAAATTATTGATAACGGTCGTACCCCCGGCCTGGCCGTTGATGAACAAGAAATTATCCATCCCAGTGCCGGCATTGACCGTATCCATGCCCCCGGCGCCGGCGACGACATCGGCATTGGCGCCTTGCAGCTGCATGAAGTCACTGCCGCTCCCGGCCCAGATCGTCTCATTGCCGCTCGCGCCCCCAACCACGGTGTTGTTGCTCCCGCCGGTGAGAACGATGAGATCGTTGCCGGTGCCGCCCCAAACGGTGTTATTGCCGCCGGCGCCGCCGAGTAAGGTTTCGTTGCCGGTGCTTGCAACAAGCACGTCGCCGCCATTCGGGCCGCCATAGAGCTGATCGCCGTTGCCCCCGCCGACGAGGGTCACCGGGCCGCTCCCGCCGACCATGAGGTT
>JAIMBF010000040.1 GCA_023511585.1 Terriglobia bacterium
AGGCGGGCAATCGCCTCTCCGGCAATGATCACGGCAATCCCGGCCAAGACCAAGGCGCTGGTATATCCGGCAAGATCTCCAAGCTTGCCGGTGCCGAAGCTGAAGCGCGCATCCGCCACCCAGCGCCGAGCCAGCGTATAGGCAAGCGCCGAGAGGGCAAGCGCGCCCACATGCGTGGCCATGTGCATGCCGTCGGCCAGAACCGCGAGCGAACCCCAAAACCAGCCGCCGATTATTTCGGCCAGCATCATGGTTGTGGTCAGCGCGATCACCGCCCAGGTACGCCGCTCGTTCTCTTCATGCTCGGCGCCGAGAAACACGTGGCTCGGCCCGTGCAGCAAAGGCTTAGGCGGATGCGAAGTTTGCGGCATATGCGCTTGCCTTCCCGGGATCCTCAACGCATGTAGGCGCGCACCACGTCAAGAAGCTGCGCCACCGCCGGGCCGTTCAGCGCTTCGGGAAACCGCGTCTGATCCACAAGATGCGTGCGCACATGCTCTTCCACCACCTCCGCCATCAGGCTGGCCAGGGCGCCGCGCGCGGCGGCAAGCAATTGCATCACCTGCTCGCAAGCGGTCTCGTTCTCCAGCGCCCGCTCCAGCGCGGCAAGCTGGCCCTGGATGCGCCGCACTCTTGCCAGAAGCTTTTGCTTTTCGCGAATCGTATGGGTCATGATTCGTCGTTTCATATACTCTACCCGGATACCCTATACAAGCCGCACCCGACCATGCCGTGCGCATCGAAATAAAATCAAATTTATAAAAAATAATCTTCTTTTGACCTTTGTCCCAAACAAAAGACGGGCCGCCTCAATGTCCAAACTCCTCGGCTACAGCTTGAAGCAAAGCACCTTCCGCCACATTTTTGCGCTAACCATGCAACGCCTTTCTCGCTTACTAATTCCTCTTGTTGTCCTCTTATTCTCCGTGAGGCAGACGCGTTGCCCTTGAAAGCGAGAAAAAATGGCGAGTGTGAAAGAGGTTTATCGCGCCATGTCATTGATTGTCATCCTGGACGACCGAGCCACCAACCGCACGATCTTTGCGCAGCTGGCGGCTTCGCTCGAGCCGGGGCTCGATGTCCGGACATTCGGCGCACCCGATGAGGCGCTGGCTTTTCTTGCCGATCGAAATCCCGCGCTTGTCATCACCGACTACAAAATGCCGGTGATGGACGGGGCGGAGTTTACCCGCCGTTTGCGCGCGATTCCGAACGGGGCGGATGTGCCGGTGATTGTGATCACCGCTTATGAGGACCGGAGTTTCCGCCTGCGGGCGCTGGAGGCCGGCGCGACGGATTTTTTGCTCTACCCCGTCGACCATCAGGAATTTTTGGTGCGTGCCCGCAACCTCCTCACGCTCGGCCGCCAGCAGCAAATCATCAAACGTCGCACCGAGCTTCTGGAGCGCGAGTTGGAGGAAAGTGAGCGCACGCGGCAGGTGGAAATCCGCTCTTCGCGCGAGCGTTTGGCACAGGTGATCGACACCATGCCGGCCATGATCAGCGCCGTGGATACCGAAGGACGGTTGGAATTTATCAACGCTTATCAAGCCGCGTTTCTGGGGCTTGATGCCAGAGAGTGCATCGGGCAAGATGCCACGTGTATGTTTGGCTCGCAGCATCGCGAGCGCATGGTTTCGCTCGACCGGATGGTGATCGAATCCGGGCGCGCGCTGCCAAGCTACGAAGAAGAAATTGTCGATCGGAAGGGCAATACCCACGTCTTTCTGACCACCAAATCCCCGCTGTTTGACAAGGACCATCGCGTGGTTGGCGTGCTCACCACGGCGCTCGACATTACCGAACGCAAACAGGCGGAAAGTCGGCTGCGTTACCTCGCCCATCACGATCCGCTGACGGATTTGCCCAATCGCGTGCTGCTCGGCAAGCGTATGGAACGCAAACTCGCACGCAGACGCTATGGCGACCATCAATTCGCCCTGCATTTCCTGGATCTCGACCGCTTTAAAGGCGTCAACGACGTGCTTGGCCATCACTCGGGCGATCAATTGCTGCAAGCGGTCGCCAAACGGCTGCGGGAAACGGTGCGCGAGACCGATCTGGTCGCCCGCCTCGGCGGCGATGAGTTTGCCATCCTGCAAAGCCCGATCAGCACCGCCGAGGAAGCAGCGGCACTGGCGCAAAAGGTGCTGGATGCTCTCTCCGAACCTTTTGTATTTCATGGCCATCAGATCGAGCTCAGCGCCTGCATCGGCATCACGCTCTATCCGTCGGACGGCCAAGATGTCGAGGAACTTTTGCGCAATGCCGATTTGGCCATGTATCGCGCCAAGGACGAAGGCAGCGGCACCTATCAATTTTTCGTCGACGATATGAACCGGCGGGCGTTTGAAACGGCCCGCCTGGAATCGGATCTTCGAAGCTCCTTTGCCAACAAGCATTTCCGGCTCCATTACCAACCGCAGCTTTGCCTGCGCAGCGGCAAAATCGCCGGCGCCGAAGCCTTGCTGCGTTGGAACCGCCCCGGAATCGGAGAGGTGCCGCCAAGCGAGTTTCTTCCTCTTGCGGAAGAGATCGGGCTGATTGCCTCGCTCAGCAGCTGGGTGTTGCAAGAGGTCTGCACCACGGCGGCGCGCTGGCAAAGCCTCGGCCTGCGGACCATCCGCTGCGCCGTCAATCTCTCCCCGATAACGTTCCGCCGCCAGGATGTTTATGCGATGGTGGTCAGCGCGCTGGAACACTCGGGGCTTGATCCGGCCTGGCTGGAGCTTGAGCTTACGGAAAGCATCCTTTTGGAAAATAACGACGACGTCAAAGCCACATTACGGGCCTTGCAGGCTTTGGGGGTCGGGCTTGCGCTCGATGATTTCGGCACCGGCTACTCTTCGCTATCCTATGTTAAGAATTTTCCTGTAGATCGAATCAAAATCGATCAATCCTTCATTCGTGATCTCAAAACCGATCCGAGCAATACCACCATCGTGCGTGCCATCATTAATCTCAGCCATGGGCTTAATCTTGGGGTGGTGGCGGAAGGCGTTGAAACAATGGAACAATGCACGCAACTTGCCGCCGACGGGTGCGACCTTATCCAAGGTTATTATGTGAGCCCGCCGCTGCCGGCCGAAGACTTCGGCCGCCTGTTAGAGCTGGATACCACGGAACCCCTTGCCGGAATCGTGCGGGCATGATCTCTCTCGGGCAAGGCGAAGGGCAGGCTGTTCCGTTCGTGACTTGCAGTGGTTGCTCTCCGGCATGGTGCCGTCATGCGCAAGATCGATAAGAAGACGCCGGCAGACCCTGCCAAGCGCCGCGAGAGCGCCATCGGAGCGGGGCTTTCGAAGAAACTTCTTGCCGTCTTTCGGGCCGCTCCGCAAGAGGGGGTCGATCGCGAGCCGGAGATCATCCGCAACCGGCTGGTCATTAGCATCCTGATTTTAGCCTATCTGCCACTGGCCGATGTCAGCCTTACTTCTGCCCCCGGTTTGGTCGCCTATGTCTTCGCCATCACCGGGTTTTTGATCTATCTCCACCGCAAAACCCACCCGCAATTTTCCGTGCGCCGCCGGCTCTTTGCCATGGTGCTCGATATTTCCGCGCTTTCGGCCGAGCTGCACCTCGGCGGGCCGAATCTGAGCGTGCTTTACCCTCTCTATCTCTGGATCATTTTCGGAAACGGGTTCCGCTACGGTAATGCCTCGCTTTTCGCCGCAACCTTCTTAAGCTTCGCGGGTTTTGCCTGGGTCGTTGCCACCACACCGCTCTGGCAAACCCACCTTGCGCTCTCGATCGGTCTGCTTTCCGGGCAGGTGATCCTGCCGGCCTATGCCGCCGTTCTCATTCACAAGCTTTCCGAAGCAAAGCGCGAGGCCGAACGCGCCAACCGCGCCAAAAGCCTGTTCCTGGCCAGCGTGAGCCACGAGCTCCGCACGCCGTTGAACGCCATTATCGGCATGGGCCACTTGCTTTCCGAGACCAGGCTGGATCGCGAACAGCGGGAGATGACGCAAACCTTGCGTTCGGCTGCCCAATCGCTGCTCGGCCTGATTGATAACATTCTGGATTTCTCGCGCCTCGAGGCGGGGCGGATGCCGGTCCACGTCTCCGCCTTCGATCTCATGGAATTCTTGCGCGAGTTGCGCGGCATTGTCAGCGCCCAGGTACGCAGGAAAGGGCTGAAGTTCGGGCTTTACATCAGTTCCCGCGCCCCCCTCGGCGTGTTGGCCGACCAGGCGCATTTGCGCGAGATTTTGCTTAATCTTCTTGATAACGCAACGAAATTCACCGAAGCCGGAGGCATTGCGCTCGCAGTGGATGCCACGCCGATCGCCCCGGGCCGGGTGCGCCTTCGCTTTGAAGTCAGCGATACCGGCATCGGCATTGCGCCGGAAGCGCATGCGCGGATTTTTGAAAGCTTCAGCCAGGCCAACAGCTCGATCGTCAACCGCTTCGGCGGCACCGGGCTCGGGCTTGCCATTTGCCGTCACCTGGTGCTGCTCATGGGCGGCGAAATCGGGGTGGAGAGCGAACTCGGCAAGGGCAGCACCTTCTGGCTCACAGTACCGGTGGATGTGCAGCCGGAAGCGGCCCGCCCGAGCTCGCTTGCCGGGTGCAGCCTGGTCGTCTTCGCAAGCCCCGAGCGGCAGGCCGCACTGACCGCGGCGCTGGCATCGGAACCGGGGCTTTCCCTCGAGCTCGCCGAAACGCTCGACGATGCCCTCGCGCAAGCCAAACAACGGGTGATGACCTCGCTGCGGACCATGCTTTTGGTGGAGCCCGAGCCCGGCGGAGGGGTGGAGGCGCTGGCGGCAAAGCTTCGCGAGGAGGGGCTCGGAGACCTTCCGGTGGTACGCCTGAGCGAGACGGAGGACGGTTTGCCGCCTCTCGCCGAGCAGCTTTGCTTTGTCACCTCGCTTGCTCCTCCGTATGAGATTCCGGCAGTGCTGCATGCGCTGCGATTTGTGAGCGCCCATACGGTGGCCGCCGAACCCGCGCCTCCCTCCGTCGTGCCGCGGCGCGCGCTCTCGGTGCTGCTGGCGGATGACAACCAGGTCAACCAGAAAGTCGTGGCGAAAATTCTGGAACGCGCGGGCCACCGCGTCACCCTTGTGGATAACGGCGAGGCCGCGCTCGATGCTTTGGAGCAAGGCCGCTTTGATGTCGCGCTGATGGATTTGAATATGCCCGGCATGACGGGAATCGAGGCCGCCGAACTCTACCGCTTCATCGCGTTGGATCGGCCCAAAACCCCGATTGTGGCGCTCACCGCCGATGCCACGCCGGAAACGGCCAAGCGCTGCACGGAAGCAGGCATGGAGGCTTGCCTTGTGAAACCGATCGAACCCGACCAGCTGCTTGCGGTTCTCGAAAGCGTCACCGCCGCCTCTGCCGAGACTCGGCCGCAAACGGCCGAGCCGCCCGCCTCGGTCACCCTGATTACCAGCCACCCGCGCTTCAAACCGGCGTCGAGCGAACCCGTGGACCGGCGCGTTTTGGCCGAGTTGGAAAGCTTGGGCGGGCCGGCCTTCCTGGCCGACTTAATCGCGCAGTATTTGAGCGATGCCGAAGGCATCCTCAACGGCATTTCCGAGGCCGTGGCAGAAGGCGATGTCCAGCGCTTCCGCTCCGAAGCGCACGCACTGAAAAGCTGTTCCTCAAATATCGGAGCCAAGGGAATCTTCGAACTCTGCCGTCCTTGGCAGATGATCCGCGCCGACGAGCTGGCAAAAGAGGGCGCCGAACATCTCCGTCGGCTCCAAGCGGAGTTCGAGCAGGTGCGCGCCGCCCTTCTCGCCCACAAAGCGGCGCTCACGCCCCAGCCCGAAGCGCGTCAACAGTAAGCCGAACTTCGGCCGAGAAACGACCACGGGATCACGGTTTGGTTTGGATGGATTCGAGAAAGCTGAAAATCGTCCACAGCGTTTTTTCATCCAGAACGCCGCTCCAGTTCGGCATGCCCTTGTCGGGCCGGCCGTGCGTGACGGTGTACCAAAACACCTCCCGCATATGATCGCCGTAACGCAAAGAGAGCCGGCGCAGATCGCGCGGCGGGTCTGGGCTCGCCGCATTTGGGGAATGGCAATGCGAGCAGTTCTGGTTGAACAGGCTGCGGCCCTCTGCGATCGTGGCAGGATCCGGCTTTGCGGCTCCGCGCGAGGCGGGGCCCCCGCCCTCCTCCGCAGCGGAGCTCGGCAAGGAGGGCAAGCCGCTCCACACTGCGGTCGTGAGGGCGAGGGCAAAAGCAAGGCGTTTTCGCTTCATGCGCCGGGCAGGGTGAAGACGACCAACACGCCGCCCTCGGGGCTCGCGGCGAAAACGCGCTCGCCGATATCGGCGAGGAAGGAGGGCGGCGTTTTCAGCCGGCCGGCCACCACCGCGACATACTGCTTACCGTCGAGTTCATAGGTCATGGCCCCTTGGCTGATCCCGGTGCCGACGTTGAACTTCCAAAGCTCGGCGCCGGTCTTGGCGTCCACCGCTTTAAACCAACCCTGAATATTGCCGTAGAAGACCAGGCCGCCCGCCGTGGAAAGCGTGCCGCCCATGAACGGCAGTTCCTCCTTAATCCCCCAGACTTTCTTCTGCTGCACCGGATCCCAAGCGATCAGCTCGCTCATATGTCCGCCGGGGCCCGGCTTGGCGAGATTCCACTCCGAGGCCAGATACATAATCCCCGCTTTATAAACCTGCTTGCGGCCGATCAGGTCCATGCAGAGATTGAAGCTCGGGATATAAACCAGCCCGGTCTCGGGATTGTAGGACATCGGCTCCCAGTTCTTGCCGCCGAAGAGGTTCGGGCAGATATCCTTGGCCCAGACATCCAGCCGCGGGCGCTTTTCCGGGTTTTCGATGGGGCGGCCGGTTTCCGGGTCCACTCCCTTGGCCCAATTGACGTAAACAAAGGGCGAAGCGGAAATCAGCGCGCCGGTGCGGCGGTTCAACACATAGAAAAAGCCGTTGCGGTCGGCTTTCAGCAACGCCGGCGTTTTCTGGCCGTGGAGATCAAGGTCGGCCAGGATGTTTTCGTTCACCCCGTCGTAATCCCAGGCATCGTAAGGCGTGGTCTGGAAATGCCAGACGATGCGGCCGGTATCGGCATCCAGCGCCAGCGTGCTCGCGGTGTAGAGATTGGTTTCGCGGCCGTATTCGCTTTTATCCGGTCCGCGTTCGGAAGCGCCCCAGGGGCTCGGATTGCTCGCGCCGTAATAAACAAGGTTCAGCTGCGGATCGTAAGAGCCCACATACCAAGCCGCACCGCCCCCGTGCTTGTAGGAATCGCCTTTCCAGGTATCGGCCCCGGGATCGGTGGGCGCACCGGGGATGGTATAGGTTCGCCAGACGAGTTGCCCGTTCTCCTGATTGTAAGCCGAGATCGCGCCGCGCACCCCATATTCGCCGCCGGCATAGCCCGTGATCACCAGATTTTTCACCACCGTCGGCGGCGAGGTCATGGCAATGCCGCTCTTATAGTCGGCAACCTTGGTGTTCCAAACTTCCTTGCCGGTTTTGGCATCGAGCGCCACCAAATGCGCATCGAGCCGCGCGACGAAGACTTTTCCGTTGGCGTACGCAACGCCCCGGTTATCGAGCCCGCAGCACGTCGTGGCGGCAACATCGGCCGGAACCTCCGGCGCATACCGCCAGCGGACCGCGCCGGTCTTGGCATCGACCGCAAAGACATAGCGCGGGCCGGACGATGTCGTGACATAAAGCGTATCGCCTACCAAGATCGGCGTGGATTCCTGCGCCTCGAGCGAACCGAGGCTCAGCATCCATGCCACCTGCAGATTTTTCACATTGGTGGTATCGATCTGGTGCAAAGCGCTGAAGCGGGTATTGGCAAGATCGGCGCCGTAGGCTCCCCAGCCGCCGTTGGTCTGAGCGGCTGCGCTTCCTGCCCCCGCGGCAAGCGCAACGGTCAGCGCGCCGGCAAAAGCGGCGCCAAGCGTTTTTTCGGATGGCATATGGTTCCCTCCCTGATTGATGGCCGATGATCGATTCGGCGCCGTATTTTAACCCGCCGGCAAGATCGGAAAAGCCCCGCTTGTGTGGTTTTTAAAAGCAAAACCAAACCGCGGGCGCCCCGTATCGGCAAGCGTTTAGCCACCTGGAAGGGGGCGCGGCTTTCTTGTATCGTGGCACGGAAACTTCGCTCTGCGGCGGAAACGGCTTGCCGCGCGTCACTTTCTCTAACACTTTCCGAAACGGCGGGATGAAACGATGTTCGCGGTCATTTTCGAAGTGCAGCCGAAACCCGAGCGCTTTGCGGAATATCTGGAGATCGCCAAGGCGCTCAGGCCGAAGCTTGAGCAAATCGAAGGCTTTATCGCCAACGATCGCTTTGCCAGCAAACGCACCGAGGGCCGTCTCTTGTCGCTCTCCATCTGGCGCGACGAAAAAGCCATCGTGCGCTGGCGTACCGTGGGCGCGCATCATGCAGCCCAAACCAAAGGCCGCTTCGAAATCTTTGCGGACTATCACTTGCGCGTCGGCGAAATCATCAAAGATACGCAACCGCCGGAAGGGGAAATTCCCTCCCCCTACCGGGCCGATATCACCGAGGTCGGGCAAGCCAAGGCCGTAAGCGTCAGCGAGCTTTTGCAATCCGCAAACGAAGCCTCCCCCGCAGATTTCGGCTTACCCGAGCTCGGTCGCGACGGACTGCTTGATTGCGAAATGTTCGAAAGCATTTATCATCCCGGCAAATTTCTGCTTCTCGCTTCTTGGCAGGACGAGAACGCCGCAGAGCAATGGCTGGCGCAATCGCGCCCCGCCGCTTCGGTGCGCCATCGTATCGTTCGCATCCTTCGCGATTACGGGCTTTTTGATCGCCGCGAAGCGCCGCAATATTTCCCGCCGGTGCAGAAAACTTAGTCGGGCTTCGTTACCCGTCCAACGGCAGCTCGCCTTGGCGCAAGACGGAGCCGTCTTCGCGGGCGCCGATCAAACCGTCGGCGAAACGAATCTTAAGCCGCGCATGGGAAGGAACCTCCGCCGCCCGGGTGAAGACCTTTCCGCCCGCTCCGTAAACCACCGCATAGCCGCGCTCCAGCACCGCGAGCGGAGAAACCGCGGCAAGCCGCCCGGCCACTCCTTCCAGCCGCGCGCGCGTCAGACGCAGCTTCGCCTGGATCGGCCCCGCGGACAGCCGCGCGAAAATCGGCGCGGCGGCGTTCTTGTGGCGTGCCAAGGCATGCCGCATCGCCCCGCGCAACCGCTCCGTCGCAAGCGTCAGCGCCGCCCGATAGGGTGCGGGCAAATGCCGCGGGTCCGGCAGTTTGGCGGCAATATTCTGAAACGCCGCCCGCCGCGCCGCCAGAAGATTCGGCAAAGCCAGCGCCAACCGTGCCGCGCGGTCATCCAGCCGCTGGCGCGCCTGGCCCAAAAGCCCCGGCAAATCGGGCAGCCGGCTCGCGGCCCGCTCGAGCCGTATCTCTGCATCTTTCATCCTATGGCTCAATGCCCCGGAAAGCCGCGCCTGCAGATTCTGCAGATTGGCCAAAAGCTCGGTGCGCATGGGCACGGCAAGCTCCGCCGCCGCGGTCGGGGTCGGCGCCCGTCGATCGGCCGCGTAATCAATCAAGGTGGTATCGGTCTCATGCCCTACCGCCGAGATCAGCGGCACCGGGCAGGAAGCCGCCGCGCGCACCACGGCTTCATCGTTGAAGGCCATCAAATCTTCCAGGCTACCCCCGCCGCGCGCGACAATCAGCACGTCGGGGCGCGGAATCGGCCCGCCCGGGGGCAACGCGCCGAAGCCGCGGATCGCCGCCGCAATGCGTTCGGCCGCGCCCTCGCCCTGCACAGGCACGGGCCAAAGCAGAATGGGCCTCGGAAAGCGCCGCGCCACCGTGGTGCGAATATCGTGCAGCACCGCCCCTTCCTCCGAGGTGATCACCCCCACCACCGCAGGCAGCAGCGGCAGCTTGCGTTTGCGCTCGGCAGCAAAGAGCCCCTCCGCGGCAAGTTTCTGCCTGAGCGCCTCGATGCGCGCGAGCAACGCCCCGATGCCGGCGTATTCCAACCGCTCGACAATCAATTGATAGGTGGAGCGGTCGCTGTAGGTGGAAATGCGCCCGGTGGCGATCACTTCCACCCCATCCTCCGGCTGCAGGCCGAGCCGTGGCACGGCCGAGCGCCAGACCACGGCGGCAAGCTTCGCGCGCTCATCTTTCAGAGCAAAATAGATATGCCCCGAGCTGTGCCGGCGGAGCTCGGTAACCTCACCGCGCACGCGCACGCGGGAAAACGTGCTTTCCAGCGTGTGCTTCACCGCGCCGGAAATTTCCGAAACCGTATATTCCGGAATGTTGGAAGCCAGCAGCGCATCGCTCATGCCGACTTGCTATGCTATGCATCGGGCCAAAAGAGCAAGGAGATTCCATGCGTGTCTTGATCATCGGTTCCGGCGGGCGCGAACACGCGCTCTGCTGGGCGCTTTCGGCAAGCCCCCTCATCACCAAGCTCTGGTGCGCGCCGGGCAATCCCGGCACCGCCGAGGTAGCGACGAATGTGGCCATCGAGGCGCTGGCCATCCCCGAACTCGTGGCCTTTGCGCGCGAGCATGCCATCGATCTCGTGGTGCCCGGGCCGGAAGCGCCCTTGGTGGCCGGACTTGCCGATGCGCTGGCCGAGGCCGGCATCCGCTGTTGCGGGCCAAGCGCCGCGGCGGCGCGGTTGGAAGGCAGCAAAAGCTTTGCCCGTGAAGTTGCCGCCGCCGCAGGCATTCCCATCCCGCGTTGGGAGTGCTTCAGCAACGCCGCCGAGGCGCGCGCGTTCCTCTCCCGGCGCGGCGCCCCCATTGTGGTGAAAGCCGATGGGCTGGCCGCGGGCAAAGGCGTGGTGGTCGCCGAAACCGAAGCCGAAGCCGAAGCCGCGATCAACGCCTTTATGGAGGATGGAAGCCTCGGAGAGGCAGGCCGCACCGTGCTTTTGGAGGAACGCCTGGAGGGCGAGGAGATCTCGCTGTTTGCCCTTTGTGACGGCGAACACGCGGTGTTCTTGGGAGCCGCGCAGGACCACAAACGCGCCCACGAAGGCGATACCGGCCCGAACACCGGAGGCATGGGCGCCTATTCGCCCCCTGCCCGCTTTTCTCCTGCTCTGACGGATTTGGCCATGGGCAGCATCGTCCGCCCGGCCTTGGCGGAAATGGTGCGGCGCGGAACGCCGTTTCGCGGCGTGCTCTTTGCCGGCCTGATCCTGACCGAAGAAGGGCCGAAGCTCCTGGAGTTCAACGTCCGCTTCGGCGATCCGGAATGCCAGGCGCTGATGCTTCGGCTCCATTCCGATTTGCTGCCCGGCCTGCTTGCCGCCTGCGACCAAGAGCTCGGGGCATTCGACCTGCGCCTTCGCAACACCGCTTCCATCGCCGTGGTGATGGCCGCGCGCGGCTATCCCGGCACGCCTGTCCGCGGCGGCGTGATCGAAGGGCTGGCCGAGGCGGCCAAGGTTCCCGGGGTGCAGATCTTCCACGCCGGCACGGCTTGGCGCGAAGGCAAGCTGATCGCCAACGGCGGGCGGGTGCTGAATGTCTGCGCCGAGGCGGCCAACCTGCAGGCGGCGCGCGAGGCGGCGTATCGGGCCATTCGGATGATTCGTTGGGAGGATGGGTTCTACCGCGCCGATATCGGCTGGCGTGCGCTTGCGGCGGAGGCGTGATGCTGGAACTCGAGGGCCTCTCCTGCCGGTTTGGCGAAACCGTGGCGGTCGCCGAGGTTTCGCTGCGCGTGCCGGAGGGGCAGATGCTCGGCATTATCGGCCGCTCGGGGGCCGGCAAAACCACGCTCTTGCGGATGATCAACCGGCTGCAGGAGCCGAGCGCCGGGGCCATCCGCTTTCACGGGCAAGAAATCACCCGGCTGCGCGGCAAAGCCTTGCGGCGCTGGCGTGCCCAATGCGCCATGATTTTTCAGCACTTTAACTTGATCCCCCGCCTCGATGTCTTGACCAACGTGCTGATGGGCCGCCTCTTTTATCGCAGCGAAATGGCAAGTCTCTTGGGCCTCTTTGCGGCTTCCGAGCGGGCGCTTGCGCTGGAGCTTCTGGAGCGCCACGGCTTGCTGGAAACGGCGCTCAAGCGCGCGGGCACGCTTTCCGGCGGGCAGCAACAACGCGTGGCCATTTGCCGCGCCTTGATGCAAGAGCCGCGGCTGATTTTGGCCGATGAACCGGTGGCGAGCCTGGATCCGCGGAACGCGCAATTGGTGATGGATGCCCTTCGTCGAATCAGCCGTGAAGACGGAATCTCCGTATTGGTCAATCTGCATGATTTGCGCATCGCGCGAAGCTATTGCGACCGGATCGTCGCGCTTTCCGCCGGGCGCGTCGTGTTCGACGGCGCGCCCGATGCGCTCACCGAATCGCGTGCCCGCGAAATCTACGGCGCGCCGGATGAAGAAAGCCCCGCCTTTGAGACCTCCCACCCCTTCGCCGTGGTTTGATAGATCGGAAACGAAACCATCATGCCGCATCGCCGCACCCTTCTGTTCGCCCCGCTTCTCCTGCCGCTTGTGCTCCGCCCCCGCGCCGCGCGCTCGGCCGAAAGTGCCCCGATGCCCGCCCCGGGCCGGCGCGCCTGGGCAAAAGACGTGCCCGTTATCCGTATCGGGCTGCTCGGCGGCGAAAACGAAGCGGACCGGCTGATCCGTTATGACGGCTATCGCCGTCTGTTAGAGCAGACCTTTTCCGTTCCCACAAAAGTGCTGATGGCCGCCGACTATGCCGGGGTGATTCAAGCCTTTGCCGCCAAGCAAGTGGAGCTCGCCTATATGAGCCCGGCCGCCTATGCCGCCGCATGGCTGGCCAGCAACGGCGATATCGAACCTTTGGTCACCGCCGAGGAAGCGGATGGTTCCACGAGTTATGTTTCGGTGATGTATGTGCGTGCGGACTCGCCTATTCACAATCTTCAGGAAATGCGCGGGCATTCGCTGGCCTGGTCGGATCCCAACAGCGCTTCGGGCTATCTCATCCCGCGCGCCGAATTCCGCCGCATGGGCATCGATCCGGACACTTACTTCAGCCGCACCGGTTTTGCCGGCGGCCACGAGCAAGCGGTCATTGCGGTTCTGAATCATCAATACGATGCCGGCTTGGCTTGGGCCTCCGGTATCGGAGACGAGCGGCAGGGCTACACGCGCGGCGCGCTGCGCATGATGGTGGATAAAAAAATGCTGGATATGAAAGACCTCCGCATCATTTGGCATTCGCGGCCGATCAAAGATGGCCCGCTCGCCGTGCGTAAATCCACCCCGCAAGCGTTTCGCGACGATATGCTGGCTTTTCACCTCGCATTGCCGCACGCCTATCCCGCCGTTTTTCACGCGGTGGATATGGGCAACAGCATCGGCTGGGTGCGGGTGCAGCACGCCGATTATCAAGTTTTCATCGACATGTTGAAAACCGAAGCGGAAGAGCGCCGTCATCGGCGTTAGCGCGAAACCGCAATGGCGTCTCCGGAAGAGATCGAAACCGCATGGCGCGCACGCCGCAGAGCGCGCCTCTTTTGGTTTGCATTTGGTACGGTTGCCTTTTTTGCCGCATTCGCGATCAGTGCGCAGGTTGCCGAGCTTTCGCCCGCTGCCCTCATTGCCGGCGCGCCCCGCATGGGCGCCTATTTCGGCCAGCTGATCCCGGATTTGCGCTGGCCGGTGTTGTTTGCCGGCGCGGAAACGCCGGGTTCGCTCGCGTATTGGTTCTATCGCCTCGATATCTGGCTTCGTCTGCTCTTGGAAACTAGCCAGATGGCGGCGCTCGCCACCTTGCTCGGCGCCGGCTTGGCGCTGCCTCTTTCTTTTTTCGCAAGTGCCAATCTGGTCTCGCCGCGCTTGGCCTTCACCACACGGCGCCTCTTCGATTGCCTTCGCTCCATTCCCGATATCGTCTATGCCTTGGTCTTGGTTTGGGCGTTCGGCGTCGGCCCGCTGGCGGGAATTTTGGCCATCATGCTCCATACCCTCGGCGCGCTTGGAAAACTCTTGGCCGATGTCGTGGAAAACGCCGATTTGCGCGCCCGCGAAGCTCTCATTGCCGCCGGCGGAAGCTGGCTTCAGGCAACCCGTTTTGCGGTTCTGCCGCAGGTTCTTCCGAATTTTCTGAGCTATGCGCTGCTCCGTTTTGAAATCAACGTGCGCGGCGCGACCGTGATCGGCGTGGTCGGAGCGGGCGGCATCGGTCAAGAGCTCTATGCCGTCATCAGCTTTAATTATTATCAGGAGATCAGCGCCATCGTCGTGCTGATTATTCTCACCGTCAGCGTGATTGATCTCGCTTCCGAATGGCTTCGCAGCCGTGCCATGAGCCTGCAATAATGCGACGCGCCTCCGACATATCGCCTGCCGAAATCGCCGCGCTCAAAGCGCGGGTTCCTTCGGCATTTGCCGCACCCTTCGGGCGGCGCGCCTTGCGGGCATTCGGAATTTTGGCCGTTCTGCTCTGGCTTGCTCTGCTGTTTTGGTGGTTTGATATTTCGCCAAGCCGGCTCCGGCATGGTTTGGCCGGCTTGCGGGTGATCCTGCGGTTGATGATCCCGCCGAGCGTCGGCGCGCAATGGCCGGATATTCTGCGCGGGCTTGCCGAGAGCGTGGCGATGGCGTTTTGCGGCACGGTTATTGCCGCGCTTTTGGCTTTGCCTCTGGGCTTTCTCGGCGCACGCAACGTGCTTTCGCAAATCCTAGCGCATTTCTCCTTGCGCCGAGGCTTTGATGCCTTGCGCGGCATCGATCAGCTGATCTGGGCGCTGGCGTTCGTGCGCGCTGTCGGCCTTGGGCCGCTGGCCGGCACGCTTGCCATTGCCGCGGCCGAGATCGCCGTGCTGGCGAAACTCTTTGCCGAGGCAATCGAGAATGCCGACCCGCACCAAACCGAAGCCGTGCGCGCGGTCGGCGGATCGCGCTTATTGGCGATTCGCTTCGGCCTATTGCCGCAAATCTTCCCGGTTTTGTTGGCGCAAATTCTTTACGCGTTCGAGAGCAATACGCGAAGCGCCTCCATCCTCGGCGTTGTCGGTGCCGGCGGCATCGGCCTGCAATTGGCCGAACGCATCAAAATCCGTTATTGGAACGAGGTCGCGTTCATTATTCTCTTGTTGATTGTCGTGGTGGGGCTGCTTGATTTTCTCTCCGGCCGCCTCCGCCGCCGCCTTGTCGCGGCGGATTAAAACCGGATGGCCTTGTTCTCTGATCTTATGCCGACATTTTCCATTGCGGGCTTTCTGTCTCTTCCTTCGCTCTGGCATGGCGGAGCAAGTCGGCGGCAACCCGCGCGGTCAATTCCTCCCAATCCCGCGGTGCGCGCTGCCGATAGAGGCGCATGGTCGGATACCAAGGTGTGTCGGTGCGATGCAAAAGCCAACGCCAATCGGGTGCAAAGGGCAGCATCAGCCAAACCGGCCTTCCCATGGCGCCGGCAAGATGGCCGAGCGACGTATCAACCGAAATCACCAAATCGACCGATTCCAAAATCGCCATGGTGTCGCCGAAATCCAAAAGCGAAGGCCCCAGGCTCACCAGCGCCGCATCGCCGTAATACGCGCCGATCTGCTGGCAAGGCGGGCCCTTTTGCAAGGCGAGAAACGCTACCCGATCGGTTGCCAAAATCGCTTGCCATTGCGCGAGCGTGCTCGAGCGATTGCGATCATTGTTATGCGCCGCGCGGCCGGCCCAGGCGATCGCCACCCGGAAAAACCCTTCCGGTATCAAATCATTCAAACGCGCGACCCAGGCCGCAACGCGCGCAGGATCCGCACGCAGATAAGGGATCGATGCCGGAATGGTTTCCGGCCTTGTCCCGGCAAGCCTGGGCAGGCTGGAAAGCGGGCAATATGCCGCATAGTCCGGAACTTCATCCCAACGATGATAAATTCCCTGCAATTCCGAAAACTGCGAAAGAATCGGCTTAAGCTCGCTGCTGGCGGCAATGACAAGCTCGCTGCAACGCCCAGCCGCCCATGGAATATAGCGCGAAAATTGAATCACGTCGCCAAAGCCTTGATCGGCCACCAGCAAAAGCTTCCCTTCCGCAATCGGTGCGCCGTCCCATTGCGGTTTTTCGGTCTTCGGCAACATGCCTGCGGCCTGCGGCAGTTGAAAGCGCCATTCGTATTCTTCCCAACCGGCCTCATAGTCTCCGCGCAAAAGCAAAACTTCCGCTTTTTCAAAATGCGCTTCGGGATAATCCGGCTTCAACGCCAGCGCGCGTTCACAGCAGGCGAAGGCTTCGTCCAATTCCAGCAAATCGTAATGAATAATGGCAAGGTTGGCGTGCGCATGCGGATCATCCGGCGTCAGGCTCACCGCACGTAACCCGGCCGCCCGCCCTGCCTCCAGCCGGCCCAAAGCCCGGTAAATCGCGCAGATATTGCGATAATAAAGGCCGGTATTCGGCGAAAGGGCAATGGAGCGTTCCATCAGCCGGCATGCTTCTTCCTCGTTTCCGGAACGAAACGCAACAATGCCCAGCATGTGAATCGCATGCGGATGTTCCGGCGCAACTTGCAGCGCCTGCCGCAAAAGCGCTTCGGCTTCCTGAAGCCGGCTTGCCTGCTCTAGCGTCGACGCTTCCGCCATAAGCCGCGCAAGCGGCCCTTCCCCGTGCCGGCCAGCGTCCGCGAAGACCGCGCTCATCGGGAAGCCTTAAGCTTGCCCGCGCCCGAAGCCGGCAGCTCGTCGATCGTGTAGCCCATGCGCTGCGCGATCGGCGCCAGGATCGGAATCACGGGCCTAAGCGGCTCCAGATAGTCCCGATAGCGGAAGACGGCCCGATCATAAAGCGGCTCGGTCACCTGCGCGTAGCTCGGCGTGCGCGCGTATCGGCGGTTTTCGGAAAAATTCAGGCAGTTTGCATGGAACGGAACGCCGATATGGGCAAGGATGCGCTCGATCGAACGTTTTGGGTTAGAAACTATGTCTTCATAGCGGATCTGCAGATAGCGTAATGTCATTTCGCTCCGGTAATGCGCGACCAGATCCGCAATCAACGCATAGTGTTGCGCAATCGATTCCAGTTCAAAGGCGCAGAAATAGCCGTGCGTCAGATGGATGGAATAGGCGGAAAGCACCACGTCCAGAGGATGGCGCACCAGATGAATCAGCGGCGAGGCCGGAAACAAGAGCGCAATCAGGCCGAGATGGGTTTCGTTCAGCGGCATCTTATCGGTAAACCATCGGGCGCCTTCGCGAATGATGCCCATTTCGCGCGCGCGTTTCAGATAGGTATCGCGCAGCTCGTCCAGCGCTTCCCGATAGTCCGCCATCCAAAGCTCGGCCAAGGCCTCGGGATAGGGCAAGGGGCTGTTCAAGACCCGCTGCAAGGATTGCGCAATATCGTGAATCAGCGGCAACTCGTCGCCGGCGGAAATTTCCGGATGCGCGGAAAGCATCTGCTCGAGAAGCGTGGTGCCCGAACGCGGAAAGCCCAGGATGAAAATCGGCTGCGGCTCCCCGTCTTTTCGCCGCGCGCGCGGTAAATGGGCCAGCCGCTCGGCGGTGAAAAAGGCCTTCAACCGGCGCACAAGTTCGTTGGCCTGCTCGGCAAGATACCCGTGCCCCAGCGCCTCGCGCGCTTTCTTCTTGCCGGCGGCGAAGGCGGCAAACGCCTCTTGCGGACGGTGCAAGCGGTCGAGCAGGCGCCCCTTTTCCAAAAGCTCGTTCGCCCCGAGCCCGGCATCCCCCGCATCCGCAATACTCTCGATTTCCGCCAAAGCTTGCTCGAGCTTTCCCTCGCGGCCGTAGAAAACGGCGCGCAACAGCCGCACCGAGGCGGCACCGGGAGAGACTTTCTCGGCGCGATCGAGCAATTCGTGCGCCCGCGCCAGGTTGCGGTCGGCATCCTCAAGCCGCGCCCAGCCGAGCCAGGTTTGCAGCACATCCGGATTGAGCGCCACGGATTGCTCATAGAGCTCCCGCGCTTCCGGAAAGCGGCCCTGGGTTTTGAGATTCCAGGCCAAATTGGCCAGCACCACCGCATCCGGCTTCTCGAGCAAAGCCAGCACCTGCCGGTAGTGATACTCCCCGCCATGCGGGCGGTTCGCTTCGGTCAGCACCAGCGCCAGCAGATTGTGCGCCTGCGGGTTGCGGGGCGCGAGGCGCACCAGGTTCCGCGCCAGCACCTCGGCTTCCGCCAGCGCCCCTCTCTGAAACAACATCAGCCCGAGCTCGTTGGTCGCCCAAAAATTGTTCGGATTGAGCGCCACCATCCGGCGCGCCAGCACTTCGGCCGCCGCCGCCTTGTTCTGCCGCTTCCGCAGAGAGTAGAGCAAGGCCAGCGCCTCTTCCCAGCCGGGCGCCAGCTCCAACAGGCGCAGAACCGTCGCCTCCGCCCGCTCGGCCTCGCCCTTTTGTAGCGCGGCGCTCGCCTCCGCCAACAGCGGGCGCAAGGGCTCGGTTGCCTGGGGCGGGCTTAAGCTATTGAGGTCAAGCCCGCAGCAGCGGGCATAACGCAGCCCGCTGCCGCACGTGCAGCTTCTGGGATCGATCGCCATCAAAATAAATTCGGCTGTGCAGAGGTCCGGACCGGTTAAGCATGGGAACGCTTAACCCATTATCGTGCCATCTCAGCGCTGGGCCAAGCCCTCGCGCCCCATTTCCAGAAATTTCTCGCGCCGACGCGCTTTCAGCGTCGTGCTGTCCAGCGCAAGCAACGGGCCTAGAGCCTCGGCGATCGCATCCCCCACCGCTTGGATGGCACTTTCCGGATCGCGATGCGCCCCCCCGAGAGGTTCCGCAATCACACGGTCCACCAGCTTCAGGCGCTTGAGATCTTCCGCCGTGAGCCGAAGCGCCTCGGCCGCGACAGGCGCTTGGCTTGCGTCGCGCCAAAGGATGGAGGCGCAGCCCTCGGGGGAAATCACCGAATAGATCGCATGCTCCAGCATCAGCACGCAATCGCTCGCGGCCAGCGCAATCGCCCCGCCCGAGCCGCCTTCGCCGATAATGCTCGCCACCATGGGCACCGGCGCTTCCAAACACGCCTCGATGGAGCGGGCGATGGCTTCGGCTTGGCCGCGCGCCTCGGCCTCGATGCCCGGAAAGGCGCCGGCGGTGTCCACGAAAGAGAGAATCGGCAGGCCGAAGCGGCCGGCAAGCGCCATCATCCGCCGCGCCTTGCGGTAACCCTCCGGCCGCGCCATGCCGAAATTGTGCTTCACCCGGCTTTCGGTATCGGAGCCCTTTTCCGTGCCCAGCACCACGACCGAGCGGCCCCGGAAGCGCCCAAGCCCGCTCAGCACCGCGGCATCGTCCGCGAAGGCCCGATCCCCGGCCAGCGGCGTGAACTCGGTAATCAACGCACGGATGTAATCGCCGGCCTTCGGCCGGTCGGGGTGGCGCGCCACCTGGGTTTTCTGCCAGGGCGTCAGCTTGGCGTAGATTTGGCGAAGCTGCCGCTCCACCTTCTCGTTCAAGCGCTCGACCTCGTCGGCGATATTCATCCCCTCCGGCTCGGACATGCGGCGGAGTTCGTCGATCTTGCTTTCCAGCTCGGCGATGGGTTTTTCAAAGTCGAGGAAATGGCGCATCGCGCGCGCCTTTAGCACAGATCCCGCCGGCGGAAAGACCGCGGCTGCGAAGAACGCGGGCGGGGCACCTATCGGCCCGCGGTTTTCTTCGCTTCCCGGCCCTTCGTTTTGCTTTGGCCGGACCCCCCTTCACCCAACGGGTGGTAGTGCTGCACCACCTCGCGCAGCCGCTCCGCCTGCACATGCGTGTAAATCTGGGTTGTCGCGATATCGGCGTGGCCGAGCAGCAACTGCAGGCTCCGCAAATCAGCCCCGCGCGCCAGCAGGTGCGACGCAAAAGAATGGCGCAGCACATGCGGCGAGACTCGCGCGGGATCCAGCCCCGCCGCCAGCGCCAGCCGCTCCAGCAGGAACGCAAAGCCGCGCCGCGTCATCGGATGTTGCAGCGAACGGCCGGGGAACAGCCAGCGGCTGCGGTCTTTCCGCGCTGCAAGCCACGCCGCGGCCGCCGTTCGGGCCTGCTCGGAAAGCGGCACCAGCCGTTCCCGGCCCCCTTTGCCCCGCAGCATCAGCACCGCGGATTCGTGCCGGAACGCCTCGGCCGGCAGCGAAAGCAATTCGGAAACGCGCATGCCCGTGGAGTAGAGAATCTCCAACGCCGCGCGCGCCATCAGGCCCTTGGGCCCCGCCCAATCCGCCGCAGCCCGAAGCAGCGCCTCCACCTCCGCCTCGGTGAGAAACTTGGGCAGCGAGCGCCCCTGTTTCGGCGTTTCCAGCAATTGGGTCGGGTCATCGGGGCGGAGCTGCTCGCGCAGAAGAAAGCGGTAAAACTGCCGCAAAGCGGAAAGCCGCCGCGCCTGCGTGCGGGCGGAAAGCCCCCGCGCGGAAAGCGCGGCAAGGTAGGCATGCAGAAGCTCCGCCGGGGCGGCCAGCAGGCTCGCCCCTTGCGCGGCTGCGAAGGCTTCAAAATCTTCCAAATCAGCAAGATAAGCCGCCGCCGTGTTGCGCGCCGCGCCGTGCTCGGCGGCGAGCATTTCAAGAAACGACTCGATGTGCCGATTCATCGGCCATCAATGCGTTTTAAAGCTGGTGTTGGGCAATACTTTTTCCACGGCGTGCGGCGTGGGGTTCGGAGGGAAAAGCCCCAATGCCAGCAGGCCCAGAAGGACCGCAATGAGGCCGACGAGGAACACGATCAGGAGGCTGGAGCGCATGAATCTGCCTTGCGAACTGCCTTGGCTTGGGCCGGGGCTTCTGTGCTAGCCTCCGCGGCGATGCGAGGCAACTCTTCCATGACCGACGTGCCGCTCCGAGACTCTCCCACATTCCCCGCCGTGCTCAAGCAGCGCAGCATTGTGCTGGTCGGCCTGATGGGGGCCGGCAAAAGTTCCATCGGGCGCCGGCTTGCCGCGCGCCTCGGCCTGCCGTTCCGCGACGCCGATACCGAAATCGAGCTCGCCGCGGGCTGCGACATCCCCGAATTGTTCGCGCGGTACGGCGAGCAGGCGTTTCGCGAAGGCGAACGGAGGGTGATGCGCCGGCTTTTGAGCGGCGAGCGCATCGTGTTGGCCGCGGGCGGCGGCGCGTTTATGGATCCCGAGATTCGCGCGTGGATCCGCGAAACGGCCGTCTCCGTTTGGCTGCGCTGCCCGATCGAGGTCTTGGTGCCGCGCGTGGCGGGCCGCACCCACCGGCCGCTGCTCGCGGGCGGCGACCCGAAGGAAATCCTCACCCGGCTTTTGGCCGTGCGCGGCCCGGTCTATGCGGAAGCCGATGTGGTGGTGGATTGCGGCGAGGACAGCCCGGAGACCACCACCACCCGGGTGCTGGAGGCGCTGCTCGCCTGGTCGCCGCCGCGGCGGCTTCGCGTCAACCTCTCTCGCTCTTCGTATGACGTGCTGATCGGCTCCGGCTTGCTCTCGCGCGCGGGCGCTTTGCTCGCCCCCGTGCTGCCGCAGAAGCGCGCCGTCATCATCACCGATTCCGCCGTGGCGCCGCTTCACCTGCCCGCGCTCGAAGAAGGGCTTGCGGCCACCGGCATCGCCACGCGCGCCTTCATCATGCAGGCGGGCGAAGCGGCAAAAACGCCGGAGACCTACCTGCGCCTGGTGGGCGAGCTGCTGGATGCCGGGGTGGAACGCCGCACCGCGGTCTTCGCGCTCGGCGGCGGCGTGGTGGGCGATGTCGCCGGCTTTGCCGCCGCCACCACGCTGCGCGGCCTGCCGTTCGTGCAGGTGCCGACCACGCTCTTGGCGCAGGTCGATTCCTCGGTCGGCGGCAAAACCGGGGTGAACATGCCGCAGGGCAAAAACCTGCTCGGCGCCTTCCACCAGCCGCTTGCGGTGCTGGCCGATACCGCAACGCTCGCCACACTCCCGCCGCGCGAGCTTCGCGCGGGATACGCCGAGATCGTCAAAGCCGGGCTGATCGGGGATGCGGGCTTGTTTGCATGGTGCGAACGCGAGGGCCGCGCGGTGGTCGGCGGCGAGCAGGCGGCGCAGGCGGAAGCTATCTTGCGCGCCGTGGCCTTCAAGGCCCGCGTAGTGGGCGAAGACGAGCGCGAAGAGCAAGCGAACGACGGCCGCGCCCTGCTCAATCTCGGTCACACCTTTGCCCATGCGTTAGAGGCCGAGCTCGGCTACGGCCGCATTTTGCACGGCGAAGCCGTTGCGGTGGGGCTTTCGCTGGCGTTCCGCCTCTCGGCCCGGCTCGGGCTTGCGGCCTTGGCGGATGCCGAGCGGGTCGAGGCGCATCTCGCGGAGGTTGCGCTTCCCGCGCGCCTTGCCATGCTGAACCGCGCCCTCTCCGCCGAGCGCTTGCTGCACCATATGCGCCGCGACAAGAAAGTGCGGGACGGGCGGATGACCTTCGTGCTGGTGCGCGGCATCGGCGCGGCCTTCACCAGCCGCGACGTGCCCGAGGAAGCGGTGCGCGAACTCCTGCGCGAGGAAGGCTGCCAAGCCTAGGTGAAATTGCTCGGATAACGCACATGCATAACGTCAGGCGAGAGGAGATCATGAGCAAGGTGCCGGAGGTCACCTTGTTCTTCTGGATCATCAAAATCGCCGCAACCACGTTGGGCGAAACCGGCGGCGATTCGGTGACCATGACGCTTGGCTGGGGCTATCTTTCCGGCACCGCTCTCTTCTTCGCTTTGCTCGTGGTGCTGGTTCTTGCCCAGATTCTGGCGAAGCGATTTCACGCATTCCTCTATTGGGCGACGATCGTCGCATCCACCACCTTCGGCACCACGATGGCGGATTTCGCCGATCGCTCGCTCGGCATCGGCTATACGGGCGGCTCGGCGTTGCTCTTCCTTTGCCTGATGACGATCCTCGGCCTTTGGTATTGGTCGCAGGGCACCATCTCCGTCAACACCGTCAGCACGCCGAAGGCGGAAGCCTTCTACTGGGCCGCCATCACGTTTTCGCAAACGCTCGGCACTGCACTCGGTGATTGGGCAGCCGATACCGGCGGGCTTGGCTACGAAGGCGGCGCTCTCGTGTTTGCCGCGGGGCTTGCGATCCTTGCCGGGCTGTATTTCTGGACAAAAACCTCGCGCGTCTTCTTGTTCTGGGCGGCTTTCATCCTCACCCGGCCGCTCGGCGCCACGGTCGGGGATTTGCTGGACAAGCCGGTGGCGGACGGCGGCTTTGCGTTCAGCCGGCCGCTGGCCTCGGCGATCATTGCCGCATTCATCATCGTCTGCCTGCTGGTGTTGCCGCAACGCGCGGGGCGGCATCCCGCGCCGTCCGAAGCTAAGTCCTAGCGGGAAGCGTTCTTCGCACAAACCATTCGGCCTTACGGCGCGCGCGCACCGATATGGCCCGCCCGCAGCGCAATCGGCCAGCGCACCGTTCGTTTCGTCTCCGGATTGCCCCAAGCGCGCATAAGTTCGTCCTGAAACGCCGCGAACGCCGCGTGCCCGCCCGCGCGTTCCAGCGCGGCAACGGCAGACCAGGTGGTGATGTAACCCAGCAGATCGAGAAAGTTCCAATCCACCGTAATCTCAAAAGCCGGCGGCGCAAGCTCGGGAAAAGGGAACGGAAGCGTGCGGTATCCGCTTTCCACATGGCGCCGCTCGGGCGGCCAATAGGGCGCCAGAGTGCCCGCGTAGAATTTTGCGATCATCGGATCGATCGCCGCATCGATCTGAAAAACCCCATAAGAGACAAGCGCGATCGCCGTGCCCGGACGCCCCACCCGCCGCGCTTCCCGATAGAACCGATCGAGATCGAACCAATGCGCCGCCTGCGCCGCGACGATCAAATCGCAGCTCTGCGCGGGCAACCCGCTCTCTTCCGCCGGCGCGCAAAGATAGCTCACGCGCGGGTGTGGCTTTGCCCTCTCCACCTGCTGCTTGCTGGCATCGGTGCCGATGACGCGTGCGAAATGCGGCGCCAAGAGCACCGAGAGCTGGCCGGAACCGCAGCCGCAGTCCCATGCGCATGCGCGGCCGGGCGAGATTTCCGCAAGAAACGCCGCCAACGCGGGCGGGTAGGTCGGCCGATGCGCCGCGTAGGCGGCAGCCTTGTTTGAGAAATGATCTTTGAAGCCGGCGCTCATGGAACCCTCAACCGCGGAGTATGCTGGCACTTCGCAGACGTTACGCATATCGGAACGCCGGCGATCGGCCAACTCTCTTTTCTCGGGTTTCTCCCCATCGCCCGGCTGCGGTTGCTGATGTGCTGAAGCAGGTCGGCGGCAGGCGTTAGTTTGCATATCTAACATTTTGCTTGCCCAAGATGCGGGGTTCGGATAATCTTGCGCTCGTCGGAACCGAACGAGAGCCATCATGACCG
>JAIMBF010000162.1 GCA_023511585.1 Terriglobia bacterium
GCGCCCGACTGTACACTTTCCTGCAACATTTTCGGATGGGCCTATCTTGATCCGAACGATTGCGGTGGGCGATCTCTCCGCTGTCGGCGTGGCCGCCAAATTTCGATCTCCGGCCAAACTAAGTTCGCCTGTGACGGCGGTTACTTGTCCCACATGCCGGTTTGTTTCCCCTGAGAACCGGTAACGAGCAACACTTCCTATAATGATATCGCCGAAGCGGCTTTGCGGGATCTTTGCAAGTATGAAGACGTCGCCGCAGTCCACCAATTCGCTTATCGTATCCCCGATTGCCACAAGCTCGCCATCCGATGCTCCGAGCTTCCAGACCATTCCGGTGGACGGAGCGATCAAGGTTGCAGAACGGAGAAGCTCAACGCGGTTTTCTTCCTCAGCAAGACGCGCCAGAGTTTCGTTTTGGGTTGTTTGAAGCAGTGAGATCTCACGCTCGATTTCCGCGATTCGGAGGCTGACTTCATCGGCACGTTGCACGGAGTAGGGAACATCGTTTTGTCCATTCTCTAAGAAAAGACCGCGTCTTGCTGCTTCGGCTTGAATTTGCAGCGTTCCGACTTCCGCTAACTGTGCCTCGGCTTCGTATTTTGCGATATCGAATGTCGATTTTCGTCGCTCCAGCTCGGAGACAGAGACCCATCCCTGCTTGCTGAGTATATCGTTACGGGTGAGATCACGTAGTGCTTGTCGGCGTTGTTCTTCCTTGGATTGAAATAGAAAAGCGGCTTCTTCGGACCGCTTTTTGAAATATTCGACCTCGGCTTTTTCATATTCGGAGCCACGTTGTAAAAGAGAATTCCGCAGGGAAATGAGACGATCGCGTTCTGCTTTGTAGGCATCGAGATCAGATTGCTGGCGTATCGAAAGCTGTTTCAAATCGACCAACCGTTGATTATCGATGCGGGGATTGGTGATCCGAGCAAGAATGCTTCCCGATGAAACGGAATCACCAACGCGAACTTGTGGGCCGGACAGATAACCGCCAATGGGCGCGCGAATGGAAACAGTATAAGCAGAGATGACGGCGTTGTTTGAATAAACAACGGCATTGTTCAATAATATTGCAAATATGGCGGATGCCATAAGCAGTGCGGTTATTGTTATTTTAACCGGTCGACCGAAGAAAAAACGGCGCTTCTTTGTTTTTGGACTGGATGGCGGAGAAGAGTCCGCCAACTCATCATCAATGCGGAAATCCTTGAGCAGCGCTTCTTTCATAAGAGCACCCGGGATTATCCGATAGTTGTGCGTTGCATGTGGCGCGAGAGAATCTCTTTAAGGTCGTTGATGAAAGACTTGAAGTGACGCTTGTCCAGTAAAGGACGTGCGCGCCTTTTTTAAATCTTTGTTACTTGGCCCGGTTGCTGACTTCCGATAACGTGAGTTTCGGAAACAAGAGATTTTCATTTTTTCCAAGAAAAATTTTATCATCTTCGGTAATTAGTAATTCCGCACCAATTCTCGCCGGTTGATGGCATGGCAATTCGGCATGAGCGGCGGTGCGTCGCCGGCCCATACCAGATCGCCGCGCAGCTTTTTCCGCTCTGCTCGCCAAGCCGCGTGCTCGAGGGAGCGAGCGCCGGGGCGCGACGAGCAACGCTCCATAGCGCGTCTGCACCTCCTCGCGCTGTCCCTGCGCCGCGAGCCTATAGGCATGGGCGATGCGCCGCTTTCGCATAGCTTGCGAAACGGGAGGAGACGGAGCGGAGTACCCGGGTTGAGCTCTGAGCGCGCGCACGCGCAGGATGATGCCCGCAAAGTATGAAAGATCGTTTACCGCGCGGCGTATTGCGTGGCGCTTCTCGGCATAGGACGGATCGCAGCGAAGCGTTAGCCGATGCGCGGCTGTTCGCCGTTGCGGCCGCGGTGGAGGCGGTGCTCGCGCCGCTCCGGCTCGAGATGGAGCTCGGCTTGGCGGGCGAGCGCTTCTAAGCGGCGGATGCGCGGAACCGGTTCGGGGTGCGAGGCATAGAAGCCTGCATAGATCGGATCCGCCGAGCGGACGGTGGCATTCACGGAATAAAGCTTCTCCAATGCGGCGATCAGAGCGCGGGGATCTGCCGCACGCGCGGCAAAAGCATCGGCCGCGTATTCGAATCTGCGGTGGAGGAATGCCACCAGCGGGGTGAGGAAGAATCGCGCCAGCGGCAAGAGCGCAACGCCGGCAGCGAAAAAGGCCGGCGGGCTGGCCTCGGGACCGAGGCCGATGCTGTTCCCGAGCGTTCGCGCCGCCATCGCGGCGGCCAGCAGAGCGAAGCCGACAAACCCCGCCAGCACCCGCAAAGCAAGATCCCAGGCGATATGGGCACCGTGCCAATGTCCTAACTCATGCGCGACCACCGCTTCCACTTCGGCCGGGGCGAGAAGCTTGAGCAAAGTATCGGCGAGTTCGATGCGGCGCCAACGCCCGGCTCCCGCGAGCCGCGCATTGGCCCGGCGCGAGGGAAACGCACTTGTGATGCGATACATTTTCGCCCGCCTGAGGCCGGCCCGGTCAAGCAATTTCTGCAAACGCTGTCGCAAACTGCTATCTGCAAGGGGCTGCGCCCGATGGCCGAACCAGAGCGAAAGCACCGGCTCCGCCCAAACCTGCACGATCAGCACGATGCTCCAAAGCGCGGCCGCCCCAAGCCACCATTCCCTCCAACCCGTATCGATGAGCCAACGCAGCGCTTCGCCCATGGCTGCGGCAACGGCAATGGCGATGATGCCTTGCGACAGAGGAGCGGCGAGCAAACGAAGGGGCGCCCTCGAGGCGAGGCCGAATCGCACATCGAGCACGCGCGCCTGATAGAGCCGCAAGAGGCCGCGCAGCACGGCAAAGGCCGCCACCACGGTTGCGACCAAAATCGCGCCGAGCCCCGGCCTGCCCTGCCAGAACCGCGACAGCCAGGCGATACCGCCGCCGATGGTAAAAAGCAGAATCAGCGCCGTTTCCAGGAAAGCAGCGAAAACCTCAAGACGGGCGCGGGCGATTGCATAAGCCCGAGCGTGCGCCTCTGCTTCGGTGAAACCTTGCCGGAGGCGGAGATGCACAATTTGGCGCCCGGCAAGCCACCAGCGGAGGGCAAGGGCAAAGGCAACGATGCCAAGCAGGAGAAAGCGCGAAAGATCAGCCATCAGCGGTGGGCATGTTTGGCGGCAAACTCCGCCATGAAAGCAACCAAAGCATCGACGGCCGCCTCGGTGA